>JAGXIC010000283.1 GCA_024635875.1 Pricia sp.
AAGTTTGGCATAGCCGTTTTTTACCGACGCAAAATGTCCTTCTTTCCGGGCCCGGGCTTTTTCGGTTTTTCCTATAGCGCCACTTATGATTTGAGGAATACCATCATCTTCCAAATACTGCAGGTTACGGTCTTTTCCGGAGACAAATATGACATCTTCGAACTGACTGGCAATGGTCTCCAATCTACCCCGTAACCAACTATTTTGATCGTTCTGATAAGAATCGGGAGTAAAGCCGCCCATCTTATCAATTACGGAAATTTTTGTGTTGCTCATTATAGGCTGATAAACGGCAACGACGACGGTTTTTCCCTGGATATCCTTAATATCGTCCTTGAATTCCGCCAAAAACTCAGCCCGGGTTTTGTGTTCACATTTTTCATTGATATATGGATGGTCGTCCCAATCTTCCAAAAACCATTGTGAATCGACCATTTCGAGAACAACGTCATCGTTTATGGTCTCCCGTTCTAGCGAACAACCATCATTGGGCCAGAATTTCGCCTTGCTGTTATCTTGCAAAAAAGATTCCAGTTCGTCAATGCTTTTGGGTGCATCCCTCACCCATTCGTTCTCTCCCGGGGTCAGAATCACATCGCCGTTGAAACCATTCCAGGCTTTCATCAGTTTTTCAAGTCTTGCCTTGGGTTTTCCCTGTTTTTCATTTTTCGACGGAAATCCATCTTTGGTTAAGATATTCCCAATGATTAAAAGGGTCGCATCGCTATCTTCCTGCGATTGTCGGTTGATTTCCCCGATTATCTCTTTTGCCTCCGAGATAGTAACGTTACCCACATTGGAGATGATGTAAAAGCGATGCGAAATTTCTTTGGTCTTCCCCTTGTTCGTATTTTCAATTTCCTGAGCGGCTAAGCCGTAGCCAAACAATAAAGGGCAGATAAAAATGAGGACAAAAAGTCTATGCATCTGTGCTGATTGTTGAGGGAAAAATTTCGAATTCATTTGCCTTTGAGAAAATTAAGCTCGTTGCTCTTTATGACATAGCCGATACGAACCATGCTCGTAAAAGCCTGATAATCCATTAGGCTTTCGGCCTGACCGACATACCATTCCAACATAAAATATTGGTTTGATTCATTTTTCTCAAAGGGGTTATAGTAAATGCGGGGTCGGAATGTTCCTTTAGTATCCCAGGTCAAGCCTTTTCCTAGCAGTACTTCAAAATAGAGTTTATTCGGTTTCATTTCATAAGAGAGTTGAATTTCCCCAAGTCCCCTATAGTTTAAAATATCCGAATTTCCTTCTTTGTAGGCAAATGGCAACCAAAGCTTTCCCCTGACGATTATTTTGTAATTAAAATTAGTAACATATTCGACGTTCAATCTGTTCCAGCTTCTTGAAAATATACTATCTCTGCCATTCGATTCGTGTTCGAAGTTGATAGATCCAATTCCCTTTAACCGGTCATTTTTATCGAAAATGGCCTTCCCTACTCCAATACTGGGGTTGAAATTTATTTCCCGAAAGGGAAAAGATTCCTGGTACACGTCCCAAAAGGCTTTTTGGCTGTAGGTCGCAAAAAGATAGGTATCCCAAGGCAAGGCGTTTCTCGTAATTAATTGTTTGAAACTGATCTGGTACTTGGCATTGGCCGAGTTACTGGTAATGGAAGTATTGGTGGGTACCCCGGTGATAAAATAATTATCTTTATGAATGGTAAAATAGGGCAGGTTCTGTACAGAATCCTTAAATTCCTCACGTGTGAAAGACTGCGCATTGCCTTTTTTGATGGGCAATAGCGTAATCACCAATAAAAAAAGCAGAAAAAAGGGATTTCGACATTGACCAGCTATCATTTGCGAATTTTGCAGCAAAGGTAATACTGCAAAATCGTTTGGTCAATCACTTCGAAATAATTTTTGGCTTCTTCCATCAGCGTACGCGATGTACCCGCATCATTTTAACCAACCATTTGGGCAGCGGTTTTTCGGGATGTCTTTTTATTAAGTCAATATAAATTCCCAAACGTTTAAAAATAGGTACTTTATGGGTCTCTACCAATTCTATTAAGGTGCCGTCGGGATCTTCGATATAGGCGAATCTGCCAGCGGCATCCCCCATATCAAAACTGTCTGCACTATCGACGGTAAACGGATGGTCTAAATTTTTGGCCTCATTGCGGAGGGCATCCATATCCCGCACGTCAAAACAAAGATGTATGTACCCCAAATCGCCCCATATTCGGTCTTTGAAAATGGGGGGGGAACTATGGTCCAACGATTGTACCAGTTCAATTTGGGAGGGACCGTAAAGTTCGCCAAAACCTCCAATAGGCCGTTCGCAGTGTTTTAAAAGCACGCGTCTAAAAGTTCGTTTTCCACCGGGCATATCTTTAAAATCATCAAAAACTCCACTACGGTCGCTTTCTATGCTATCGTAACCCAATAATGTTTGATAAAAATTCAGGGACACTTCCATGTTCGAAACTCCAATCAAAGCCCCTAGCACGCCCCCGGATAGAAATTTGCTGAAAGTAAAACTATACTCTTCCTGTACGATCTGCACCCAGTTACGCCAAGGATCGGTAAAGAAAAAATGCGATTCATCAGAGATTGACGTTATATCGTTAAGAGATAACCCGCTCAGGTGTTCCCGGATTTCAATGATGTTGCGCGATCGGATTTTCATGGCGTTAATGCCTAAATCTCCTAGTTGTTGCGACTGTTCGGATGATTTTGGGGTGCGATCCTTGAATTGCCATATTTCGAGTCCCCCTCCCCCGACCATGTTCAGTGCCAAAAGTGCAAGTCGGTTTTGAACGGTACCTGCCGTGTATCGGGTCATCAGACTGGCCGGGGCCACATCTTCAAAAATAAGGATATCGAAACCCAAATACTTTTGATACCAGTCAAAAACCTTTTTGGCATCGGCCGTACCCATACCTATCTGTTGGATTCCATTGATAATTTTGGCCATAAGGCGGGTTGTCTAGTTTTGTTGGTAGGGCATTTTGATAAGTCGATCGTGCAACGATTTTAATTTTTTTGCCGGATAACCAACCTTGAAAAGTAGTACCAAAAGAAAGTTGGCCAAATTTATTCTCATGTACGAATTGTTTCTGTATTTTCTGGCAGAAACAATTAGATCATTTTTTATGATGGTGTACCGGACATTATTTTTTTTCATCCTCCTGAAAAACTCGAAATCCTCCATCAATACCTGCTTCTCGTCAAAACCGCCCAAAGCATCGAATACTTCCTTTTTAATGAAAAGACATTGATCACCACCGCCTGTAAAAAAACTATCGTTAGCTGTGAAAAAAGCGTTTATTTGAAGGGCAACACTTTTTTTATCGAAATGGTACGAAAAAAAACCGGCATCGAATCCCTTTTGAATTGCGGTAGCCATATCCGAGATAAAATTTTGGGGAGGAGTAACGTCCGCATGTAAAAAACCAGAATACCGTCTTTCGTCAGGTTCGCTGCGGAATTCATTTGTACTGCCCTTCCCTTGTTCTTGCATTGTATGCATCTGACGGCATGCTCAGCAGCCAAAGTCTCAGACCCATCGCAGTTATTGGAAGAAAGAGCCACTATAATCTCGATCTTAAAATCTTTACGAAATTCGGTTAATCGTGGCAATAACTCTTTTAAATTTTCCTTTTCGTTATGGGCAGGAATAATGATGGTTGTCATAAAATGATGCTACTGAAGCAGAAAGTATCAATTAGCGAATATAAGAATATCTATGCAATGGATGTCGGTTGATCCGCACTATCTACATAATTAGCCGTTAAGGTTTGGAGGGAATTTCCGACCAAACTTAAATAGTCCATTTTACGTTAATACCGATATAAAGCATAATCACAACTGATGAACCTATCCCAAATTAAATATTTAACCGCTTCACTATATGCCTTTTTCGTACTTTGCAATGTGTACGGCCAAAAGCAGCATGTAAAAATTACGGACTTTAATGCCCTTTCGGAAGAATTCCTAAAAAACATCGTCAACGAGCAAAGCACCAACGAACTCAGGGCCCAATTGTACAGT
Organism: Pricia sp.; assembly: GCA_024635875.1. Lineage (GTDB taxonomy): Bacteria > Bacteroidota > Bacteroidia > Flavobacteriales > Flavobacteriaceae > Pricia. The sequence goes on from JAGXIC010000283.1 coordinate 4,014, forward strand.
ACGACATTGGAGGAGCTAGAGAACGGACTAAAGACCGATACTAAAAAACTAGCCTTTTGGACGAATATTTACAATGCTTACATACAAATAATCCTTTCCGAAAATCCAGATTTGTATAAAGATAGGCAGACGTTCTTCAAAAAAGAGCAAATTCCCATTGCGGGAAGATTAATTTCGTTTGCAAAGATCGAGCACGGGATTATCCGTAAATCCCAATGGGAATTGGGCGGGGGACTCATACGAAAATGGTTTCCCAATAAATTCGAGCGCAAACTGCGGGTCGATAATCGCAACTATCACATTCATTTTGCGCTGAACTGCGGTGCCAAAGACTGTCCCCCGGTCGCTATTTACGAAGCTGATCGACTTGATGAGCAATTCGATAAAGGAACAAAGGCCTATTTGAAACGGGTATCAGCGTACGATTCCGATAAAAATGAAGTAAAGACCACTCCCCTATTCAGCTGGTTTCGAGGAGATTTTGGTTGTAAGAAAGGCGTTAAGAATATCCTGAAGGAATACAAAATCATTCCCACCACAAAAAAGATAGACGTCAACTACAAAAATTACGACTGGACCCTGGATTTGGATAATTTTACGGAGTTGTGATTGCTTCGCTGCGCTCGCAATTTGTAGTCAGAACGCTTCCTTGATCGTAAAATAAAAGTTGCCGCGTTCGTCCGAGATACCATAATCAACACGGATTCGCACACCATCCCTCTTGTTGATAATATAGCGCAGGCCGGCGCCAGCGGCATTTTTATAGGCAGAGCTAACTATTTTGCCTAAATCCGGTGCAACGGTACCGGTCGAGCCGAACACAGCCGCTCCGAAGCGTCCTGCTATGGGAAATCGGTATTCCAAAGCCAAGCTGAGTTCTGCATTATCCTGAAAACGGCGGTTATTGATGCCCCGCGTTCGTTTTGATCCTAAATAGTAAAGGTCGTAGAATGGTGTGCCTTTGGAACTGTTTCCCAGAAAAAGATTGGCGGCCACCACCTGCTTTTTACCTACCTTTTGATAATAGCGGTTATCGAGTTCATATTTCGAATAGCTAAAGCTAGATCCCAAAATCTGGGAAGAAGTAAATAGATTGCCCTGTATATAAAACCCCTTGGTCGGAAAAAAGACATTGTCACGGGTGTCGTAGACCGCGACGACTCCCAAATTGGAAATCGTACCATCCTGTTTACCTGGAACCTCAGAAGCCTCTAAAGTGCCGCTTTCCTGAATTTTCAGATTGTAAAAAGCATCGAATTCGTAGGCCAATCCCGCGAAAAAACGTGGAAACAGTTCACGCAAAATGCCAATACGAACTCGAGGAAAGGTGACTTCGTAGGTTTCTTCGTCCTCTTCCTTTGAATCAATGCCGACACCAAAAAAATTATAGAAATATTTGTAATACCCTAATTCACCTTCCAAACGCCATTTTTCGTCATCTTTATAAAATTCGAACGGGGCATAAAGCAAAAATTGGCTTTTCGTAGTATAACTTATTCCCAATTGTATGGAAGAAGGCCTCGTATCAAAGGTTTCATCTTTTAACCGAAAAGTACCAATTCCGAGTCCGCCGAAACCGAATGCGGTTTCCGGAGTGTAAAACGCAACCGGAAAAGCAGAAATTTTCCAATTTTTAGTAGAATCTCGGACTGTAGGTTGCTTTGAAGTTTTAGATCGATTTTGAGCCTTGACTACAGTTGTACAAAAAACAAAAAGTATACTCAGTGCCAAGTTCTTAAAAGTTTTCAATTTCGGTTGAAATCCGAAATCTGACCTAGGCTTGTATGTTCTCCACATATGAAGAAAAGATACATGCAAAACATGATAGTTTATATCACGAATGCTTAATTTAATTGCTCAAACATAAAGGGAGACCCAAAATTCACTTACCTGCCTTTAACAGCTTTCGCAAGGCCTTACGGGCCACGAAAATTCGGTAAAAAAGAATGGACATAAAGGAAAGCCATACGAAGAATAAGAAATACACCATTGAACTAGAAGTTTAGGGGAACTGTTGTATCTATACCATTTTTAAAGCAAAAATTATAAAATTCGGATTTGCATTGGCTCTCCGAATAGAAAGAGAACTCTTAATAAGATAAATTTAGTTAATGAAATTGAAATTTCCTACAGAAAAGTTAATCATTTCAAAAAAAATAATCCTTAATTAGAATCAGAAGAAAATCTTCTGAATTTTAGAAGCGTATTAAATTCAATGATTCCCTTGCACATCCTATTTGAAGCCTCGAATAAAACTTTTTCTAGTCTCCTACAACTGAGAAATCACCTTTTCGGTAGCAGGACCCAATTCATATATTGCCCCGAGCAGTTCTTCCTTAAGCTGCTTTACGCGATCTGTCGAACCGGTGGCCTTGTATATTTCTGCGGTACGCAGCAAAACGGCAGGCTCAAAGGTATTTCCCTCGATGTACTCCTCCACAATATCACGCGCCTTCTGCTTATTGCCCATTTTTAAATGGGAATAGGCCAAAAAGCTGTAGGATTCGGGTGTTGGCCTGTTCGCTACTTCCTTTTGGGCCAGTTCGAAGGCTTTGTCGTATTGTTCGGTCTGGTTCAAATAGAGGGATATATTATAAGCGTTGTACATGTCACCATAAGCGGAATTTTGCACTAATTTAAAATAATTGTCAATATTGGCCACACTTTTCATATCGTCGCCCATATACTCGGCAATTTCTGATTTTAGTAAAAAATAGTCGGGAGACTTATAATATTTGGTAACGGAGTCTAAAATACGCATCGCCTCTCCCGGTTTTTTTTCGTGGGAAAACACAATCCATGCAATTCCCTTTTTGGCATAGGCGTTTTCGGGGTCTAACCGCAAAGTCTTTAAATAATGATTGTAAGAGTCTTTGATTCTTCCGGCGTGGCCGTAATAATCCGCTAAGTTGGTGTAGGACCATAACAACAACCCTGTGTTTTTGGAATTTTCGGCTTGCTCCTTAGCTTTTTCCATAAAGCGGATGGTCGTATCAAGATCGCCACTATGGTCGTTCCATTTGGCCAACCGAATCAGGTAACCGAAATCTTCCATATTTTTAAGGCTGTCCAGATATTTCTCCGCCGTATCGTAGTTGCCCAATTCCATTTGCAGGTCGAACATCAGGCCTTGGGTTTGGTTAAGACCGCTGCCTATGGCGTTCGCGGAATCGGCCCACTGTTTGGCTTCCCTAAATCGGTGCTGTGAAATATAGTTCCGTGCCAGATCCCTATACATACCAGCTCGGCTGACATTGGCTATATCGGCGGCTTTTTTTAGGACTTTTTCTGCTTTTTTCAGGTATTTGATGTCGCCGGTATTCTGAAAGTAGCGATTGTACTCCCCACCGACGATACCAAAGCTCATCAGTTGAGAGCTATCGGGCTTGATTTTAGAATTCCAAAGGTCGAAATATTTTGAACTGGTTTTCGGGGGATTCGAGACCAGATATGCATCATAATCCTTTTTATCCGTGATTTGGTTATCGCCATCTGTTTGGCAGGAGGATAAAAAAAGTACCCATATAAACGTAGTAATGTATCTCATATTCAAAATTTTAGTAGTTGTACTTTTGTGGTTGTTAGCAGGGTAGAGCGTATTCGCTTATCAATTAGGATAAAAAAAGGGAGAACGGGAAACCCATCCTCCCAACTAAACTCCCTTTTTCATAGACTGATGTCTTATTCAGGAGCTCCCAGATATGGGAAATCTTCTGACGGGGATGCCGTAAGGGCAACGCCATCGGATACGAGTCGTGGGAACGTTCCAACACCTTCAACTTCTTGACCGTTAAAACGTGCACCATCCGCACCTCCGAAAAGAAGTATAAGGGATACGTCTATCACGTCATCTTGTAGGGTTCTTCCGGTGAAACCGATGGCATCCGTAAAATTCGGAGCACCTGAACCTGGGTTGAAATAAGTCGTTGCCGCGTCAGGCGCTATTTCGAGTACGTCGTTCGCCAGTACAGTAGTTAGAACTGTTGCGGTTACCGGATTATCCGTCATCGCGTCATTATCAGGACCGTTCAAAATATCACCTAAAATGTTGGGCTGATAATCTACGTCTTCTGCATTCAAACCCAATAAACCGGCGTATACATCGTGCAAACCTTCCAGTTGGGCTTCAAAAATGGGTTGATATATTGCTCCCATTTGGTTTGGGATGGCTTGATTGAACATATCCTTTGTAGCGTCATCAGGACTCAAAACCGTGTTGATTCCCGGGCGTCCCATAAAATCCACTTGTGCAAAAGTTCCGGTAAAATCCGGTCCGGTAGGTGTACCGGTTTCACAAGGCTCACAAGATCCTCCACAATCGATACCGGTTTCGGTACCGTTCATAATTCCGTCGCTACAATCAGCTACCGCTACAGGACCCGGTCCATTATCGTCATCGCTACAGGCCACTACCAATGATAGGGCACAGCACGAAAGAAACAAATATTTTAAAGTATGTAAATTCATTATTTTCTATTTTTAAAGATTCGTTGTTATTGTTTTCTATTGGTAGTTACCCAGGTTTTATATACGGGAACCCCTACTACGTTCAAGCTCGTCATGGCATCGGGTTCTCCTAACATGGCGTTAGGTATCTCTACTACAAGAGACATCGTGTTCGCACCATCAAAAGTGTCCGTGGCCTCCCCGGCAGGTAAAAAACCTTCGGGAGCTTCACCACCAATAACCTTGTTGAACTGTCCAAAATCAAAAAAGAAGGCATCTTGACGTGGACCAGCAAAAAGGGAAACGCCTGCATCGGTAGTCGCAGTGACGGCCTCGTCAGCGGAAATAACTACCTTACCTAAAGGACTATTTACCAATACATCACCATTGAGTCCGGTTGCGGTCGGAGCGGCAGGACCGAAAAAATACATGGTATCGCCACGGGGCAAGGCCTGAATGACCATATCCTCAATCAAATCACCCGTGATGTCGATATTGATTTCGGTCAATACGTCTTCATCAAACGTTCCATAGGCCAAATCTGGCAAAACATTCGTTTGTAAGTCCACAATAAATACGGTGTTGGCATCATTTGATGGCGATTCAAAGCCATAAAAATCAGCGACGTCAGCAGTGTTGTTCGTAGTACCCGGCGCATCGATGTGATCCGCGGCAACTAAAACAATTCCTGCTACGGCCAAGATTCCCAGACCGAATAAAAGTTTTGTTTTTTTCATTTTTAAAGTTTTAAGATTATTATTCACCACTACTTACGCAACAATTGTAGAGAGGTTTTGAATGAAATGTTAAGAATAAGTTAATAATAATTTTGAATTGAACTAATTTGATATTGATCAGGGGGTAGACTTAAACAATTCGGTAAATCCCGTTGTGCCGCAATTATTTATGGCGTTAAGCCTTATTTTTCAGTTTATTACGCTCTAAAACAGCTTACTTTTCTCAATGCAGCCAATCCTTACCTATATGTTCTTTGCCTTTGACACATGCACCTTATTCATCTTTATTCATTTTATAGTAATTTCGCCCTTTAATCAGAACTCCATGAACCCCTCGGCCTCCGGTTGGATAAATAAATTTGGCTCCTTGATTACCAAGGACTTAAATTTTTATTCGGATTTCAATGCACTCTACCTGAGCTTGAAACAAACAGGGTTTATCTATGGTATAAATGCTGCGATTCCCAGTTTCATTTCGCCCGAACACGTTCTTTCGGAAGATGAGAAAGCAAAGATCAATCTACTGAACGCGCTTTATGCTACATTCAGATTGACCTCTCAAGAACCCGATTTCGAAGGTTTCGTATCTCAAGTTTTTCAATTTTATAGTGACCTCAGGGTCAGCCACAGTTCTTTTCTCAACAAAATACTTACCGGAAGCAAAACATCCGCACAGCTTGAAAAACTGATAGATTCCCGGGTATATCTGGCCGATAATGTCATTAGCAGGACTTTTAACCGTATCATCACCAACTCCCTTTTATGTATTGACATATTTCTGTTCAAGCGGTACCTTCTCCATCCTAAGGATATTCGAAATCATGCCGAATTATTGGAATATTTGGCAATCAACATTACCTATCATGCGCTTAACTCAAAAGAAAGAAGTAAAAGCGACGAACGGCTGGCGGATCTGTTCGCAGCCTCGTTGACCTTCATCAACAGCCATGCAAACGATTTCGATGGTTCATACCTTGAAAAGCTATGGCATGACCGTAACACATGGGAAAACCAATATTTACTCGATATTGCCTGTATGACGGTCTGGGAGGACAAATCGCTAGACCATCGGGAATCGGGATTCATTTTCGGACTAGGCCAAAACCTAGGCTTTAATGACGGACATATCGCCGAAACATTAGATGAAACCCGAAATTTTTTTAGTGAAAATGCAGAAGTGATTCCATTTTTAAAGGATACAAATGCGGCGATACAGTTTTATGACAGTATGGCGAAAGTGGTAGACAAGCTCATTTTAAGAAACAGCAAACGCCTACAAAAGGAACTTTCGGAAAGTAAGGAATTGGTATATCTGCTTTCTAAATCCACTGTGAAAGATCTTACTAAAGAAGAAAAGAAAAAAGTTCAAAATCAGTTGATGGATGTTTTCAAAAGTATTCCTTCATTAGCTATTTTCATACTCCCTGGAGGGGCGGTTCTACTCCCCATATTCATTAAATTGATTCCTAAGTTACTACCCTCATCTTTTGATGAAAATCGAATCGAAAAGTAAGAATTACCTTATTAAATATCAATAATAAGAAAAATCTATGGTAAACTTTAAATATTTAAAAATCAATATTTTATAGCTTACTACTCTAACCATAACTTAAAATCCCGAACTCGCTCTCTACTTACGATGATTTCTTGCTCTGAAAACCGTTTCATCTTAATTTGAAGCCGTGAATTCGTGTAGGAAATTATATCTTTGACATGGTCGATATTGATATAGAACTTTCGGCTTACCCGAAAGAAATTATCGGGTTGAAGCTCGCCCTCCAGATTTTCTAAAGTAGTATCGAGCAGGTAATTCCTGCCATCGGAAGTCGCAGCATACGTGCCTTTATTTTCACTATAAAAACATTCGACCTCATCGGAGTTTATTATTTTTAGGTGCTGCCCCACCCTAGCGGTAAAGCGTTTTTTGTATTCCCGTTCCAGCTGGTCAATCAATAACCTTTTGATATCCTCAAAATTTAATGCCATTTTTTGGGGTGCGGGCTTTCGGTTGCGGTACTTCTTGACGGCTACCTCAAGTTCTTCGTCATCGATGGGCTTCAAGAGATAATCGATACTGTTCAGTTTGAAGGCTTGTAACGCATACTCGTCGTAAGCTGTGGTAAATATAATGGCGCTGTGTACCTCAACGGCATCGAATATCCCGAAGGAAAGTCCGTCTGACAGTTGAATATCCAAAAAAATAAGGTCAGGGTGTTCGTTGCTCTTGAACCATTCGATGGATTCTTCGACGGAATGGAGCATGGTGTTAACGGTAACGCCTAAATCGGCCAATAGGCGAGAAAGGCGGCGGGCCGAGGGTTTTTCGTCTTCGATGATGATGGTAGTCATAGGAAGCGGGATTGGGGTTTATTGGTGCGAATCAATGGTCGAGGGCCGGACGGGGCAACAAATGCAATATCCGTACTTTTCCGACTGTATCCGATATTCTTCTATAAACTGTTTGATTTTTCGTTCTTCCGATTTCTTTCCATAAATCCGATTTCTGCCAAATACCCTTATGTACTCCGGGAGTAAAACAACTCCAAAAACTAGGGGCATGGCCAAAAACATAAATAATACCAAACTTGGCGTGCCTTTACTTGCCAAAAACAAGCCTTTCCAAAAAAGGAGACCACCATAAAAATAGCCGTGGCCACAACCAATATAACTTTTTGATTTAGGCTATCGTTTTGTATGATAGAACCTATTTCCTTGCATAACTATTTCCACTTTCCACACTCTAAAATTCATGGTTTTCCTCCTCGATATACTTTTGAATCTGTTTTTCTTCCCAGTCCTTAAGTATTTTGGGTTTCAAATCTTTGAGGGGAATAGATTTGAACTTGAACACGTAAAGTCCGTGAATCAGCAGGCCTACTCCCCATAGCAAAGGAGTGACGATTAAGTTCCAATGCACCCAATCCAAGACATTCGCGTCCTTGGTCCCATTTGCAATAAAGAATGTCAAGATATTGGACTTGACCAATAACAATCCTATATTGAACATTAAATATGCGGTCAGGTGCCCGTAAAACCCTTTAATGGCTTCTACCTGTTTTTTGGCTCTTGCATATGTAAGATATTCCGTCTTATTTTCCATACCTATTTAATTTACCTATATTTTTCAGCCTTGCGCCTGTCTTCTTCCATGAACTTTTGGATTTGGCGTTCTTCCCAGTCCTTGCCGAAGATTGGATTGTACCCAAAAATTTTTGCGGCATGAAAGGACAGGCCAATTCCCCAGAATATGGCAGTTACAAAAGTTTCTAAATTAAAAAAAGCCTCATTGAAACTCTCACCGTTATTCGTGCGGGCTATCACCGAAGTCGTACTAATAAAAAGATTTACAAGAACGTAAACCGATAGGTGTATAAAAAAAGCCTTTAGAGCCACCACCCGGTTTTTTGCCTCCACACGTTTATCTTTTCTGTTTGTTTCCATAATCAATTAATTCCCAATAGTTTATTTTAGTGAATATTCGTTTAAGAACAGAGATTACTTTTGGGTTTTCACTTTATTACGCTCCATACTATATACCCTCCCCTATTCCCATCGTGCCTTGCGTTCATCTTCTTGCATAAATTCCTTGATTTTTCGTTCTTCCCAACTACGCCCGAAAAAGGGATTTAGATTGAAGGCCCTTGCCGCTTGAAAGGCCAAGCCGATGCCCCATCCGAAAGCCGCCCATAGAAACCAAGGATGATTCCATTGGTCGATGTAATAATTCAGACCGGCCAGCAGTGATATAAAAACTGTATAGGATAGCAGACTGTTGTAAAATTTTCTGATTTCCGCTACCCGCTCCTTGGCGCGTAGATACCTGTTTTCATGGTCCATATCTTTCATTTTTAAGGATTTTGATTTCTTCCTATTACAAATGTCCGCAAATCGGATACTTTCTCAAATTAGTTGTTTCTGAAGTGCCGATTTTCGATGATGAATTGTACCTCGCAGTCTTAAGGGGCTACTTTTCATCCTCCATAAACTCCCGCATCTTTTTCTCTTCCCAGCCTTTGCCTAAAATCGGATTATACCCAAAAGCTTCCATGGCGTGCGAGGCAACCCCAAGGCCCCAACCGATGGCCGGAAAAAGTACCCACGCGAAACTTGTCGTGCGGTAGTTCACTACCGCCAAAATCGGAATGATGATACAGTAAGCCATTAAATTACCATAAAAGCCCTTTACGGCCTCCATTCTTTCTTTCGCCTTTTCGTAGCGCTTGTCGGCAATAAATTCCCGTTGCGTCTCCATAAACGATATTCTTTTAAAGAGCATCGGGAGACGGACGCTAAAATGAGTTTCGGTCTTTTCGATATGCACCTTTCGCTCGGTAAGAATGCCGTATCGCTGTTGGATATTGCGCAGCCCAAAGCCACTGCTTTTTTTCACAGTCTGTTTTTCTTGGAAATTGTTTTGGACGACCAGATTGTCAAATTCTTCGAATACCTTTATGTATAGAGGCTTTGATGCGTTTACCACGTTATGTTTCACTGCATTTTCCAACAATAACTGTAAGGAAAGCGGTACAATTTTGGCGTCTGGATGTTGACTTGTATCAGGGATTTCCAAAACGATACTATTTTCAAAACGCATTTTTATAAGCTGAACGTAGGTCTTGGCGAATTGAAGTTCTTCATCGACACTGATCAAATCTTTGTTTTTCTGTTCCAGCACATAACGATATACCTTGGATAACGAAGTGGTAAATTTCTGCGCCTTTTGAGGATTCTCTTCGATAAGGCTGGTCAAAACATTCAGGCTGTTAAACAGAAAATGCGGATCTAGTTGATTTTTAAGGGCATCGAACTTGGCGGATGCCGTACCGGCTATTATCATTTGTTCCTTGAACTTGGATTCCTGACGGTATTTGTAATAGAAAAAGGCGTAGAAAATTACGCCGACCACGAAAGCAATGACCAGGGAGACCAAGTAGTACCCCAAACTTTGTTTGGCCCAAAACTCCTTCGGGGGCATACCCTTTAAAACCATCAGATGTAGAAACCGGGCAAAAAACAAGGCCACAATTGAAACAGTTACCGTACCGAGAATGGAAACGGGAAAATTTATAAGGCCGAAAAGATTCTTTCCGAACCTTTTTAAAAGATAGATGAATAGATAGGCATTCGCCATATAAATTATGACCGAATATAAAAGGTTTATGCAATACTCTATCCACAATGCTCCATAATCGATGCCGTTATCGAATTCTCCACCAAAGTAGCTGAGAATTAGAAGCACTGCAAAAATGCAGGTTCCGACAATGGTTCCCTTACTTATTTCCCTTAAAAAGACTCGCATATCCTAATATCTAGCCATCTAAATTTTGTAAAAAACCTATTTTATTAGAGAGGGTCAAGAATCCCACTTCTAATTAAAGGTAGCAAAAAGTATCAAGGTGATCCGTTTATTCTCCCTAGCACTGTTTCGCTACCATTGCTATCCTTTCCTTTCCCATTTTGGGCAAAACGGGCTGTCATTCCCCAAGGT
>JAGXIC010000032.1 GCA_024635875.1 Pricia sp.
CATCATCTTCGAACGTACTGAAACGGGCATCATAAATGGGGTTTGTATTGCCGTAGGTTCTCATTGTTCCATCGGGGTTGATATAGTCGCGCACATCTTGGGTTTCCGCCCAATACATCATCCGTTCCATAAACCGGTCATGCGGTACATGGTTACCCCCTGAATTTGAGTAATTGATCGATCCGCTAAAATCAAATTTTTCGCTGACCTTTACCGTCCCGGAGAATTTTGCGGTCGTTCGCGCCCAATCACTGAAGGGAATAATCCCCTTTTGGTCGAAGCGTCCGAAAGAACCGTAGAAGGTAGCATTTTCACCTCCGCCCGAAACGCTTAGGCTATGATCGGTCTGAAGCCCGGTATTGAAGGCACGGTTCCAGTTGTCCTGATATTTGTGTCCCGGTACGGTCTGGGCCACCTCTGATATAGGGGCACCCCAAGACGGCCAAAAACTGTTTGGGTCATACTCGCCGCTGAAACCCTGTCCGTATTCCTTCTGAAGCTTTGGCAGACTGTTCAGTTCATCAAAGCCTACGGAGGTGTTCAGGTTAATACTGACCTTACCGCTTTTTCCTCTTTTTGTAGTGATGATTACCGCACCATTTGCGGCCCTTACCCCATAAAGGGCAGTCGCTGCGGCACCTTTAAGTACGGACATGGATTCGACATCAGCCGGATTAATGTCCGCCGCCCTGTTGGTAAGGCCACGAGGGGTTTCGTTCGGACCCGATTCAATGGTGGAGTTGTCGATCGGCACACCATCGACCACGAACAAGGGTTGGTTATCGGCAGATGGATCTAAGGAGTTTATTCCCCGAATAATTATTCGTGAACTCTGCCCGGGAGCCCCACCGGAATTCGTAATCTGTACACCGGCGACCTGTCCTTGCAGTGCACTTACCAAATTCGTCTGTTTGGTTTTGGTAATGGCATCGGCATCAATATTCTGTGCGGCATAGCCTAAAGATTTTTTCTCCTGTGAGATACCGAATGCGGTAACGATCACCTCATCCAGCTGCTCTGAATCTTCTTGTAAGGTTACGTTAATCGAGTTGCTCGACCCTACGGTAACTTCTTTGGACATCATGCCGATATAGGAGAATTGCAGTACATCTCCAGAACTTGCCGCTATCGAATAATTACCGTCAAAATCGGTGGTCGTTCCATTGGTTGTCCCCTCAACAATAATGGTCACCCCTGGCAGGGGGGCATCGGCTGCATCAGTGACGTTTCCGGTAATCGTCTGTCCGAAAGAGTTATAGGTACACACCAGGACAAACAGTAATACTGTAGTATATTTCATAGATTTTGGAGTTAGTTAATACTTAAAAGTAAGAAATAATTTCAATATCAAAATATTTTCCTAAAAAGAGGAATCATCAATTTTAATAGGGTATATGACAACCTCTTAATTACATGTGCTTTAGATATTGGAAGCTCTATTTTATAAAATTTTAAACAATTAACATTTTGATAAATTTTAAAAGCAAAAATTATCGTAATTGTAAAATAAATTGTACTTTAATAAAGTTAATTGGAATATAGAACCTTAAAAAAACTATATCATGAAAAAGCTACTTAAATTGGCCGTGGTCTTAGGGCTATTGATTTCTGTCACTGCACTTATATCGTCAAGACCCCAGGCGGAAAATTCACTGGAAGGCACATGGGAACTTATCAATCGTTATAACTGGGATGATGGGTTTATTTCGGATACACTGCCGAATACCAATGGATATCGGCAGGTCAAGATCTATAGCGAGGGGAAGGTTATGTGGACCCGCTATTCCCCCGATGACCCCACGGAATGGTTCGGGTACGGATCCTACACCAATACCGAAAACGAACTTGAAGAACGCCTTGAATACGGATCGAAAACTATGATGGATATTCAAGATACTGTTAAGGTTTTCAAGTTTGAACTGCAACTTGACGCGGACAACTACAGTCAGTTTACGGTCGACGAGGAAGGAAAACGAAGCTTTTCGGAAAATTACAGACGAATCGATTAGAAGGTCGTCCCAACAAAAAAAGCCCCGCGTGCATGAACAGCGGGGCTTTTTTTTAAATGCTATCGGATTTTACACCACTTCTTCCGGTGCCGCTTCAATAGTTGCTAAATATCGCTCTGCATCGAGTGCGGCCATACAGCCAGTTCCTGCGGCGGTGACCGCTTGACGATAAATCTTGTCCTGCGCATCTCCACTGGCAAAAACGCCGGGTTTATTGGTCTTAGTAGACTTAGCTTCCGTAATGATATAGCCGGTTTCGTCCATATCCAGCTGTCCTTTGAAAATATCGGTGTTCGGTTTGTGCCCAATGGCAATAAATAATCCTGTTATGGCTATATCCTCTTTTTCACCGGTCTGGTTGTTTACGATCCGTAGGCCTTCGACCACTTGGTCACCAAGCACCTCATCGACTTCCGATTCGTAACGAATTTCAATGTTCTTCAAACTATCAAGCCTATGTTGCATGGCCTTTGAGGCCCGCATGTAATCCTTACGCACCAACATGGTGACCTTGTTGCAGATATTCGCCAAATATGAGGCTTCCTCGGCAGCGGTATCACCCGCACCAACAATAGCTACATCCTGGCCTTTATAAAAAAATCCGTCGCAGACGGCACACGCGGAAACCCCACCACCCCGCAACCGCTGTTCACTGGGAATATTCAGGTATTTGGCCGTGGCACCCGTGGAAATAATGATCGTTTCGGCTTCGACAATCGTAGCGTCGTCTATCGTTACCTTATGTATGCCGCCAACCTCATCGCTCAATTCGACCCCCGTTGCCATACCTATACGCACCTCGGTACCGAAACGCTCGGCCTGCTGTTGCAATTCTACCATCATGCCGGGCCCGTCGATACCGTTTGGATAACCGGGAAAATTATCGACTTCCGTAGTGGTGGTCAACTGCCCGCCCGGTTCCATTCCCGTGTATACTACCGGCTTTAAATCGGCACGCGCGGCATATATCGCAGCAGTATATCCAGCAGGGCCGGATCCTATAATCATCGTTTTCAATCGTTCGATCTTGTTTGACATAATCTAAATACTTCTATGAATTCTTCTTGAGTTCTATCTAATTAATGCTAGGGACAAAAATAGCCATTTTACGAAAAAAGGTATTCCTAAAGTTATCAAAAGTTATTTATACCCCCATATCCTAAACCTATGCCTTAAAAATTCGGGAATATGTTGGTCGTTTTCCCACACAAAGGCTTACAGACTTGTAAAATCATCCTACAAAATTTTCATCAGTTACACTCCGGTAAAATTCCAAAGAAAACCAAACCATCCCTTTTCTATTTCGTAGGTATTAGTAATACCATCCCCCTAAAACAAAGAAATATAAGGCATTCATAGCTTATACAACTGCTTTAATGAAAACCAAAACAATGAAAAGCGTAATAATCGACGATTCCAACATGTACCGTACCGTGCTGAAAAAACTTATTGAAAACCATCCCGATTTAGTATTCGAAGGTAGTTATCGTAACGCTATAGAGGCAAAAAATAAGGGATGCGAAAAAAACGCGGACCTGATTTTTTTGGACGTGGAAATGCCTTTTGTAGATGGGTTCGACCTGTTGGAATCCTTTAAGCAGCGACCACAGGTAATCATGATCAGTGGGAGACCCGACCATGCCCTCAGGGCCTTTGAGTACGACGTTACGGATTACCTGTTGAAACCAGTATCGGCCAAACGATTCGATACGGCCATTAAAAAAGCACAACGCAATATCGGTACTTCAAACCGACAACAGAAGGAGGAACATATTTTTGTACGGAGCAATTTCAGAAAAGTTAGGGTAGACTACAGAGACATCAAATGGATCGAAGCTTTGGGCGACTACGTAAAATTGATTACCGAAAAAAAGAACATTCTTGTCTTGACTTCCATGAAAGCTTTTGAGCAAAAATTACCGGAAAATCGTTTCCTCAGAATACATAAATCTTACATTATCAACCTTGATCGCGTAGAGAATTTTAATACTACCGCAGTTCAGGTATGCGGAAAACAAATGCCAATTAGCCGAAAAAGAAAGTCAAGATTGTTAGATGCGCTTGGAGTACAGTGAAGCAACGCTCAAGTTCAAGGTACAGGTATGGGCCTTTTACCCATAAATTTATTTTACACTTACAAATAGTCTTCAGTTTTTTCCCTATCGAATATTATCCTCTATATTTGACCCATGGCAGCTTGACCTAATCCACATACCAAATTCACTATGGAGCCCCGCACACTCAAAACTATAGTAATTGACGATTCAAAATTGCAGCGTACCGCAATCACCGAACTCATACGAAAACATCAAAAACTGGAACTTACGGCAGATTATAAGAACGGTATCGAAGCCCGTATCGCCATGAAAGAGCACCCGGTAGATTTGGTTTTTCTAGACATTGAGATGCCGATTATAAGCGGTTTTGACTTTATTGAATCCTTAGAAGATCGGCCACAGATTATCTTGGTGACCGGAAAAGCGGATTATGCCATGCAAGCTTTCGATTACGATGTGACGGATTACCTGCTCAAACCGATTACCGCCGAGCGCTTTGACACTTCGGTCAAAAAGGCTTTGGCCAATATATCGGACATGGAACCGGAAATAGCTGACGAACAGCATATTATCGTAAATAGCAAGCTCAAAAAAGTAAAGGTATCGGTAAACGATATCCGATGGATAGAAGGAGTGGGCGACTACATAAAAATAGTAAGCGAAACTGAAAAGATTCTAGTACTTATGACCATGAAGTCGCTGCTGGAAAGCTTACCGAAAGAAAAATTTATGCGGATACACAAATCCTATATTGTCAATCTGGAAAAGGTGGAGAATTTCAGTGGGGCCGAGGTAGAAGTTTCGGGGCATCGCCTGCCCTTGAGCAGGCATAAGAAAACATTGCTAGAAAAGGCCTTGCTTAACACGCCTACGAAGGAGGTTTAAGCGACCAAGGTGCCGCCACTAGGTTTTACCTCAAAAGCTTCAAGGGCAATATCGAATTCCTTCTTATACGCTATGCTGGCAGTGGCTATAAAGGCATCGACCTCATCTTCGTGAACGATATTCAGGGTACAGCCGCCAAATCCGCCGCCGGTCTGCCGCGCCCCCAATACATTAGGGTTATCTTTTGAGAATTCGACCAAGAAATCCGATTCTGGGCAGCTTACCTCATATAGTTTGCTGATACCGTGATGGGCCGCATATAAAAGTTGACCCGCCCATAGCAGGTCTTTTTTCCGTAACGCGTTGGCCATTTGAAGCACCCTCTTGTTTTCCGCTACTATAAAGGAACACCGATCGAAAACGGTGGCATCCATTTCAGGTCTGCTAGCATTTAACATTTCTTCCGTCACATTTCGTAAGGATTTTACTTTTGGATGTTTTCTTCGGATGATTGCGACCCCTTCCTCACATTCCCGCTTTCGGGTATTGTACGCACTAGACGCTAGATTATGTGACACCTTGGTATTTAATAGAATGATTTTATACGGATGCAGATCAATGGGAATGTAATCGTATTCCAAAGATTCACAATCTAAAAGGATGACGTGTCCCGATTTGCTCATCACCGAAGCAAATTGATCCATGATACCACATTGCGTACCCACATAGGTGTGTTCGGCCGTTTGGGCTAGTTGTACTATTTCCAGTTGTGACAGTCCCAAGTCGAAGAGTTCGTTCAGGCCAAAGGCGAGTCCACATTCCAGTGCGGCTGAGGAACTAAGGCCAGATCCGGTCGGCAAATCACTTTGTAGTACGCAATCGAATCCTCTCACCTTATTAGTACGCACTGAAATTTCGTTCAAAACACCCAAAATATAGTTTTCCCACTCCACCTCACTTCTCGCAATAGCGTTCAGGTTGAGGTCGAAACCCGTATCATAGGTTTCGCTGTACACATGACATACGGAATCGGAACCGTTCTTTCGAAGCTTAAAAATAATTTTCTTTTCGATGGCTGTTGGCAATACATATCCCATGTTATAATCGGTATGTTCGCCGATAAGGTTGATTCGTCCTGGGGATACGATGGTCAATTCGGGGGTGAAGGTTTTTAAGAACTCCATAGCTTGTTTAGAATTTCTAAGTGACAAGGTTTAAGATTCAATGTGCCTACGGCACGATCAAGGTTCAAAGTTGTTTTACTTCGAACCTTAAACCTTGAACAGCTGCGCAGTAGCGATTGAACCTTAAATTTTTGAGCTGCCAACTGCTACTGCTTACTATTTTTCACCATATCAATGCTCGCTACGGTCCGAAACCCTAAATGCTCCAATGAAGAATCCAGACTTGTCGCCATTCGCGCTGAAATACGGTAACTGGCACAGTAAGAGGCATTGCACAAAAAAGATCCGCCTTTCATCACCTTTTCCTTGGCGTATGGATCTCTGGCGTTAAAAGGAGATTCTGCCCCTACAGGATTTTTTAAGATGGTATTCTGGGAAGCTACCGAATCATAGTAACCCGTGTTGTACCAATCGCTCGTCCATTCCCACACGTTACCGGCCATATCGTAAAGTCCGAAATCATTGGGCGGGTACGATTTTACGGGGGCGCGCTTATCGAAACCGTCCGCCTTGGTATTTAGTACTGGAAACTCACCTTCCCAAGTATTCGCTTTTTTTGCCAATTCGGATACGTCATCGCCCCAGAAGTAAACGGATTCGGACTGGTTTCCCTGTGCTGCACGTTCCCACTCCGCTTCGGTGGGTAATCGTCGACCGGCCCATTCGCAATAGGCAAGGGCATCTTCATAGGCGATATGGACTACGGGATCGTTCTCCTTTCCGACCAAGGAGCTTTTTGGGCCGTCGGGATGTTTCCAGTTCGCACCGATCTGCCACTGCCACCACTGGGAAAAATCGTAGAGATTGGGTACCGAAGTTTTGGCCTTTTTAAAGGTAAGCGACCCGGGCTGCATTATACTGTCATGGGGTTTCGGAGTGCCTTCCGGCAGCTGTTTTTTCATCTCTTCCCAATCGATTTCCCTTTCCGCGACCGTTTTATACCCGGTTTCATCTACAAATTTTTTGAACTCGGCGTTGGTGACTTCGGTGATGCCCATAAAAAAACCATCAATAGCTACGGTATGGGCAGGTTTTTCATGTTCCATAGCCATTTTATCTTGGGGCACCGCCCCTTGTTCCATAATCGCACCGGGAATCCAGACCATACCGTCGGGGGTATCTATGCCTTTGGGTTTCTCCTTAATGATGGTCGTATCCTGCACGGTGACTTCTTGTTTCTTAGTGGTTCGGGAAGTTTCGCTGGAGGTAGGCGCTGTCTTTTTTTCCTCCTTACATCCTATTAAAAAAATAAAAATGGAAAGGAATGTAAAAATTCGGATGCTATTGTGCATGGATTTCTTTGAAAATTAGAAAACAAATATAACCAAATTATGAGCAAAACTTCGATGTTGGCCCACGAGCATTTGTATAAAAACTCAAAAGAAAATCTTTCCCTAGGGCCGCGTCGACCGATACCCAAAGGGTCACAAAGTGAAACCGAGAAATGAGACCGACCTTCTTGGCCCATTCATGAATTTACATTCCTTTCAGGTACTGTCAAAAAAATGGCTGCCCTTTTTTTGGACAGCCTCATTTTGCTTTAATTGAACGGCTACATCAAATCACCCATTCGTTTTTGTGCTGACCTCCACCACACGTAATTTCTTTGGCAGAAAGTGTAAAGGACTCCGTTAAAGGATTTTGACCTGTAGAGTCAAAATGCTCTTTATATTTGACCATATAGGCCTCGGTCAATTTAAGTTCTTTCAAGGTTGCGTCAGTATCTCTTTTGGTAAAGATGATACTACCATCTTTTTTACCGAAATTATCGGTCATCAGTTCGAAAAGAGCGGTGTCACCGGTAGATTCAACTGTAAGGGTTACCCTACCTCCTCTTGTTACGGAAGATGGTCTTCCCGTAGGATCTACTTCTTGGTTCAAATCGTAGGAGCAGTGTAATACCTTGTATTCTTTTCCTCCTAAATTCAACTTAGCTTTAAAAGACATAAAAAATGGTTTTTTGGCAATAATTGCCTGATTAATAATTATATAACGTCATAAGAGACGGGACTTAAATTGTTTCAGAAAGATTCATTTATTTCGATGAGCGGCTTAATTTGAATACTTTTTTCGATGAACAACTTGGTCCGTGGCAGTTTATTGATCTTTTAGTCGGTATTTATCTAATAGAATTGATAATTTTTAGATTTTGCTTACTTTTAATTACAGAATTTACTTAAGTATTACAGCGTAATACCTTTCAATTAATAACCGCAGCAGTAGACTTAAAACTTCTTCCAAAACAATCCTTTTTTGGTGCGCATATCGACGGTCATACTCTTGATACAGCCTGTCTTTTTATCACGCACCATCTTGATACCGTTCAGTTCAAGCTTGACGTCTCTGATCTCGTTAAAGAATTGACTTACGGAAAATCGATCACCGGTCTTATTAAAAACAGGAATATTACTGTAGCAAAAATAATTTCGTATGGCGGTATCGTCTATTCTTCGGTTAGAATAGCTTACAAAGAATTGGTGCAACTCATCTTCCGATACCTCAATACGGTTTATTTTCTCTTCTTCCTTCTTCTTTTGCTCCTTTTCCTCATTTTCGGTTTCGGCAATCGGCTTGTCGATAATCCGCTGGCGCAAGACGTTTTCTATCGGATCTGTTCTTCGCGTGGTATTTCTCTTTTTACGCTCCCTAATGGCGGGAAGCACCGTAATACGCTGCTTGGCCTCGTGTCTGCGATCCTCGTTGACTACCAGTAAAATCGTTTTCTCGCCCGGCTGTTTATAGGTATACTTCTCTTTTTTGCCGTTTCCATCAATACCGGTTGTCTCCCCAAAACTCCATTGCCAGCTTTTTGCAAATTTCGAATCGTTAACAAATTCTACCTCATCACCCACCCTTACAAACTTGGGTAAAATAATATTGGGTATCAAACCAGGGTCGATCAATTTTTTTCGTTTAACAATGGCAATATCCTTGGTGGCCAAACATTGATCGTTCATTCGCAGGGATACGGTATATTTTCCCGGTTCGGTAAATTGATGCACTACGTCGGAGCGGTATTCCGGTGGACTATTGTCGTCGAATTCCCACCTCCATTCCACACCTGAGGTATCGGTACTCTTGAACTCGATAAGGTCTTCGGTGGAATATGCATTTGAGATGACTTCAAAACCGACATCGGCACAATCGACGGTCGAGTTTATCTTAAAGGACAACAACGTAAATCCGATCAAAAAGAATACTAAAAAGGTTATAAATACGTTTCGGTCAAAGTGGGTTTTTATTCTTTTATTTTCCATAAGAAAATTCCTATTTAATGAAAGCAGTCTATACCCTTGAAAAGTAAATTTTTTTAACCATGAAATTAAAACTGATGTTTCTCCTAGTTATTGTGCTGTCAGGTTCATGTGCAAAAAAAACTTATGAAACGACGGATTATTCGTACTACAAACGAGAGATCACGAAGCTTAATAATTCCAAAAAAAATAAAATCCAAAAAAAGGAAGAAATACAGTCAAAACCGGTCACTACTCTCTCTAAAAAGTCGAGGTATCTAACACCGGCGGAGAAAAAGCGGTACGCCGCATTGTTGAATATACCCACCGATTCCCTAGGTAACGAGAAATTATATGCGGCCATCACGAAATGGATGGATACTCCCTATCAATGGGGCGGAAATTCCCTAACCGGTGTAGATTGTTCTTCATTGACACAACAGATTTACTACGAAGTTTATGGCAAGGAGCTTCCGAGAACCTCTTTGCAACAATTCTATTTCGACACCCGTGCCCAGTTTCAAAGCCAAAAGTATTTAAAGGAGGGGGATCTGGTGTTTTTCAGATTGCGTTACCAAGACGAAATCGTATCCCATGTGGGCATTTACCTTCAAAACGGGAAGTTTTTAGGCTCAAATTCTCCAAGAGGAGTTGAAATTACCGATTTGGATACCAATTATTGGCAAGATAAATACGTGGCCAGTGCGCGATTGCTCACCCAATCATCCCATTAAAAATTTTAATTAAAAGACCATACGAGCTAGCACCTCAGAGTATTAAACATAATAAAGGTAATAAAGGATGAAAATAAATAATCCCGACCCGTCTATTCAATAACAGGTTTTCGACCTGGATTTTGACCTAAAGGCCGAAACCTTTACCGCCCATCTCTTGGAAGACGATGTAGCCTTGGACATTAACCTATCCGATTATTTCAAACGACGTTTTAGTAAGGACATCACCCAGATCGGAGAAGATAACGAAGACGGGGAAAAGCTTGAGGTACATTTAAGCCGGCGCAGTTTCTACAACATCTTTCCCGAAAGGTTTTTCCATACCTCATATAGTAGCACCTCTTTTGTGAAGACCATGGTGGCGGATTACAAAAATCGAAAGCTGGAGGAAGAACAGGTGCGTAAATTTTTCAAGCCTTTGGAAACAGAATTTTTTCTCCAGAGGGTAGCTATCGAAAAAGACGAGGATAAA
>JAGXIC010000033.1 GCA_024635875.1 Pricia sp.
AGAAAGGGGGAAGAAGACCCTCCATTGGCAATTTCAGGACCATCATGGGTGCCTTCCAAGGCTGCCTGACCATTTTTTGCCGGCAAATCCAACCAAGGCCGGTTCTCCTAAAGGCCTGGTAAAAACAGCCTGTTCGGATCGATATCTTATACGTAGACCACTTCTGCAACGGCCACCCACGTTTATTTGAACTTCCCAAAACAGGCATTCGTTTACTTTTGAGGGCCGTTTAAATAGACTTGTGGAATCCCATAAAAGGTTTATTAACGAGACGATTAAAAAAGACCACGTTTGGGACGCTCTGGAAAAAGGTTAGATAAGTTCCTTAAATGCCGGTTTTGTTGGACTGGTTTATTTTGCTACACGTCTTCTCTAATACTGTCCACGGCAATATCAGCTTCGTCAGCAAAGCGGATGAGGGAACTACCTTTAACATTGAGATTCCGATGTGATAAAGGTTATCTTCCGTAGTTCTGGTTATGCCTTTTAACGGATTCCTTTTCTTTCAACATTTTCTCCACGGTGTGCCAAAATAGCCTAGATCCATGAGTGCGTTTTTCCTCCAGTTGGGCAAGGCCAATTACATTGTCTACCAGCAGGCCATGATCGGCACTGACCGGAGAGACCTTGGGATCCATAACCGAAATCATGTTCCATTGCGTGAACTGTCTTTCTTCAATGGCCTCCTGGACCAGAATTGAAATGTTTCTGTGCTTATCGTTCCTCACAATTTTTGAATAAAGCTCTTTCACGCTTTCTTCGTTGCCTTCCAAAATACCGATAAACTCGTTTTTATGATAAAACAGGAAGCCGGTAACTCCATTTTTTGAATTGGTATCCTCCGATATCTTTTGGATGGCCAAAAGATCGGCCTTGTCCAGGTTTGTTGTGGAAATCGAATGGTAGACGAGTTCTAACATGGCATTAAAAGGTTCGGTAAGCAAAATTCAGGTAATATGGATTGTGCAGCAATGACGAAGATCATTTAATGGGATTTGTTATCATTTCCGATAAGACTGGTAAGCCGCTCTTGGACTCGGAAAATGGCAAACAACGGGAGTCCGAGCAAAGACCTGTTAACTACAATTTATGTCCCTACGATAAAACTGTACCGCAACTTTGAACCGACCGTTGGAAATAACGTTAACACATTTCCGAATCCAAAAGGGCTACCTTGGGCTTTTATGCCATAAGCGCCGTGTAGTTGTTTTTCGGAGGAGTCTTATTGGCTACCATAAGAACTGAACAACAACCTAATATTAACAAAGCGATAATAAAGGGAAAGTGAAAAAATTCGATGAAGGGTTTCTAGAAATATTTGATTCCAATCCTGTTGGGATGATTATCTCAAATCTTGAAACCACCAAGTTTCAATATGTGAACAAAATTTTCCAGTCAAGTTTCGACTATAAAAAATCCGAGGTGATCGGTAAAACAGCAATCGATCTAAACCTAATTGGACCTGAAACCAATGAAAAAGTATTATCCCTGTTGAAAGAACAAGGTTTTGCAAAGGACATTGAAGTGTTAGGTAGAAAAAAAAGTGGTGAAACATTTTGGACGCTCGCTTCAGTTCAAGTAGTGGCAATGAATGACGTAAAACTTGCGATTACATCTTTTCTCAATATCTCGGAACGAAAAAAAACAGAAGGTAAGTTGTCCAGTGCCAACGAAGAACTCGCATTTCAGAACGAAGAAAAGGGAAAACGGGCAGATGAGTTAACTATTGCCAATAAGGAACTCGCATTTCAGAACGAAGAAAAAGGAAAACGGGCAGCGGAGTTAGATACTGCCAACAAAGAACTCGCATTTCAGAACGGGGAAAAGGAAAAACGGGCAGCGGAGTTAGATACTGCCAACAAAGAACTATCGGAATCCGAAAGCTTGATCAGAATATTGAATCAAGGGTTGGAGCGGAAAGTGACCGAACGGACAGAAGAATTGGAATTGACAAATAGGAATATTTTCGATTATAAATTTGCCTTGGACGAAGCTTGCATAGTTGCGGCAACAGATCAGAAGGGAACCATACAATATGTAAACGATAATTTTTGTAAGATTTCAAAATACAGCAGGGAGGAACTGATGGGTCGGGATCACCGCGTAATCAATTCCGATCATCATAGTAAAGAATTTATCCGCGATCTCTGGGTAACCATTGCCAATGGTAGAGTTTGGAGGGGCGAGATGAAAAATAAAGCAAAGGATGGGACCCTATATTGGGTCGACACCACCATTGTCCCATTCCTCGGTAACGATGGCAAGCCCAATAAATATTTGGCCATCCGGTCGGATATCACACAACGGAAGAATGTCGAAGAAAATATTATAAAACTGAATGAGGAACTTGAAGGAAAAGTAATAGAAAGAACTTTGGAGCTTACAGAATTACTGATGAGCGAGAAAGAACTGAATGAATTGAAGTCGCGCTTCGTTTCCATGGCCTCCCATGAATTCCGGACACCTTTGACCGCTATACTCTCTAGCATTTCACTTATCGACTCCTATCATAAGGACGAACAGAAAGAAAAACGGGACAAGCATATTGGAAGAATCAGATCATCGGTAAGGAATCTTGTAGGTATCTTGAACGAATTTCTTTCACTGGACAAGTTGGAAGAAGGCAAGGTGGAAATATATAGGGAGACCTTTGACCTGCATGAGTTCTCGTTGGACATTATTGAAGAAGTAAACGGTATCTTGAAACAAGGGCAACGCATTGATTTTTCCCATTATGGCGAAAAATAAGTTCTGCAGGACAAGAGTATTTTACGGCATGTTATTCTTAATCTACTTTCCAATGCCATAAAATATTCGGAGGAACATAAAACTGTTCATTTTTTAATTGAGGTCAGCAATAATTCTGTTTCCATTGAAGTGAGGGATGAAGGCATCGGAATACCGGAAGAAGAACAGAAAAATTTGTTCAGTAAATTTTTCAGGGCAAGGAATGTCACAAGCATTCAGGGTACAGGGCTTGGTCTGAACATCGTAAAAAGGCATGTAGAGTTATTGAACGGCACAATCAAGTTTATCAGCGCACTTGACCAGGGAACGACCTTTACACTAAATTTCCCACAAAATAATATCTAAATGAAAACCATATTGGTTATAGATGACAATGCGACCATCCGCGAGAATGCCTGTGAAATGCTTGAACTGCAAGGTTACAGGGCAATCTTCGCTGTGGACGGTAAAGCGGGAATCGGGTCGGCAAAGCAAAACAGACCCGACCTTATTCTTTGTGATATTATGATGCCGGGGGCGGACGGATATGAGGTTTTCAATGTACTAAGAAAAGATCCGGAAACTGCTCGAATTCCCTTTATCTTTCTTACCGCTGCTGTAGAAAAAAAAGAAATCGAAGCGGGATTGGGCATGGGAGCCAAAGGATATATCCTAAAACCTTTTGAGGAAGAAGTATTTTTTGACACGATTGCAAGATGTCTTACTGTTGACTCAAAATGAATAGCCTTGAAAGAGCGGTCGGGTATGATTTTAATATAGCTATGCCTAATCGAGGGGCCCAAAGTAAATATGTAGTTCGGTTTTAAATCATGTATAGTCCCTCGGCAGGTCGCAATTGGTATTCTGGGTCGCTTAATTGCAAAGGCCTCCTATTCCAACAATTTTCCTTAACCTAGCGTTCCCCTTACTCCTTAATAGGCCAATAAAACGAACAGTTCATTGGATTGCATTTAGCCGTTAAAAGTTCAAATAAAGCTATTTCGACTTAGCAATGACGAGTATACCTAATCCCACGTTTGTTTGAACTTTCTGTAAACCTTCCGCTTACATATTATTTCCAAGCCCCTGCGGAAGCCGTGCAAAGCTTCCACTCCGATCCAAACCGTACGGACAATGCGTCTATTCGCCCTAGAAGTCGCTCCGTTCCGGTCTTGCCCTACCTCCGCGGGGCCGCCCAAAAGCAAAACCGGCCAAAAAAGCCGCTTGACCTTTTTCTCCCTTCCCACAGGTATCGTATGTTTAGCAGGCTCTCAAATTGTTTAGTTTCGAGATTAAAAAGGCGGGTTCAAAAAGCTATTAATTTACTATGGATACGTTGAAACATCATCAAGGGTCAAATCGGCAAGTGCCCTGTTTTACTAGATTTTATTCGAATAATTAATTAGCTAAGTAATTAATTGTTTAAGGAATTAGATATACATGCAAGAATATACCGATAAAGAGAATTCCACGAAATTTCTTAGAAGGATTTTACAGGGAAACTTTAAAACTGGAGGGTTTCGGAATGATTATTCCCCGACCCCCTGCGGAAGTCGGGCAAAGCTTCCGATCCGATCCTGCACATCCTGACAAGCTGGCCTATCCGTTTGGGAAGTCTCTCCTTCCAGTTTTGCCCGACCTCCTCGGCCGCGCAAAAGAACAAGCGGCGAAAAGGCCGCTTGACCTTTCTTCCCCCCTACCCACAAAAATTTTGGACAATTCCCTAATCCAGTAATTTTTTCAACACCATATTAGACCGGATAAATCTATTACCTGTACCCATATGTTCTTATATGGTCCGATATATTTTTACAAGTTAATATATTGATTGTAAGTTTGTTATATTAGAATTTGATTAGCTATATTTATCCGTGGAACGGATTGCGAGTTTTGATTTAAGTAACTTAAATCTATCTACTTCTAACGAAGTGCAGGCAAAAAAAAACAGGATATGGAACGGCAAAAAATGGGCAGAAAAAAGTTGGGATCCAAAAAACGCCGACACAATGTAATGCTGCGTTTCAACCATAGGGAATACAGGTATCTTGAAAAATTGGCCAAATCCTACGATATGGACATTACAAAAAGAGGAGTTCTAAGCCCTTTGCTCAGACGCTTGGTATTGGGCAAACAAGTAAAGGAAGAGGAAAGGTTGCCGGACACCTCCAATCTTGCCCATCATGTCAACAAGGTCGGCAACAACATCAACCAATTGGTCAAATTGGCGCACCATAAAAATATGAGAAGCCCTAATGCAAGTCTCGAAAACGAGATAAGGAAATCCAATGAACTGATGCGGACGCTCCTCGAACTGGCCGAAAAAAGCTACCGGACATGAT
>JAGXIC010000284.1 GCA_024635875.1 Pricia sp.
AAAGGGACTCAATTGCCGATATCCCTATCTAAAGGGATAAAAGCAGTTGGCCCTACAAAAAAGACGTTATGTATTGGGATGAATGGCCCGTAAAACAATCGTCCTTTCTATTCGACGGATTGGCATTGCGGAACGAAGCCTATCTCGACCTTTGGCAATCGCTGGGTGCCGATTACGACCATCCCGAAGTCGTTTGCAATATGCCGATTCGGTATCCCTTATTTTGGCAGAGGTAAATGGAAAAACACCGTTTCTTCAAGTTCATGTGTCCAGCCGAAGATTTCCAAAGTCCGATATCATGTTGGTAAAAGATGTGATTTTATTGCTACATTCGGGCTGCGGAATATCATGAAAACACTCACTTAAATATACAGCGTATGCTACCTAAAGTAAATCCTACCGAAACTTCGGCATGGAAAGCCCTTATCGAACATTATACGGAAATCAAGGAAATACAGATGAAAGACCTTTTCGCTGGTGATCCCAAGCGATTTGATACCCTGTCCATTAGCTTTAAAGACTTGTTATTCGATTATTCGAAAAATAGAATCACCGATAAGACGATGAAGCTCCTATTCGAGTTGGCGGAAGAATGCCATTTGAAAACGGCCATCGAAGCCATGTTCAATGGGGAAAAAATCAATGAGACCGAAGACCGTGCCGTGTTGCATACGGCCCTTCGGAATTTCTCAGGGAAACCTGTAGTCACCGATGGAAAGAATGTGATGCCCGAAGTCGAAGAAGTCCGCCAGCGCATGAAGGCTTTTTGCGAAAAAGTCCACACAAAAGAATGGAAGGGATATACCGGAAAGGCGATAAGGCATATCGTCAACATCGGCATAGGCGGTAGTGATTTAGGTCCCGTTATGGTAACCGAAGCTTTGCGTCCGTATTCGAAGCAGGACATTGAGGCACATTTCGTCTCCAATGTAGACGGAACGCAGATTGCAGAGACCCTAAAACAATTGAATCCCGAAGAAACCCTATTTTTAATTGCATCCAAGACTTTTACCACACAAGAAACCATGACCAATGCGCATACGGCCAGGGACTGGTTTTTGAAATCGGCCAAAGAGGAAAATTATGTCGCCAAACACTTTGTGGCCCTCTCAACCAATGAAAAAGATGTTCAGGCCTTTGGTATTGCTCCGGAAAATATGTTCGGCTTTTGGGATTGGGTCGGTGGTCGCTATAGTCTGTGGAGCAGTATCGGACTTTCTATCGCCCTGACCATAGGTTATGATAATTTTGAACAATTATTAAAGGGAGCAGAGGCTTCGGACGTACATTTCAGGACTGCTCCTTTTGAAAAAAATATTCCGGTTATTATGGGCCTCATAGGGCTTTGGTACACCGATTATTTTGGAAGCCAGACCGAGGCCATTCTACCCTACGATCAGTACATGCACAGGTTTGCCGCCTATTTCCAGCAGGGAAATATGGAGAGTAATGGCAAGCATATTGATCGCAATGGCCACAAAGTCTCCTACCCTACCGGCCCCATTGTCTGGGGAGAGCCGGGCACTAACGGACAGCATGCCTTTTATCAGCTTATCCATCAAGGGACGCCCCTGATTCCGTGTGATTTTATCGCACCGGCCATCAGCCATAATCCCATAGGGAAGCATCATCCCATTCTACTTTCCAACTTCTTCGCCCAGACCGAAGCGCTTATGAACGGCAAGACCGAGGAAGAACTGGCCGAGGAATTACAGCGTATGGACGAGCAAGAAAGAAAAAAACTGATACCCTTTAAGGTATTTGAGGGTAATCGACCCACCAACTCCATCCTCTTAAAAGAAATTACCCCTTTTTCCCTGGGCTCCCTTATCGCATTATACGAGCACAAGATATTTACTCAAGGTGTTATCTGGAACATCTTTAGTTTTGATCAGTGGGGCGTGGAACTCGGAAAGCAATTGGCCAAGAAAGTACTTCCGGAACTGGATGGAGAGCAACAGGTCGCCTCTCACGATTCTTCGACCAACGGATTGATAAACAAGTACAAGGAATGGCGGAAGTAAGTTTCTTTTTTTTTAAGGGATTATGAGCTCGGCCGAACCTAATGTGTGATTCGAATAACGAAACTTCAACCATACTCAAATGAGTAAACCATCAAAAATACCCGTAGTAAGCAAAGAGCTATTATTTCCATTTATCATTATTACGTCGTTGTTCGCCCTATGGGGAATCGCCAACGACCTGACCAACCCCATGGTCTCGGCCTTTAAAAAAGTGATGCCCGAACTGTCTAATGTTCAGGCGTCATTGGTACAGTTCGCCTTTTATTTCGGATATTTTTTTATGGCACTTCCCGCAGCCCTGTTCATTCGAAAGTTCAGCTATAAGTCCGGAATAATTTTAGGACTTGTGCTCTACGCCATCGGTGCCTTCTTGTTCTATCCAGCGGCGGCCTACGAAGAATACAGTTATTTCTTGATTTCGTTATGGGTGCTGACCTGCGGCTTGGCGTTTCTGGAAACCACCTCAAATCCCTTGGTATTGGCCATGGGCCATAGGGAAACGGCAACCCGACGCTTGAATTTGGCACAGGCGTTCAACCCAATGGGATCTTTGACCGGAATGATTATCGCCCAAGTCTTTGTAATCGGTGCCCTACGTTCCGATGATTATGCGCCCGATGCCTTTGCGGCACTTTCATCCGATGAGCTATCCGCCATTCGAGAAAACGATCTAAACATCATCAGTATCCCGTACATCGCTTTAGGGATTTTGGTTTTAATCATTATGGGCATCATTATTTTTACAAAAATCCCAAAAACCCCGGATCAAGAGAAAATGTCCATTTCTCAATCCTTTAAAAAACTGTTTGTTAACAAAAACTATCTTAAGGGAGTCATTGCACAGGCCTTTTACGTGGGTTCCCAAATCATGTGTTGGACCTATATTTTTCAATATGTCGATAACCTGAATGCCGGCCTTCCCGAATCGGAACAATTGACTGCTACTTGGTTCAACGTAACTGCCATGGTACTTTTTTTGACCGGCAGGTGGATTGGTACGATTCTTATGAAATCCATAAACCCGTCCAAACTTCTGATGTACTTTGGTATTTGCGGGGTTGTGATGTCCGCAGGGGCGATACTACTTCCGGGAATATTCGGACTCATATCTTTAGTAGGGATATCTATCTTTATGTCCATCATGTTCCCGACCATCTACGGAATTGCGTTGGATGACATGGGCGAAGAGGCTAAAATCGGTTCCGCAGGTCTGGTCATGGCTATTGTAGGAGGTGCCTTGATGCCCGTGCTGCAGGGAAGCATCCTAGATTGGGGCGGCGATGGTTTCGCCGATGTTCAGGTTTTAGGTTTTATTCCCGAGGTTAAGTTTTCCTTTATTCTGCCTTTGATCTGTTTAGCGGTGGTCGCATGGTACGGATATAGCAGCTTTAAATTTTCACAAAACAAAATCGAAGTTTGACCAATATTATGCTTTTTTCTTGAAACGAATAATAAATAAAGACCAGCGTTCCGTTAAGGTGCATATGGTTCTGCAGACTTAATTAGGATACTTTTTAAAATACAACACCGTTCCTCTTAAAATCCGAAGCAGCCAATAAAACTTGGATAAACGACCATAAAATCATATTATTAAGCTTATATTTTACACTAAATCCACATTTTCAGAAATCATACCTATTTTAAAATGATAAAAGAAGTAACGAAATCACAGGAGCTCCTAAACAGAAGAATGGAGACTGTGGCCAACGGTGTCGGTGTGTTCAACACCGCTACGGTAAGGGAAGCCAAAGGGGCTATCATAATTGATGCGGATGGCAGGGAACTTATCGATTTTGCAGGAGGAATCGGGGTCGTTAACGCTGGGCACTGTCCCGAGCCCGTTGTAGCGGCCATACGCGAACAGGCCGGAAAATACTTGCACACCAGTTTTAACGTAGTCACCTACGAACCCTATATACAGCTCTGTGAGGAACTGGCAGAAATTTTACCGCATGGGGAGAAAACAAAATCTATGTTGGTAAGTACAGGGGCCGAGGCCGTAGAGAATGCCATCAAAATTGCACGGCAAGCTACTAAAAAACCAGCGGTACTCTGTTTTACCGGTGCCTATCACGGGCGCACCATGATGGCCATGACCTTGACCAGTAAAGTAAGCTATAAGTACGATTGTGGTCCATTTGCTCCTGAAGTTTACCGACTTCCTTTTCCAAATTTTTACAGATACCATGGAGCTCGTGACATGGATACATTTGTAGACGACGAACTCAAAAGACTTCATGAGAGCGCACTAAATTTGGTCGATATCAAGAGCGTTGCGGCCGTCATCATCGAACCCATACAAGGAGAAGGAGGATTTAATCCAGTACCTCAAAAATACTTGGAAGGACTGAGGACCTTTTGCGACAAGCACGGCATTATACTGATTATGGATGAAGTACAAAGTGGATTCTGTCGCACCGGACATTGGGCCAGCTGGCAATATTATGGCGTGCAACCGGATATCAGCACCTATGCTAAATCTATGGGCTCCGGTCTACCCATTGCCGCCGTAGTCGGGAGGGCAGAAATCATGGATGCCGCGGCAATAGGCTCTATCGGTGGCACTTACATCGGCAGCCCCATCTGTTGTGTTGCCGCATCTGCCACCATCAAGTACATGAAAGAAATCAATTTGAATGAAAAAGCCGTTCAAATAGGCAAGGTGATGATGGAAAGACTGGAACATATAATGAGGCAACATTCCGAGATTGGAGATGTAAGGGGCGTAGGCGCAATGATAGCCATCGAATTTGTCAAAAACGGGGACCCCACGCAGCCAAATTCCGAAATCTGTCCCCAAATCGTAAAAGGCTGTGCTGAAAATGGACTGGTCATATTAAGTGCCGGGACCCATAAAAATATCCTGAGAATTCTATCCCCTTTAGTTATTACGAATGAACAATTAGAAAAAGGACTATCCATTTTAGAATCCGAAATAAAAAAAGCGATACATACAATATGAAACCATTTGCAATTGCAGGAATACAAATGAAGGTGTCGGCAGTCGCTTCCAACGTGGAAATGATGAAGCTGAAAATTGATATTACCATGAATCTTTATCCGTGGATTGAGATGATCGTGTTCAGTGAACTTTGCGCCTTTGGCCCATTGACCCATGCCGCACAACCCATTCCCAATAGCTTTGAATCTGAGATGCAGGCTATAGCCAAAAAATATGGTATCTGGCTACTTCCGGGTTCTATATTTGAAAAAAGTGAGGGTAAAATTTACAATACAGCCACGGTCATTGATCCAAAAGGGGAAGTCGTAACGCGATACCGCAAAATGTTTCCTTTTTATCCTTATGAGGTCGGGGTAACTCCTGGAAATGCTTTTAGCGTTTTTGACATACCCGGTGTCGCCAAATTCGGGGTATCCATTTGTTATGACATGTGGTTTCCGGAAACCATTAGAACCTTGGCTACCATGGGTGCAGAAGTTATTTTGCATCCAACCATGACGGGTACAATCGATCGCGATATCGAATTATCAATAGTAAGGGCCATGGCCTCCATTAACCAATGCTACTTTCTTGACATAAACGGATTGGACACAGGTGGTTGTGGCCGTTCCATTGTTTGCGGTCCAGATGGACGTGTCCTGCACCAATCGGAAGGTACGGAGGAAATCATACCGTTGGAGTTGAATATTGAAAGGGCAAAAAGAAGCCGTGAAATGGGTATATTACGTTTGGGACAACCTCTTAAGAGCTTTCGAGACCATATTCAGAACGGTCAATTCGGAATCTATCAGCCGAATACCCCCACTCCATATCTTGATTCCTTGGGCCCATTGATAAAGCCTTCACGGCTTGATAAGATTGCAGAATTAAAGATAAAGGAAAATGAATTAGAGCAAGATGTCTCGACCATTCACTATAAGGGGGATGGTGTAATTTAAAACAGAAAAATATGGGTGGAGTTCCACTGAACAAAAAGAAAAAAGATTTGACAGTTGAGAATTATGTGAGTTGGTTTGAAATACCTGCACTCGATTTTAACCATGCGGTACAATTCTATAACCACATTTTTGGAATCGAAATGGAGCAGAATATTACGGACGTAAATTCTATGGCCTTTTTCCCGGTAACATCGGGTATTGGCGGCGCCGTAATTTCAGGACCTGGCTCAATACCTTCCCCCATTGGTCCTTTAATTTATTTAAATGGAGGTAATGATCTCAAAAATGTCCTCAACAAAGTAGAAGCGGCTGGCGGACGCATAGTGATGCCAAAAACCCTTATCAGTGAGGATGAGGGTTATTTCGCCATTTTCATAGACTGTCAAGGAAACAAACTGGCTTTACACTCAAAAAATTAAAACGTGACTCAAATTAAATCAAAAAGTGCACCTTATTATAATATTGGACAACTTCGGGTCGATTTTTGGAACAAGCTAAAAATTGAAACGTCAGAACTCACTCGATGTCATAAGGGGTCTGCCAATGAAAAAACACACCAACAAAGAGTAAAGGAGTTATTAAAAGACCTTAAAGGAGTGGAATGCTTTTTTGCATCCCCTGGAAAAGAGCGCTTGCGAAAGCTCGAAAACGCTTTTGTAAGTCATGAATACGCCTCGTTGTCCCATACCGTATTGGAAACAACAAAACAACTTTTTGGGGACAGTTATAAAAGCAATCCCGAATTTATCGATTTTGATGAACACAGCATGGATTCCGCAGAGGAACATGACCAGCAAACCGGTGTCAGAAAAAATCATTTCGAGGTCTTGTTCATGGACAATATTTCTGAACAGGAAGAGCATAAATTAAAGCATAATCTAAGAGCCCTACGGACCCCAAACGACAAGTTTACCTACGGTGTTGTAGTTCAGCGTTCTTTTCAGGATGCCTTGATTACCTTGTTGTTCAATCACAACATACAGGCAGTTGTCGTACGTTACGCCCCTTCGTACCATTCAAAACTAAGTACTCCGCTTATAAAACCTTATATCGAAGAGCTTACCAAGCATGATTTTTCCTCCAAACCAGAAACCGACCTCGGCCCTATCTTGGGAGAATTGATCAAACAACTACGTCCTGAGTTGGATACCTATTATGTTACCGATACGTCGCTTGGCCATTTAAAGGACAATACCATCAAGGGTTTTAGGCGCATATTCTATCAAACTGAGGACATTCAAGAATTGCATCTCACTATAATGCGGGGCATTGAAGAACGGTATAGCACCCCATTCTTTTCTGCCTTGGTAGAATACAGTCAAAAGCCGACCGGTGTTTTTCACGCCATGCCTATTTCCCGCGGAAATTCGGTTTTCAAATCGAGATGGATCCACGATTTTGGAGAGTTTTATGGTCGCAATATGTTCTTGGCAGAAACCTCCGCAACAACGGGGGGACTTGATTCGCTGCTACAGCCTACCGGTCCCCTTAAAAAAGCCCAAGAGATGGCACGCGATGCGTACGGCTCTCAATACACCTACTTCGTGACCAACGGAACATCTACCGCCAACAAAATAGTAATGCAGGCCTTAGTAAAGCCCCAAGACGTCGTACTTATTGATCGAGATTGTCATAAATCACATCACTACGGCTTGGTTTTGGCAGGTGCTTATCCCGTGTATCTAGGCTCCTACCCCATTGAGGAATACTCCATGTACGGTGCTGTTCCCTTAGAACAAATAACCACCAAAATGTTGCAATTGAAAGCGGCAGGAAGATTGGACAATGTAAAAATGTTACTCCTGACCAATTGTACTTTTGATGGTTTGGTCTATAATGTAGAACGGGTAATGGAGGAAGTGCTGGCCATTAAACCGGATATGATTTTTTTATGGGATGAAGCTTGGTTCGCCTTTGCAGGATTCGCTTATAACTATAAGCAACGTACCGGAATGTTCAC
Source organism: Pricia sp. (assembly GCA_024635875.1). GTDB lineage: Bacteria > Bacteroidota > Bacteroidia > Flavobacteriales > Flavobacteriaceae > Pricia. Next base: position 7,885 of record JAGXIC010000284.1, read on the forward strand.
GGCTAAAAAGCTCTATGAAAAATACAATAGCGAGACGTATCGAAAAAAGTACGACGAGCATATTAAAGGGTTGAAAAAGGGAGATCGTTCCAGATTGCCCAATCCAGATAAGGTCAGAATACGGGTATATGCTACCCAAAGCACCCACAAGACCTTGAGTAGTTTTAGACAAGGTTCTATGGTTCATATTTGGGATGAGGATTTTAGGAGGAAAACCGAAAATACATTTTTGGAAGCCTACATGACCCATACGTCCACTTCCCCGAACTACCAAATGTTGGCGTCACTTGATGTCGGTAGGCGGCAAGTGCAACTGGAAGGTTTTGAATTGGTAGAGAAGAGTATTGAATTGGCTATGGTACTTCGGGCTAAGGTGAACGACAATCCCCAATTGAGCAAATACTTCGATGTTTTGACCGTTCACGATTTTATTCCCGATAAGTTCCGTCATACCGGTCTAAAGGAATATTACACCAAACTCGAAGGGTGGAACCGAATGGACGATGCGTGGCAGAGAGACGAATTT
>JAGXIC010000285.1 GCA_024635875.1 Pricia sp.
GGCAGGCGCCAACGGTCACACCCCCGGACATGCCCACCTAGGAGGTACCATCTGGAACGGTAAGCCCTTGGAACGATCGTTCAACATCGGTACCCTGTCGGAATTCACGTTGGTAAAGGCATCCGCCGTGGTCAAAAATACATCCCAAAAAATGTCATTTCCCGCCGCGAGCATTATCGGTTGTGGTGTTATGACCGGCTATGGCTCCGCGGTCAACTCCGCAAAGGTGAAACCGGAAAGTTCCGTAGTGGTCCTCGGTGCCGGTGGCGTGGGCCTGAACGTTATTCAGGGCGCCAAGATCTGTGGGGCCTCAAAAATCATCGCGGTGGATATAAGCGAAGAGAGATTGGCCATGGCCAAGGAATTCGGGGCTACCCATAGCATCAAGGCCGACAAAAACGATAAGGGACTGGCAAAAGTGGCAGAGCAAGTGAAGGAACTGACCGGAAAACGCGGTGCCGATTATGCTTTCGAATGTACCGCCATTCCGGAATTGGGGGTCGCACCCTTGGCCATGGTACGCAACGCGGGGATGGCCGTTCAGGTGAGCGGTATCGAACAAGAAATCACCGTGGATATGAACCTCTTCGAATGGGACAAAACGTATATCAATCCCTTGTACGGTGGATGCAATCCTACCAAAGATTTCCCCATTATCATAGATCATTACGAATCCGGTATCTTGAAATTAGAGGAAATGATTACCCGAACCTATGCCCTCAATCAATTGGGACAAGCATTTGATGATATGATGTCCGGAAAAAATGCAAAGGGAGTGGTTGTTTTTCCCTGAAAAAGAGTCACAGAACTAAAAAGTTAAGGTTTCAATAGAATAAGTCCTCTTGAACCTTGAACAGCTACGAAGCAGCAATGAAACCTTGAATTTTACAGTAAACTTTCAGCCTCTAACATTCAACCTTCGACCACAAATTACAAACCACAAATCAGGACAATGTTCAGGACCACCGAAATATCCGATCCGAAATTTGAAAGCGATCACCTACGCTTTATTACCGTAAAGACACCGAACTTGCAAGGACGCGGAGATATCTGTGTCTTCGTGCCGCCCTTAAAAAACCTAGAAAATGTTCCTTTGGTACTTCTGCTGCATGGCGTGTATGGCAGTTCCTGGGTATGGTCACAAAAAGGGGGCGTTCACCGCACCGCTTGGGAGATGATGCAAAAAAAGGAAATAGGCCCAATGGTCATCGCCATGCCTTCGGACGGACTTTGGGGCGATGGATCTGCCTACGTACCGCTCAAGAACCGTGATTATGAAAAATGGATCGTGGAGGATGTGCCTGCGGCCGTACTTGAAAATATAGGGGCCGTTGGCGAAAACTCCCCCCTGTTTATCTCCGGACTTTCTATGGGCGGGTTCGGGGCATTGCGATTGGGTATCAAATATGCCGATAGGTTCAAGGCCGTTTCGGCGCACTCGGCCATCACTTCCATCGAGCAAATGCCTTTGTTCGTCAAGGAACCCATGGTTGCCTACGTTCAGTCCGAAGAGCACGAAAATTCTGTCTGGGGAATTATTGAAAGCGGGAAAGAAAACCCGCCGCCGTTTCGATTCGATTGCGGTACCGATGATATACTGATTGCCCATAATCGTAAATTGCACTATCAATTGAAGGAATGCCTAATAGAACATGTATATAAAGAATATCCAGGAGGACATGAATGGGCCTATTGGCAAAAGCATATTAGGAAAAGCCTTTTGTTTTTTAATGGGCATTGTACCGCGGGTTAGTGAATTTAATCACATCATAACCTAAAATGAGCAAAAAAGTAGGTAGTATTCTAAAAATAGTCAAAATAGGGTATTATATAGGCAAAATAGCAAAAGCGATTATACAACCTCTTACCTACATTTGACCACAAACAATTACAAGTCATGGAAGCAGTTAAAGATCTTTCGAATTACCATCATTCGGTCTCCGATATGTTCGAGCGACCAAAAACTTCCGGAGAATGGGAGAAGTACAGGTTGACCGATGAACAGGTGGCTCATTTTCACGAATATGGCCATTTGTCGGGCATCAAATTGCTGGAGGAATGGCAGGTGGACAAATTGAAAGACGAATTGGCGGAAATAGCCGATCCGGACCATCCCGCACACAATCTGTTTTATGAGTTCAACAGCAACGAATCGGAAGATCCCGATTCGGTACTGTTCCATTCTTTGGGGCATTGGCGTATCGCCGAAGGCTTTCACGACGTGCTTTGGAATCCGGCCTTTGTCATGGCCGCGCATCAACTGTTGGAAAACAAGCCCGTACGGTTCTGGCATGACCAACTGTTCTGCAAACCGGCCCATCATGGCGGGGTAGTGGCCTGGCACCAAGATTATTCGTATTGGACACGTACCATAGCCATGCAACATCTTACCTGTTGGACGGGACTTGACGACGCCACCGTCAAAAACGGATGCCTTCATTATGTTCCCAGGAGCCACAAATGGGGCCTGTTGGACAAACCGTCCTTGGCCGGCGATATGGAAGGCCTGATGCCCTATCTTACCGAAAAGCAGAAGTCCGAATTTAAACCAATTCCCATTGAACTGAAAAAAGGATATGCCACTTTTCACCATCCTTTGATGGTGCACGGGTCGTACGAAAACAAATCCGATATCAGTAGAAGGGCCTTCGTGATAAACGTTTTTGCCGATGGTACGGTCAGCAATACCGATGACGAGCTTTTGAAAGGGGTGCCGAGCATACCCAAGGGCGAAAAAATGCAAGGAAAGTTTTTTCCGCTGCTGCAATAGGAAAGACAACATGGACCGATAACCGATTTGTACCAAAACCTTTGCTATTGCAATGGGTAGACCAAGGGAATTTCCCATACGTATCAATTTTTGAAATACATATGCAAATAATTACTTTTTTGGGTTTTACGGTACTGGTCGCCATTATTGCCTATGTAAAGAGCAGAAAAACTGATGAAGGCACATCGGACGGCTATTTTTTGGGAGGGCGAAGCTTAACGGGAGTGACCATTGCGGGATCATTGCTTCTTACCAACCTCTCCACCGAACAGATCGTCGGTCTTAACGGGGCCGCCTTCAAGGAAGGTATTTTGGTAATGGCGTGGGAAACTACAGCGGCAGTTGCCATGGTCGCAACCGCAATTTTTCTGCTCCCCAGGTATTTAAAGGGTGGCATAACCACCGTACCCCAATTTTTGGAAGGGCGTTACGATAAGGCCACCAAAACCATTACCTCGATCTTGTTCTTGAGCGGGTATGTGGTCATACTATTGCCCATAGTCCTGTATTCGGGTGCCTTGGCCATAAGCAGTATGTTCGATGTGCCGGACCTCTTGGGGGTTTCCAAGACCGGTGCCTTATGGATCACCGTTTTGGCCATAGGTTCGGTAGGTTCCATATATGCCATTTTCGGAGGGCTGAAAGCCGTTGCCGTTTCGGATCTGATCAACGCCATAGGTCTGTTGGTCGGGGGAATGCTCATTCCTGTGTTCGGTTTGTTGGCCGTGGGCGATGGTAGCATTCTTGAAGGAATTTCGACCTTGATAGGGTCCAACCCCGGAAAGTTCAAGTCCTTGGGAGGGTCAGAATCTTCGGTTCCCGCAGGCACCATATTTACGGGACTGATGTTGGTTCAACTGTTCTATTGGGGCACCAACCAGGCCATTATTCAAAGAGCATTGGGTGCTAAAAATTTAAAGGAAGGGCAGAAGGGACTGTTGTTGGCCTCGTTTATAAAAATATTGGGTCCACTTATCGTAGTGCTTCCGGGTATTATCGCTTTTCATCTTTTTGGGAATACGCTGAACAATCCCGATGAAGCCTATCCCATGCTGGTAAAACGGGTATTGCCGGCCACCTTGGTCGGCTTTTTTGCGGCGGTGCTGTTCGGGGCCATTTTAAGCTCCTTCAACTCTGCGTTGAACAGTTCGGTTACCCTGTTCGGTATCGATATCTATAAATCCCATATCAAAACGGGGGCCTCGGAAAGGGAAACGGTAAGGGCGGGGAAACTCTTCGGTACCGCATTGGCCGTTTTATCCATGTGCATTGCACCGTTTATTGCCTATGCGCCCAACGGTCTTTTCGGTTACCTACAAAAGGTAAACGGTTGTTATACCATTCCTATCCTTACCATTATAATTGTAGGGTACCTTACCAAAAATGTTCCAGCAATTGCTGCAAAGATTGCTATTATTTCAGGTGTTGTGCTCTACCTTGCCTATATTTTGCTGGACGGTTTTGTATTTGAAGGACAATTTCCGCATTTTCTCCATGTGTCGGCCATCCTTTTCGTATTCAATGTGTTGATTATGTTGCTAATCGGTAAATTTTACCCGCGAAGAGACCCCTATGTACAGGAATATACCCATCAAGTGGATATCAAGCCTTATAAGTATCTGAACATGACAGGAATAGCAATCTGTTTATTGGTTTTGGGAATTTACATTTATTTTGCATAATAAGCGAATCGAAAAATAAATCAAGAAATGATAAAGATAAAAACTATCAAATTTCTATCCCTCCTGCTGTTTTTCAGCTACGGCTGTCAAACGGACAATGATTCCATCGAAGTGGATAAAGGAGTTCAAGAGTTTCCGCTAGGGGATGTGACCCTTTTGGACAGTGAATTCAAGGAGGCGCGTGACAGGGCGGCAGAAGGATTGCTAGAATATTATGAACCCGCCCGGTTGTTGGCCCGGCTAAGGCCGTTGGCCGACCTAAAGCCGCAAGCTCCTAAATATATGGGATGGGAAACATGGGCAACAGGCCATTCGCTGGGGCATTACCTAAGCGGGCTCTCAATGGCCTATGCGGAGACCGGCAAAAAAGAATTTAAAAATCGTGTGGAATATATAGTCACTGATCTTGCATTGATACAAGAAAAATCCGGAAGCGGCTTCATATCAAAACCCGAGGATAAGGAAAAGTTCGAAAACGAAATTGCCAAGGGAAAAATAGATTCAAAAGGATTTATGCTCAATGGTATGAACGTCCCCCTCTATTTGATGCACAAGATTTTATCGGGGCTGCGGGACGCACATCGTTGGACTGGGAGTCAACAGGCATTGGAGGTAGAACAGGAATTTGCCGATTGGATTTATACCCAGATTATGCATCTCGATGAAGAAAAATTCCAAAAGATTTTGGAGTGCGAGCATGGGGGCATTGCAGAGAGCTTTGCCGATCTGTATCACGATACAGGAAAGAAAAAGTATTTGGAACTTAGCAAGCGTTTTTGGGACGAAGGGCTGATGCCCCCGATTTTTCAGGGAAAAGATAATCTTGCGGGTCAGCACGCAAATACCCAAATTCCCAAATACATTGGTCTGGCACGGATTTTTGAGGTTGACGGATCAACTCGTGAAAAAACCACTGCCGTGAATTTTTGGAACTTGGTAGCGGATCACCACTCCTATGTAACGGGGGGTAACAGCTATCATGAACATTTTAGTCCCCCCGATGAACTCAACGATTACCTAGATCAGATTGTAACAGAAAGCTGCAATTCCTACAATATGCTTAAACTTAGCAAGCATCTGTTTCAATGGTCACCAAATGCTAAAGTTGCCGATTTTGTAGAGCGTACAATATTAAACCATTCCCTGGCCTCGCAAAATCCTGTAAATGCGCATGTGATGTACAATTTGCCCTTGGGTATGCCCGCAAAACGCAATTTTGAGGAACCCTTGTCTTTTACATGCTGTGTCGGTTCCGGCATGGAACATCATTTTTTGTATTCACGGTTGATTTATGCGCACAACGATTCCCAATTGTATTTAAACCAGTTTATTCCCTCTAAAGTAGATTGGAAAGAAAAAGGAGTCTCTATAGTCCAGACCACAAATTTTCCGTTCAATGGAGAATCAGAATTGAAAATAAAGGCCAAGAAACCCGTTGAGTTTCAATTGCTGATTCGCAGGCCGCATTGGTTGGAAAAAGAAATGACCGCAACGCTCAATGAAAAGGAATTGAAATTGAATCTGCTCAAAAATGGCTACTATGGCATTTCAAGAAAATGGGATGATGGCGACATTCTAAAACTCGTTTTCCCGTTTGAACTACACCTAGAGACCATGCCCGACAATGAAGACCGCGTCGCCATTTTTAATGGGCCGCTGCTCTTGGGCGGCGATTTGGGAGATTTCAACACGATGGATTCCGAAGACGGGGATTTTGTACCCGTACTTTCAGCGAAAAACAAACCGATATCCGATTGGATTAAACCTGTAAATACCGATAGATCTGTTTTTGAACTCAATGGAGTAGGAGAGCCACGGGACGTCAAGTTAAGGCCATTTTTTCAGTTGTACAATCGCTACCATACCGCGTATTGGGATCGTTTCACTCCAAAAGAATGGAAGAAGAATAAAAATAGGTATCTAGCTCAAATAGAAGGCTTCAAGAATCTTGAGGAGCGAACCGTAGATTATTTTCAACCCGGCGAAATGCAACCGGAACGGGACCATGCGTTCGAAGGAGAAAATTTAAAAGTAGTGGAGTACGAAGGAATAAAGGGACGCAAGGCTGAAGACGGATGGTTTACTTTTGAAATGAAGGTATTGCCCGACCATCCCATGGCGCTAACGGAAAAGTACTGGGGCAACATCAGTGGCGACGACAAGGCCGTTTTCGATATTTATGTCGAAAATGAAAAAATCGCAACAAGGATAATCCATTGGCACGGAAGTTTTTTCGAGGTAACCGAGCAAATACCCGAACATTTGACCAAAGGTAAAGAGAAGGTAAAAATCAGTTTTAGGACCAGTCCCGGTTTTCAGGCCGGTCCACTTTGCGGCATCCGAATGATTCGGATTGATGAAGTCAAAGTCCACAAGTAGGGTATTGCAAATTCTACCTATCTTAATTACTTCCGTTTGTATAGGAGATTCTTTGCCTAGATGGGCTATTGTCTGGATTATTAAATCCGTGTGTTATAATTATGTTATAAAGTAGACCTTTTTTTAATAAAATTTTAGGAGAACAGTTTTTTTGTTCTTATTTTAGCTAGTAAATGTCATTTTTACATTTATAATCAATTAACAAACTTAACTTGTTATGAAAAACCTTACTAAATTCTCTTTTCTCCATATTCAAACCGTAATGGCTGTTCTAATGTTTTTTTGCGGGTCTTATGCTTTTTCTCAAGAAAGCATAATTTCTGGTACGGTTAGCGACGATTCTGGGCTTCCAGTAGCAGGAGCAAGTGTGGTAGTAAAAGGTACCACTACGGGTGTGGCTACCGATTTCGACGGCAACTATTCGATTGCTGCGGCACCGTCCGGCACTTTGGTGTTTTCATATATTGGTTTTCTTACCAAGGAGGTTGCAATAGAAAACCGAACTGCCATCAATGTAGTTTTGGAAGAGGATATCGCCAAATTGGACGAAGTTGTCGTTGTGGGATACGGCACCCAGAAAAAAGAAGAAATTACAAGTTCGATTACCAGGGTTGATGTCGAGGACTTCAACAAGGGTTTTGTTAATGATCCGCAACAATTGCTTCAAGGTAAGGTTGCGGGGCTATCGGTAGCCAAGGCAGGTGGTAATCCGAACCAGCCCTTTTCGGTCAGGCTGCGGGGGTTGTCTACCCTAGGTGCCAATTCGGAACCTTTGGTGATTATCGATGGGGTAATAGGAGGTGAATTGAACACGATCGATCCGAATGATATCGCTTCCATAGATGTTCTCAAAGATGCTTCCGCCGGAGCGATTTATGGGACTAGGGGCAGTACGGGAGTAATTATTGTTACTACAAAATCGGGTAGTGGAGGTGCTAAACCTGGTTTTGAATATTCGGGTTATACTGCAGTTGAGAGTATTTCTAATCATATATCTATTGCCAACCGCGACCAGTATTTGGCGAATGGGGGGACGGATTATGGTGCCGACACCGACTGGTTGAAAGAAGTTAGTGCCAATGCGGTTTCGACCGTTCATAACCTAGCCTTTACCGGATCTTCGGACAATGGGCTGAGCTATAGGGCCTCCGCGAACTATCGGGATATCAAGGGGGTGGTAGGTGGTACCGGATTCGAGCAATTTAATGCGAGGTTAAATGTCACACAACGTTTACTCGATAATAAATTAAAGTTGACGGGAATCGCTTCGGTAACCAATAAAAAGGCCAATATCGGTTTTGCACAGGCGTTGCGCTATGCATTGACCTTTAATCCCACCGCACCTGTCTTTGAAAACCGGGGGTCAGAACAGTTAGGGCGAAGTCAAGATTTATATGGCGGTTATTTTGAAACGCAGGTACAGGACGTTTTCAATCCCGTAGCCTTGAATGCACAAAATTCCAATCTTGAAAGGACAAAAGATTTATTGGCAAATTTCAGTGCGGAGTGGGAAGTCCTTGAAGGGCTCAAACTGGCGGCAAACTATTCAACCCAGGTTTCGTCAGGACTTAGAGGATCATTTTTTGCCAATAACGCCCTTTTTAATGGGATAGGAGTCGATGGTAGGGCTTCGAGATCGACCAATGATGATACTTCCAATCTTTTTGAGTTTACGACTACCTATAATGGTGGGTCTGATGATTTCTCCTATAATTTGCTGGCAGGATATTCTTTTCAATCTTTTGATTTTCAAGGTTTTTCGGCATCGAATACGAATTTTATCACTAACGGTGTCGGCTTTGACAATTTAGGGCTCGGATTGGGGATTGATAATAAAGAAGCCAATATGAGTTCCTTTCACGAAGAGGCCAAATTGTCCGCTTATTTCGGCAGGATTAATTTGAATTTTAAAAACACGGCATTCCTATCGACTAGCCTACGTCGTGAGGCGTCCTCGAGGTTTGGCGCTAATAACAGATGGGGTAATTTCTGGGCCGTAAGCGGTGGGGTGAATTTGGATAAAATATTTGATATGCCGAGTGTGGAACAGTTAAAATTCAGGGCCGGTTACGGGGTCACTGGTAATGAACCAGCTGCACGGTTGGCCTTTTTGGAACGATTGGGCAGGGTCGGTTCTGGCTATGTGAACGGGGACTTTGTTCCTGCTATTGCACCGGTATCCAATCCTAATCCCGACCTTAAATGGGAAGAAAAGGGAGAATTCAATGTCGGTCTTGATTTTGCCTTTTTCAATGGAAAGCTTTCCGGCGCACTAGACTATTTTATTAGAAATACGACGGATTTGTTGAATGTTGTACCCGTCCCAAGCCCCCCGAACCTTTTTGGAAGTTCTTTGGTAAATTTAGGCGAAATGGAGACTAAAGGCTTTGAAGCACAATTAAATTATAACGTCGTTAATACCGATAATTTCAATTGGGATTTTAGCGGTAATTTTTCGACCTTTAAAACCGTATTGGTTAAATTAAACAATACCGATGATGCTGCACAGTTTAGAGGCAATCTTGGTGCCCCCGGACTTAACAATACCTTGGTGGTACGGGTTGCCGAAGGAGAAGAGATCGGTCAAATCAGGGCATCTATTTTTGCCGGATACGATGAAGAAGGGAGAACTGAAGTGTTGAATGCGGACGGAGAACCTACTACCGAACGAGATTTGGATCGCGATGCGGTTATCGTTGGCAATGGTCTGCCGGATTGGACTTTGGGTATTACAAATAGTTTTAAGTATAAAGATTTCGACATGAACTTTTTTCTAAGGGGTGCGTTCGGCCATTCATTGGTAAACATACAGCGTGCCTATTGGGAACATCCCCAAGTAGCGGGCAGACAGAATTTTGTTATGACCAAATTCTTTAATCCCGACGATGCGGAACAAGATGCCTATCATTCGGGATATGTCGAAAAAGCGGATTTCTTGAGATTGGACAATGCTACTATTGGATATACCCTGAAGGTTCCCGAAGGGAATGTTATTCGAGACGTTAGATTTTATATTTCTGGTAATAATTTGTTTACCATTACGAAATATTCGGGTTCAGACCCAGAGGTTCGATATTCCGATCCGGGGCCTATAACGGAAGGAAATTCGGGTATTGCCTATGGTGGGGATATTTTAGTACCGGGAATTGATCGAAGGGTCACTTACTTACCTACAAGGACTATTCTTTTGGGAGTAAACTTTAAACTTTAAAATAATCGTTATGAAAAAAATAGAAAAAATAGGGATTACGATATGCACTTTGTTAGGTTTGTTCATCAACCAATCCTGTGACGTTGAGGCCGAAGTCTATTCAGAAATTACACCCGACGAATTTTTTAAAAATGACCTTCAGATTGCCTCCGCGGCCTCTGCCGCCTATACGCCGCTTTATGGATATTGGGGGCTTCATGATCTGTCCGAATTAGCCTCCGATCAGTCTACCGTACCCGTACGCTCTAACAACGGCTGGGATGACGGAGGCTTATGGCCAAGGTTGGTAGAACATGATTTCAATCAGAACGAACATGTCGGTGGTCCATGGAACATGGCCTCTGGCGGCATTAGTGCGTGTAATCGGTTGATCGAGATTTTTACGGAGAGTGTCGGGGCGGATGCACCGGTGATTTATGAACTAAGGACCCTTAGGTCATTCTACTTTTATGTTTTGCTGAGTTATTTCGGAAACATTCCGATAGAAACCAGTTTTGCCGAAGCTGACTCGGCACCGTCCCAGGTGCCTCCTCAAGAGGCATTTGATTTTATAGAATCGGAACTTTTGGCATCATTAGAAAATTTGAGCGAAGACAAAAGCAGTACCTATGCAAAAGTCAATAAATGGGTGGGCTATACGATTTTGACACAGCTATATCTCAATGCGGAGCGTATTACCGGAACCCCAAAATGGCAGGAAGCAGCCGATGCCGCCAATGTGGTCGTCAACAGTGGTGCGTATAATTTGGAAAGCGGTTATTTTGCCAATTTTAAAGAGAAGAACGAGGGTTCAAATGAGAATATTTTTGTAGTTCCCTACGAAAGAAATATCGCTGGTGGTTTTGGTGTACGAATGTCCGCGTTGCATCAGTCGGCTAACCAAACTTTTGGTTATTCGCAGACCCCTTGGGGAGGTTTCAGTATACAGGAAGATTTCTACAGAGCCTTTGATGAAGATGATAAACGAAGGGGTATGTTTATAATAGGTCAACAATATACCGTTGCCGCGGGTCCTTCATATTCCGATGAACTTGGTTTTTATTATGCGAATCCCAGCGATGACCTTAAAGTGAGCAATTGTGTGGAAGATTGGGATAATTATGCTACAGATCCTGCCCTCCAGGCCCAGCTGGAAGAGGGGTGCAATGTTTTGATTACGCCCGATTATCAAGAAGTAGGAGGCCGTTATCTCTATCGCAATGGCGCGAGATACGGTAAGTACGAATATCCGATTGGCGAAGATTTTGATATTAGTACCGATTTTCCGATTTATCGTTACGCCATGGTATTGTTGATGCGAGCCGAAGCGCTCTGGAGGTTTGATAATGGTAGTGCCGAAGCTTTGATGTTAGTGAATATGGTTAGAAACAGGGCGGGTGTTGAACCTCTGACGGCACTTACTGAAGATGATATTTATTGGGAAACCAAAAAAGAGTTGGCCATGGAAAACCATGCCAGGGAAATCACGGTCAGGTTCGGCCATTGGGAAGATGACTGGTTCTTGAGGGACGGAAATAAGGAAGAATTCCGTAGAATTTATCCAATTCCCCAAGGTCAGTTGCAGTCGAACCCTAATTTAAAACAGAATCCCGGGTATTGAGTTGTTTGAGTTAGTTTAGTTTTCTGAGGGAGGGTCGGAATAGGGTACATATCGAATATCCTTTTTCACCCTCCTTTTTGTAATTCTGATAAAAGATAAGTACGTTCAAGATTGAACGGACAACGAGGTTTTGACTATATGGTTTATTTCAGAGATATTATTTTTGTATTAAGCTTCCTATTTTTTTTCTCCTGCGAATCTGAAAATAGAGAAGGCAATCCTCCTTTGTTCGTTTCCCTAGATGCAAAATCCTTGGGTATCGGTTTTGAGAATCGCTTGGCCTATACAGAGGAATTTAATACCTATTTGTATAGAAGTTTTTATAACGGGGCAGGAACGGGATTGGCCGATTTTGATAATGACGGTTTTTTGGATCTTTTCTTTTGCGGCAACCAGGTGGATAATGCGCTTTATCTGGGAGATGGCGATTTCAACTTTAGGGATATAACAAATCAGGCGGGCGTTGCGAGTGCCAATGCTTGGTCAACAGGAGTGAGCATCATAGATATCGACCAAGACGGATGGTTGGATATCTATGTATGTAAAAGCGGTGATCCGAAAGATGCGAACAGGCGCAACGAGCTTTTTATTAACACCGGTTTGGATTCCAAGGGCATACCTATATTTAAGGAATCCGCAGCAGAATATGGCCTCGATAACCTGGGTTTCTCGGTACATGCCCAATTCTTAGATTATGACCGTGATGGGGATCTTGATATGTATATTTCCGATAATTCCATAAATCCTACCGATATGATTATGGATGCCAAAAAAGGATTACGGGAAAATAGGGATAATAATGGTGGCGATAAGTTGTTTAGGAATGACGATAATTTTTTTACCGATGTTAGTGAACAGGCAGGAATATACAGTAGTGCCATCGGTTTTGGGTTAGGCATTTCCGTAGGTGATGTCAACCGGGATAATTGGCCCGATATTTATGTGGCCAACGATTTTTTTGAAAAGGATTATCTGTATCTTAATAATGGGGACGGCACTTTCACGGAATCCATTGATCAGGTTACGACCGAGCTAAGTTTGGGGTCGATGGGCGTGGACATGGCGGATATGGACAACGATGGTTATCCCGAAATATTTGTGACCGAAATGTTACCCGAAGATGAATCACGCCTAAAAACAAAAGCAGCATTCGATAATTGGAATCAATATGCACTCAAACTTAAAAATGGATACCACAGGCAATTCCCAAGAAATATGTTCCACTATAATAACGGAAACAGATTTGGGAGACTTGCCTTTAGCGACATATCGCGCTATTCAGGCGTTGCGGCGACCGATTGGAGCTGGGGCGTACAAATGATGGATTTTGATCTTGACGGCATCAAAGAAATTTTTGTAACCAATGGAATCGCAAAAGACTTGTTGGATCAGGATTATATCGACTTTTATTCCGACCCCTCAAGAATAAGAAGTATCCTTAAAGAAAAAGGGGAGGTCATTAGGGAATTGATAGATAGCATACCCTCACAACCCGTGGCCAATTATATGTTCAAGCAAGATAAATCGCTAAAATTCAGCAATGTGTCTGATATATGGGGGATGAACCAAAAAGGATTTTCTAGTGGCGCGGCCTACGGCGATATCGATAACGATGGGGATTTGGATTTAGTGGTTAATAACATTGACGCGGCTCCCTTCGTATACCGGAACACGGCAAAAACTAAAAACAATCATTTTGTTTCCCTTGCCTTAAAAACGGACCGGGGAACGACAGCCATAGGTACAAAAGTCACCTTGAGTGTTAAGGGAGTTAAGTATTATCAAGAACTTTTTCCGATGAGAGGGGTCATGTCGACGGTAGATGATCGGCTGAATTTTGGTATAGGCTCAAATACCCTGGTGGATTCAATAGAAATTATTTGGCCCGATGGTAACCGTGTCGCTGAAAAAAACATCTCCATTGATACTTTTTTAACCTATCAAAAGTCCAAAACTAATAATCCTCGATTCTTGGAAAAAAATAGAACGATCAAAGAACTCTTTTCAGAGGTAACCGATTCTTTGGGAATTCAGTACTTACACAAAGAAAATGACTTTGTAGATTTTGACCGGGAAAAACTGTTATTCCAAATGACCTCTAATGAAGGACCAAAAATCGCTGTAGCAGATGTAAACGGAGATAGTGAGGACGATTTTTTTATAGGAGGGGCAAAAGGTTCGGTCGGTAGTCTTTTTGTTTGGTCAAAAGAAGGATTTCGGTCGACCAATGCGGAAATTTTTGAAATGGACAAATCATCGGAGGATATGACCGCCCTTTTTTTTGATGCTGATAATGACAAAGATTTGGATTTATTGGTGAGTAGTGGGGGTTATGAATTCTCGAATGTTTCGTTTTCTCTTGTCGACAGGTTGTATCTCAATGATGGATCGGGTAACTTTACCAAATCACCGCAAATCTTGCCAGTTAAGGATCCACAAAGCACTTCAGTGGTTATCGATGCGGATTTTGATTCCGACGGCGATCTAGATCTTTTTTTTGGTGGCAGATTGATACCATCTGCCTATGGTCTTCCGGCTTCCAGCACATTAATGGAGAACGACGGCCATGGAATTTTTTCTGATGTTACTGATAAAATTGCAAAAGACTTGTTGGATGTAGGTATGGTCACCGATGCGGTATGGACGGATTATGATAACGACAACGATTTAGATTTGATAGTTGTCGGGGAATGGATGCCGATTCGGATTTTTGCCAATAAGCAAGGAAAATTCGAGGAAGTTACCGAGGAGATGGGTCTAGGAAAAACGAATGGATTTTGGAACACCCTGGTAAAAAAAGATTTGGATGGTGACGGATGGGAAGATTTGATAGTAGGCAATTTGGGGGAAAACACTTTTTTTAAAGCCTCAAAGGATAAACCGGTAAGCCTTTATGTAAACGATTTTGACGGTAATGGCCAAATTGAACAGATCATTTCGAGATTTAATGGGGATAGGGCGTATCCTTTTTCGTTAAAAAAGGACATAACGGCCCAAATGCCCTACCTGCGCAAAAAATATTTAAAACACACTGATTACAAGGAACAGACTGTCGAAGATATCTTTTCGCCCCAACAATTGAAAAATTCACTCAAATTTGAGGTTTTTGAAACAAGTTCCGTTGTGCTTTGGAACGACCAAGGAAGGTTTGTCGTAAAAGCGTTGCCCGAAAAAGCCCAATTTTCACCAATTTACGGTATTTGTGCGGGTGATATGGATAGTGATGGAAAAATAGATTTGGTGCTCGGGGGCAACCAATTCAATGCTCAACCGCAAACTGGAATCTATGGGGCCGATTACGGAACGGTGCTACGGTCCACAGGTGATAGAACATTCGAAACCATGATGGGCTCTGGGTTCTATATCAATGGACAAGTACGGGATATAAAGGAAATAGACATTGGTGCCAAAAGATATTTGTTAACTGCCCTAAATAACGATCGACTGAAGATTTTTCAGGTTGAAAAAACAAAATATGAAGCACCCTAAGAGATTCTTTTCGGTCATTATTTCAATTATTGTGGTGATTCTTTTCTCATGTAACGATAGGGAAATATCCTATGAGACTTATGTGGCCAAGGAACTCGCTACCGGGGTGCGTAACGACAGTCTTATTTACGGAATCCATTTTGGAATGACCGAGGAAGAGTTCAAGTCGTATTGTACCGGTATGAACCTCCAAAAACGGTTCATGCCTAATCCAAGAGGTACGGCAGTTCGACTAAAGCTTCAAAATGGTTTCGGTGCGCCGGTCGTGTTCGATTTTTTTCCTGTTCTACAATCCAATAAGCCGATTAGAAAGATAACCGCATCCATGAAATATCGTGATTTTTCATATTATGATAAAATCTATGATATTGGGAACCTTGTTATTGAGGCCGTGGAGTATTTTGAGGACGGTTATGGGGGAAACAAGTTTATTGCCATTCCCCATGAAAACAGACTCATAAAACACAAGTACGTTAAAATTGACGGTAACCGTAAAATAGTTTTGAATCCGACTTTTGATGGTCAAGGTCTTCAAATCGAATTTGAAGATCTTGATGCTGGTTTAGAATGATTAAAACGTTTTGGAAAAGCAAACAATGAAATGTATTAAACTAAATAAATTCAAAACCACAACACGGTGGCTGGTACTACTGGGCTTAATTGTACTCCTTTCGATTGGCATATCGTGCAGTAAGCCAAAAAAGGTCGGGGAAACGCCTTTGTTCATTGCCTTGCACCCCGAAAAGACCCATATCGATTTTCAAAATACGTTGACCTCCACGAACGATTTTAATATTTATAAATATCGTAATTTTTATAACGGGGGCGGGGTAGGTATTGGAGACGTAAATAACGACGGCCTTTTGGAC
>JAGXIC010000286.1 GCA_024635875.1 Pricia sp.
ATGATACCCACTACAGATTGAGGAAGAATAACAATTTCCCAACACTTGGAAGCCGGTGCTGTTTTTTAAATCTTCCTTACCCTCATTAATTTAAATCCTATGCGCAACACTATGAACACCCCGAAAAAAATTTTCACGACCATCGCTTTCCTCTTCACCGTCATCGGCACCGCCCAAGAAAACATCTTTTTGAATCGCGAATATTGGAAAGCGAACCCATCCATAGCAAAAATTGAAAAGGACATAAGCGCGGGCAACGATATTACCGAACTGAACAGCGGTATGTTCGATGCGGTCTGTTTTGCCCTGCTCGAAAAAACGGATAATGCCACGGTCAAACACGTTTTGGACAAAGCGGGCAACGATGTCAACAAACTGACACATGACGGTCGAACCTATCTCATGTGGGCGGCCTATGCCAATAATCTTGATATGGTAAAATATTTGGTGTCAAAAGGGGCAAAGGCCGATGTAAAGGGAAGCCACGGTTATAATGCCATCAACTTTGCGGCCCGAGGCGGCGTGACCAATACCGATCTCTATGATTTTCTATTGGCCAACGGTGCCGACCTCAACGACAAAACCAACAACGGCGCGAACGCCATCTTGCTAGTCGCAACGACAACTACCGGCTACGGTATGGAAAGCAACTCGGACAGGGGTTACGAAATCATCGAATATTTTGCCGAAAAGGGACTGGATATCAACAGTACCGATACCGATGGAAACGGAATTTTTAACTACGCGGCCCGCGGTGGAGATGTCGCCCTGCTTAAAACATTGGTCGACAAAGGGCTTCCCTATAACACGATGAACAAAAACGGCGGTAATGCCATCTTAATGGCCAGCCAAGGTTCCGACAATCCCAAAAACGGACTCGAAACCTTTACCTATCTAGAAAGCCTAGGCTTAAAACCGAACATAACGGACAAAGAAGGTCGCAATCCGCTGCACGCCATTGCCTCGGATAGCGATGATCTGAACCTGCCCCACTACTTTATCGACAAAGGCGTAGATGCCGACAAAGCGGACAAGGCCGGCCGAACGCCATTTATGAATGCTGCCAACAGTAACGAGCTAGAAGTGGTACAGTTTTTTTCGGAATATGTAAAAGATATAAATGCACAGGATGAAAACGGGCGCTCCGCCTTGACCATGGCCGTTAATCGCAATGATGCCGATGTCGTTGCGTTCCTGATTAAAAAGGAAGCGGATGTTTCCGTCAAGGATAGTGATGGAAATTCGTTGGCCTATTACCTTTTGAACAATTTCAACGCCAACGACCCTGAAGCTTTCGAGAAGAAACTTAACTTGCTCAAAGAAAACGGATTGTCTTTGACCGAAGCACAACAAAACGGAAATACCCTGTTGCACCTAGCGGCCAAAGAAGACAATATGGCTTTGCTAAAACGTCTCGAAGATTTCAAGATAGACATTGACAAAAAGAACGATGAAGGGAATACTGCTTTGCACCTTGCGGCCATGACATCGGAAAACGATGCGCTACTTAAGTACCTTATAGAACAAGGCGCCGATAAAAATGTCAAGACCGAATTCGAAGAATCTGTATATGACCTTGCCAGCGAAAATGAGCTCTTGCAGAAAAATCAAGTCGCTTTGGAGTTTTTAAGGTAAAGGGGTGGTGGAAAGCGTAAACAAAAACAGTATTTAACTATGAAAAAAAAAATATAGCTATTTGTTGATACTCGCCATCGGACTAATCGGTTCGACCGGTTTCATAAGGCCCCCGGACACCGCCAACTACAAGTGTATGATCCAGCTCACGAACTACGAGGGAGAGGGTGCCTACTTGGTAGTATCACTGTTGAACGCCGATGGGGAATATGACCAAACGCTGTATGTACAGGGCGACGACAACGAATGGTATCGCGATATTGAGGAGTGGTGGACATACTATGGCAGCGTTAGGCCCGATATCGATGCGATTACAGGGGCGACGGTATCAGGGGGTGAGCGTTCGTTGACCGTTTTAAAAATCCCTAAAAATAAAATCGATGCAGGCTATAAAATCCGGTTCGAATCCGCTGTTGAAGATCAGGAATATTATAAAGACGATGTTCAATTTGAACTGACTTCTGAAAGCCTAAAATCGAAATTGGAGGGCAAGGGGTTTATTCGCTACATAAGAATGATTCCCCAGTAACCAGTGGCAGGAAGGGTTGGCAGTAAAAAAGTAAGTTGCGATGAACCATCAACCTGTTGATCCAAACCTTTTAATTTATCAATTTTATCCATGACCATCTCTATCTGGAGGTATAGTCATTTAGCCTTGGCTATTGCCACATCCCTGTTTTTATTTGTTGCAACGGTTACTGGGATCATTTTGGCTTTCGAGCCGATTTCGGATGCTGCCCGGCCCTATGCCGTGTCCGACTTGAAAAAGGTCACTTTGGCAGAAACGGTCGCGGCCTTGCGCGAAAATTATACAGAGGTACTGGAACTTGAAGTCGATGCCAACGATTTTGTCATCGCATCGGTAATTACTGAAGCGGGAGACAATGAACGGATATATGTAGATGCGGTGACCGGTGAAAAATTGGGAGTCCTAACCGATACTTCCCCCATATTTCAGTGGACGACCAATTTGCACAGATCACTCTTTCTTAAAGGCATCGGGCGCTTTTTTGTGGGACTGGTCTCTTTTTTGCTTTGCCTGATTACCATAACCGGATTTTTTCTACTCGCTCAAAGACAAGGTGGATTCAAAAGAATCTTCTCTAAAATACCAAAAGAACATTTTGCGCAGCGGTTCCATGTGATTTTCGGACGCTGGTTTTTACTTCCCGTTCTGATCGTGGCGGCTTCGGGCGTTTATTTATCAGCTGAGAAATTTTCATTGTTGCCCTCCGATGATGTAAAACATGATCTGATTAGGGTTGATGCCAGTTACATTCCTGAAAACGCCCGTAAAACCTTAACACGTTTTCAGGATATCGTTTTGGATGATGTCCGTCAATTGACCTTTCCGTTTTCCGAGGCGCCGGAAGATTATTTTGAGCTTGCTCTGCTGGACCGGGAACTTTATGTGGACCAATATTCAGGAGCTATTTTAAGCGAGGTGGACTATCCTATGGTCAAGCTATTATCCCGTTTCAGCCTTACCGCCCATACCGGGCAGGGCAGCATTATCTGGTCTTTGGTATTGTTGGTCACCAGTATATCCGTGCTATTTTTCATGTTCACGGGATTTGCTATGGCCCTGAAACGCAGAAAAAAAGTTGCAGCCATCTCATCCCCAAAAAATAAGGAAGAATGCGAGTACATTATTTTGGTAGGCTCGGAAACCGGAAGCACTCGTGACTTTGCCACCTTGTTCGAAAACGCCCTGACCAAAGCAGGGAAATCCGTTTTCAGTGCGGAACTTAACGCGTATTCCACCTATGAAAAAGCACGGCATCTTATTATTTTTACAGCCACCTACGGGGAAGGCGATGCGCCGAACAATGCACGGAATTTTAAGCAAATCTTTACCTGCCTGCACTTTGACCAAAAAATACAGTATAGCGTTTTAGGCTTTGGTGCGCTACTTTATCCTGATTATTGCAAATTCGCCTCTGATGTAGATGCCCTTCTGAAGCAACGATCCGGTTTAAGACCTCTACTTCCACTTTATAAAATAAACGGCCAGTCTTTTGAAGCCTTTTCGGATTGGGTTTCGCAATGGAGTAGCGCTACAGGTATACCCCTACATATAAAACCCATTAGAAAAAAGGTAAAACCGATCAGGACGAAACCCTTTACCGTTGTCCAAAAAACGGATGTAAATACCGATGCTACTTTTTTGATCCGCCTTAGACCTCAAAAGAAAATAAAATTCCGATCCGGTGATTTGCTGGCCTATAGCCCAAACAAAAAAGAACCGCCGCGATTGTATTCGATTGCGAGATTGGATACCGATATTCTTCTCAGTATTAAAAAGCACGAATACGGGATAAGCTCAAATTATTTTAGCGGTTTATCGGAAAATGATCGCTTGGAAGCAGGCATACAGCGCAATCCGGATTTTCATTTTCCGAAGTATGCCAAAGAAATTGTGTGTATCGCCAACGGCACCGGTATTGCCCCGTTTTTAGGTATCATTGACGAAAACGTAAACGGCATTCCCATACAACTTTTTTGGGGCGGGCGCACAATGGCTTCCTTCGAAACCTACAGGGAAAATGTAGAATTGGCACTTTCCGATGGAAAACTAAGTGCACTCGAAGTGGTCTATTCCCGAGAGTATGGTGAAAAAAGGTACGTTCAAGATTTGATCGTTCAAGCGCAAGAATCTATTGCGGAAAAACTGAAGTCAGGCTCGGTATTTATGATTTGCGGCTCCATAGCCATGCAAAATCAGGTATTGGCCGTTTTGGAAGAAATAGCGGCTTCACGATTGAAAACCACTTTAAGTAAATTCGAGCACAACGAACAGCTAAAAATGGACTGTTATTGAATGGGTTGCAAGGTCGTTTCCCGACCTAATGCCTTGCGAAGTAACTTTAATGATATCTCGAAAACAACTCCGTAGCCTTGTTATAGGCGGCTTCGAAAACCATCCAATTAACCCCTGGATCCGCTTTTGCGGCCGTGAAATAAGATAGCATTTTTTCGGTAGGCATATTGCCCGTAAGTTCATCTTTGGCCATGGGGCATCCGCCGAAACCCTGCACCGCACCATCGAATCGGCGACAACCGGCAGTATAGGCGGCATGTACTTTTTCATGCCATTGGGATGGTGTAGTATGTAAATGTGCGCCAAATTCGATATCAGGATATCCGGGAATCAAATGCGAAAAAAGATAATCGATATCCGCTGGGGTAGATGTACCGACCGTATCGGAAAGCGAAAGGATCTTGACGCCCATATCCGCTAATTTCTCGGTCCACTTACCCACAACATCAACATCCCACGGATCGCCGTAAGGGTTACCAAAACCCATAGAAATATAGGTCACCACTTCTTTGCCGGATACATTGGCGATATCCAGTATTTGCTGCAGGATGTCTACAGACTCCAGAATGGTCTTATGGGTATTCCGCATCTGAAAGTTCTCGGAAATGGAGAACGGATAGCCGAGATAATCGATTTCCGGGTGGTCGGATGCATCCTGTGCCCCGCGTACATTGGCAACAATGGCCAACAGTTTACTCTTTGTTTTTGACAGGTCAAGTTGCGCCAGTACCTCAGCCGTATCGACCATTTGGGGAATTGCCTTCGGAGAAACAAAACTTCCGAAATCGATAGTATCGAAACCACAGCCCAATACCGATTGAATGTACTTCGCTTTCTCCGTCGTAGGAATAAACGCCTTGATGCCTTGCATGGCATCACGGGGACATTCGATCAGTTTTACTTTTTCGGACATAGTGGTGTTTAGATAGCACCAAAATTAATACTATTTGCCGGATAGCAATAGATAGACCGCAATACCGACAAACACGATAACCTGTAACCATTTCAGTACCGCGCCGATGTTTTGGTTATCAACTAGAAATTTCGATATCGTTCCTGAAAGAATGGCTATCCCACAAAAAATTAGCCCTGAAACGAACATGAACAATAGTCCAAGTACGTAAAACTGGAGTACCGTGCTCAACGTATCGCTGAACAAAAACCCCGGAAAAAAGGCCAAAAAGAAAATTGTCACTTTGGGGTTAAGTACGTTCATGATAAATCCCTGTTTAAAGAGCTGCCACAATCCCTTTTTTACAACCTTTTCACTGGAAACATCTAAAGCAGTGTCACTTCGATACACCATAAAAGCCAAATACAACAAATAAATTGCGCCAAGAATTTTTATACCTAAGAACAAGGCGTCGCTTTCCCGAATAATCACGGATACTCCAAAAGCCAGCAAGGTAGTATGCACCAAACAGCCCGATAGGAGTCCCGCTGTGGTTGCCAATCCGTATTTTTTACCGTTCGCCAAGCTTTGGGTCAGCACGTAAATATTATCAGGGCCTGGCGAAATTGCCAGGGCAGCGGTGGCAAGCGTAAAAGCGTATAGGGTTTCGTAATTCAAGGCTCAAGTGTCAAGAGTAGGTTCAAATTCAAGTACAAATTCCAGGTTTAATCGCTGCTGTGCAGCTGTTCAAGGTTCAAGGTATTTTTTAACTTTGAACCTCTGTACTGAGCGTGGTCGCAGTAGTGAAACTAGCAACGGCAGTATTGAACCTTATTCCATGTCTGCTGTCAAAGTAACGGCAGATTTCCCTATCTTGGCAAAAAACATTTCGAATTATGAAACCGATATACCGAATAATTACTTTATGTATTGTTTTTCTATCCTTAACTTTGGTTTCCTTCAATGGGAAGGATTTAAGAACAGATAAAAAAGAAACCACCATGAAACAAGACAGCGTTTTACGGCACGTAGTGATGTTCAAATTTAAGGAAGATACTTCAAAGGATGATATCCGCAAGGTTCAGGATGCCTTTAGCGCGCTACCATCGAAGATTCCACAGATTGCTTCCTACGAATGGGGCACCAACAACAGTCCCGAGGGACTTGACAAAGGCTTTACCCATATTTTTTTCCTGACCTTCAAAAGCGAAGAAGATAGGGCCGTATATTTACCGCATCCCGACCATAAAGCCTTCGGTGACGTTTTAGGGCCGCATTTGGATGATGTTTTAGTTTTGGACTACTGGTCTAAAAAAGAATGACCCTCCAACCAAATAGGATTCAAGGTTCAAACCTGCCTAAAGGAAGGTTTAAGGTTTGTGGTTGTTACGTTTCAACTTTGAACCTTAAACAGTTGTGCAGTAGTGATTAAACCTTAAAACCTGTAGCCCTACTATCTCACTTCACTACGATTCAAAATCGCCTTATTGATCCGTTTGACCAATGAAGGCCCTTCATATATAAACCCGGTATATAACTGGACTAAATCCGCACCGGCATCCAGTTTTTCCAAAACATCTTCTGGGGAATGGATTCCCCCAACACCAATGATCGGAAAAGCTTTATTACTTTTCTCCGCCAAAAAGCGGATGACCTCCGTACTTCGTTTGGTTAAAGGCTTTCCGCTCAATCCACCGGTTTCCTTGGTCTGAACAGCGTCCGATTTTAAATCTTTACGGGCAATGGTCGTATTGGTGGCGATTACGCCCTCGATTTGGGTGATTTCAACAATGCTAATAATATCTAGGAGCTGGTCATCGGTCAAATCGGGCGCGATTTTTAAAAGGATAGGTTTCTCCTTTATCCCTTTGTTTTTGGCATTTTCCGTGTTCCGGTCTTTCAATTGTATGAGCAATGCGGTCAAGGGTTCTTTATCCTGCAATTCACGTAAGCCTGGGGTGTTGGGTGAGCTGACATTGACCACAAAATAATCTACATGGTCGAAAAGGGCATCGAAACAGATGAGATAATCTTTTACGGCCTCGGTATTCGGGGTAACCTTGTTCTTGCCGATATTTCCCCCGACCAAAACGCGATGCTTTTTTTTCAAACGTTCGACGGCATCGAAGACACCCTGATTATTGAATCCCATTCTATTGACTATGGCCTGGTCCGGTTTTAGACGGAACAGCCGTTTTTTAGGATTTCCTTCTTGGGGCTTAGGGGTAAGCGTACCGATTTCGACAAAGCCAAATCCGAAATCGGAAAGTTCGTTGTAGAGTTTGGCATCCTTATCGAAGCCAGCGGCCAATCCCACCGGATTTTTGAAGCGAATACCAAAAACCTCCCGCTCCAAACGCTTATCCTCCAACGTATACATCATCCTAAAAACCCTGGAAAAACCGATATTCGAAAAAAAATGGACAAGGGAAAAGGTCAGGTGATGGGCACGCTCCGCATCGAACAGAAAAAGAAAAGGACGGACAAAAGTTTTGTACATAGACGACCGGGTGATTTTGTCAAAAGTACGAACTTTTAAAAAGTTTATGGGTTTATAGGTTAAGGAGTTTATCCATGCAAAAAATCTGCATTAGCCTTGCCTCTTAAACGCAATAGTCTGTACATGTTTTTAGATTCATAGCTTGACTGCTGCATGAAAACTGCCGTTATACCGATTGTCTCACTCAAGCCTACCGTCCTAAACAGGCTTATGTATCAACTTCAGAATTTTATTCCGGATCGATACTATCATTATAAACCTTTGGAACAACGGCAATCGGCCTTCGAATCGCCTCCTTGCAAAGTTGAAGGTATCGCTCGTATTGCTTGGCGTTGAACTCCGACAAAAGTTTTTTATCGCTTTCATACGAAACAGTAAGGATTTCTTGCTGCAAGACCTTGTACTTCTCCGCCATTTTAAACAGTTCTTCTTGTGTACTCTGAGGATGTTCGGCCAGCAGTTTTTCGATCCGTTCTTCCAGATGTCCGGTTTCCACGGCAAGGAGTCTCTGTAAGGTTTCCAAGGTCGCCCTCTGGGCTTCGTTCAATTGAAACACGGTAGCCATGGTCTCGGCATTCTTTCCACCGATGTCCAAAGTGCAGTTCTGGGCATTGATCGGTATGCTTAGGAACACCAAAGACGAACATAGTATTTTCAAGAAAGTTCTCATGGGATAGTATTTTAATAAAGGCGATACAACCATAGGGAGCGAAAGCTCGGTCGTTTGTCAGCTCGGTTGGTTTGTCTTATAATTAAACGTATTTTTCGGCGGATAGTATATAAAGCTTTGAAAATCTAAAGGTATCTTTACCCTCTGCCGATTACGCCTGTTGTGGGTTTCGATTCAAGTAGTATCGACTGCTGCGACTGTCTTGGTCAAGACCATTGCTGAAACCCGAAACACCGACACATGTCAGAAAAGCTAAACGGCAAAAAAATATTCTCCCTGCTGGAGGTCACGAAAAGTATTCAAAAAACGATTGCAAATCGTTACCAAAGTGCCTTTTGGGTAAAGGCGGAAATGAACAAACTTAACCATTATCAAAGGTCAGGGCACTGCTATCCTGAACTGGTGGAAAAGAAAGAGGGAAAGGTTATCGCCCAAATCAGCGCTATTTTATGGAAAAGTGATTATCAAAGCATAAATACCAACTTTCATCGGGTACTTAAAGAGCCGCTTAAAGAAGGCATCAAGATTTTGTTCTCCGCCACAATTAATTTCGATCCAAAATACGGATTAACGTTACAGATCCACGATATTGACCCAAGCTTCACCTTGGGCGATCTTGAAAAAGAGAAACAAGAAACTATCAATAAACTGCGCCTTGAGGGTATTTTCTCAAAAAATAAGCAGCTTGAACTTCCCGTATTGCCACAACGGATTGCTATCATTTCCGTGGAAACCAGTAAGGGTTATGCGGACTTTATCAATGTATTCGAAGCGGCCAGCAGCAGCTGGAACTATAGGTTTTTCCAATTCCTATTCCCGTCACTTCTGCAGGGTGATAATGCGGTGCGAACGATAATCGCACAGTTAAGAAGCATCAGAAAAGTCATCCATCATTTTGACGTGGTGGCCATCGTTAGGGGCGGCGGTGGTGATATAGGATTATCCTGTTACAACAACTACGACCTTGCCAAAGAAATTACGGAATTTCCCATTCCCGTGATTACCGGTATCGGTCATTCGACCAACGAAACGGTCGCGGAGATGATAGCCTATGAAAACGCTATCACTCCCACAAAATTAGCAGAATTCTTGATCCAAAAGTTTCACGATTTCTCCGTACCCGTTCATAAGGCGGAAGAAAAGATCAGTGACCAGAGTCGGCGATTGATTCGGGACGCAAAAACCAATTTCGCATCCGAAATAAAATTGTTGCGTTCGGTTACCCGGAATATCCTGGACCAAAACAAAAACGAGGTCATGCAGCATGCACAATACTTTTCGCAGCAATCCCGTTTCCGGCTCAGAAACGAAAAGAAGGTGTTGACCTCTGCGGGAGAAGACATCAGGAGAGGTACCTACCAATTCTGTGCGGCCAAAAAGCATCATATTTCGCAACTCACGGCGAACCTGAAAAAGGATATTCAACGGCAGCTCGAACAAA
>JAGXIC010000287.1 GCA_024635875.1 Pricia sp.
AGCTTACACGGTCGAACATTCAACAGGTCGGGCTGGCCCTCAACCCATCGTTACAGGCCAGAAATCTTTTCGGGGGCGCAGAAAACCTAAGTATTTCAGGGCGTTTGAGCATTGGAAATTCCAATGACCAAAGCATCACCGATAACCGCTTTTTTAATCTCCAGGAATATGGCGCCGATGCCAATTTGGATATTCCCAGCATTTGGTTTCCTTTTTTCGATACCAAAAAGATAATACCGAGCTATACGCTTCCGCGAACCCGTATTTCACTGGGGACCAGTTTCCAAAAGAATATCGGACTCGACAAACAGGCGTTCAGTACAATTTTGGGCTATAACTGGATCCCCTCCGACCATATAAAACACAATATCGAATTGCTTAACGTACAATTTGTCAGAAATGTCAATACGGATCGCTTCTTTAACGTGTATCGTAACTCCTATACCCAATTGAACGATATTGCTTCGGCCGATATATATCAGGACAATGCAACGCTATCGGACGTTTTCGAACCTCGTGAGCCATTGGAAAGTCCCCGTCTGATCATCCCACAAGGCACCACCGATTTTACCGAGGCCATACTCGATCGACAAGTACCTACCTTAGCTGGCGATTTTGAGGCTGTTAGCCGTATCGAGGAAAGAAGGCAACGGCTCACCGAAAACAACCTGATCTTTGCCAGCAACTATACGTTGAACTATACCAGTCGCAACGGCCTTACCGACAACAAATTTTATCAGTTGCGTTTCAAGCTTGAAAGTGCAGGAAACTTACTTTCCGGTATTTCGGCCCTAATCCCTTTCGATGAAAACGAAAACGGAGACCGCTTGATTTTCAATGTTCCGTATAGCCAATACGTGAAGACCGAAATCGACTATGTAAAATATTGGAGCGTATCACGTACCGGTGTGTTGGCATTCCGGTCGTTTTTAGGCATTGCTATTCCCTACGGCAATTCGGATAATATTCCGTTCGTTCGCAGTTATTTTGCAGGGGGTGCCAACGACATTAGGGCTTGGTCACCCTATTCGCTGGGTCCGGGTCGCATCGATGCCATTAACGATTTTAATGAGGCCAATTTAAAACTAACCTTGAGCCTTGAATACCGTTTTCCCCTTTTCGGAAGTTTTAAGGGCGCCCTGTTCGCCGATGCAGGCAATATCTGGAACGTTTTCGACAATGTGGAAGATCCGGAAGCTACTTTTACCGGTTTGGAGTCTCTGGGGGATACGGCGCTAGGCTCCGGATTCGGACTCCGTTACGATTTCACCTTTTTTGTACTCCGGGCCGACCTAGGCTTCAAGACCTACAACCCCGCCAATAGTATCTCGGAAAGGTGGTTCGCCGATTATAATTTTAAAAACGCCGTTTTGCAGATCGGGATAAATTATCCTTTTTAAAGTTCAAGCAATATTTTAGTATTTTTGCATCCAAATACATTAGAAACCCTTAGAACATAAATTATGGCCCACAATATAAAACCTGGCGTAGCCACCGGCGACGAAGTACAAGCAATCTTTAAATACGCAAAAGAAAAAGGTTTCGCCCTTCCGGCGGTAAACGTAATAGGATCGGATACTATCAACGGTGTTTTAGAGACCGCCGCAAGTTTAAAGGCTCCGGTCATGATTCAATTCTCAAACGGGGGCGCGCAGTTCAATGCGGGGAAGGGCCTGTCGAACGAGGGACAAAAAGCGGCCGTTCTCGGTGCGGTAGCAGGCGCCAAGCACGTACATCAATTGGCAGAAGCCTACGGTGCCACGGTTGTTCTACACACCGACCATTGTGCCAAAAAACTGTTGCCCTGGATCGACGGGATGCTTGATGCCAGCGAAAAGCACTTCGAGCAGACAGGCAAATCACTGTTCAGTTCCCACATGATCGACCTTTCGGAAGAAACTATTGAAGAAAACATTGAAATCTGTAAGGGCTATTTGGAACGCATGGCCAAAATGGATATGACGCTCGAAATCGAATTGGGCATTACGGGTGGCGAAGAAGATGGGGTCGACAACAGCGATGTCGATGACTCAAAATTATACACCCAACCCGAAGAAGTGGCCTATGCGTATGAAGAACTTTCAAAAGTGAGCCACCGTTTTACCATTGCTGCAGCCTTCGGAAACGTGCATGGGGTATACAAACCGGGCAATGTGAAATTGACCCCTAAAATCCTGAAGAATTCCCAGGACTATATTTCCAAAAAATATAATGTCGGCCACAACCATATTGATTTTGTGTTTCATGGTGGCTCTGGTTCAACCGTAGAGGAAATTCGCGAAGGTATCAGTTATGGAGTGATAAAAATGAATATCGATACCGATCTGCAGTACGCTTTTCTTGCCGGGGTAAGGGATTATATTCAGGATAAAAAGGACTATCTCCAATCACAGATCGGAAACCCAAAAGGCGCGGACGAGCCCAACAAAAAATTCTACGACCCCAGAGACTGGCTTAGGGAGGGTGAAAAGACCTTTATCGAGCGATTGAAAAAAGCCTTTGAAGACCTGAACAACATAAATACCTTATAAATAGGTGCAAGGGACCTATTCAAACTGGTTCATTTCTAATTACCCCACTAACCTAAATATGCAAAACATGACGGCTTGGTTCAAAAGAAAGGAAAAGGGAATCCAAACGGCCACGGAAGAGAAAAAGGATACTCCGAAAGGGCTGTGGTACAAATCACCTACCGGAAAAATAGTGGAGTCCGAAGTACTGGCCAAGAACCATTATGTGAGTCCCGAAGACGACTACCACGTACAAATCGGTAGTAAGCATTATTTTGAGATTCTTTTCGACGATAACAAGTTCAAGGAACTCGATGCGAAACTAACCTCGAAAGACCCCCTAAAGTTCGAGGATACGAAAAAGTACTCCGACCGCCTAAAAGCCGCCCAGAAAAAAACGGGACTTAAAGATGCCGTGCGTACCGCAGTTGGTAACTCTTTGGGAAAGGAAATGGTCGTCGCCTGTATGGATTTTAGTTTTATCGCCGGGTCCATGGGCAGCGTAGTGGGTGAAAAAATCGCCCGGGCCAT
This sequence comes from Pricia sp., assembly GCA_024635875.1. Taxonomy (GTDB): domain Bacteria; phylum Bacteroidota; class Bacteroidia; order Flavobacteriales; family Flavobacteriaceae; genus Pricia. The sequence goes on from JAGXIC010000287.1 coordinate 3,042, forward strand.
TGACCATTCCATCAAGAAAAAGATTCCTTTTGTCATGATCTCGAAATCCGGCGGTGCACGTATGATGGAGGCTGCGCTTTCGCTGATGCAATTGGCCAAAACTTCCGCCAAACTGGCGCAGTTGGCAGAGGCCAAAGTACCCTATATTTCGCTTTGTACCGATCCCACAACGGGCGGCACCACTGCTTCCTACGCCATGTTGGGTGATATTAATATTTCTGAACCAGGTGCCCTTATCGGCTTTGCAGGGCCAAGGGTGGTAAAGGAAGCAACAGGAAAAGAGCTTCCAGATGGCTTCCAAACTGCCGAATTCGTACTCGAACACGGCTTTTTGGATTTTATCGTTCACCGAAAGAACCTGAAAAAGAAAATCAACTTATATATTGATTTGATCGAGAACAATCCAATTAGGGGATAAACGTTTAATGTTCAAAAAAGTAAAAGTGTTGGAGGGGAAAAGTCAAGGACAAAACTTTTTGATTTTTCGTCTACTCCTGAATCATGCATCGCTCAAATGAAAAATAAACGGATGAACTTTTTTTTACCCCTACATTCCCTACTTATGAAACATTTCCCCCTTTTACTAATTTTACTCTGGTTGAATGGCTGCTCTACGGACAAGGAAAAGATGCTGGCAGAAAACGATTCCATTTATGCCTTACAAGGAGTTACCCAAGTGGTAAAAATCCAAGTTTCGGGCGATGCAAACGCCTATACTTTTGCAGTTACTATTGAGAGTCTTGATACCGGATGCGACCAATACGCCGACTGGTGGGAGGTCGTTGATTTGGATGGCAATCTAGTCTATCGAAGAATTCTAGACCACAGCCACGTCATCGAACAACCTTTTGTGCGATCTGGGGAAAATATAGCGCTTGGCAGGAATAAAGAAGTCTATGTCCGGGTGCACATGAACAATTCGGGATATGCGGTAAAGGCGCAAAAAGGCAGTGTCGAAAAGGGTTTTCAGGCCACAGAACTGGATGTGGAGTTCGCAATGGATTTGGAAAAGGTGGCTCCCCTACCCGACGGGTGCGCTTTTTGAATTAAATGATCAGCTATGGTCTATATCTACACAAAATAACCTTATATTTGCGCCCTGATTTAGAGAAAATCATATACATAAAAATCATTTAAAACAATATTGGCATGTATTTAACCAAGGAAGTAAAAGCCGACATCTTTAAAAAGCATGGTGGGAAAGCGGAGAATACTGGCTCCACCGAGGGGCAAGTGGCTCTTTTCACCCACCGTATCAACCACCTTACGGGGCATTTAAAAAATAACAGAAAAGATTATAATACCGAGCGCTCATTGGTGCGATTGGTAGGTAAAAGACGTAGTCTTCTCGATTATTTGAAGAAAACGGATGTTGTTCGCTATCGTGAACTCATCAAGGAACTGAACATCAGAAAATAGGGCGGAAAACTTTTGCCCGTATGAAGAGGTAAGGGCTGAAAATTTTCAGCCCTTACGTTTTTAAAATATATTGTGTGTTGGTAGTATAACACACGGTTTTTCATTGGTCAGCACAACACAACAAATCACTGCAGAGACGCAATGCATTGCGTCTTGGCGGTACAAGAGACCATTGTTTAACAAAACCCGATGCGAAATCGGTAACAAATTCACACGTATGATTCCAAAAGTATTTAGAGAGGTCATCGACCTCGGTGACGGTAGGGAAATCTCTATCGAGACCGGTAAATTAGCGAAGCAGGCCCACGGGTCCGTCGTCGTTCAATCCGGTAAATGTATGCTGTTGTGTACAGTTGTATCCAACTACGAACAAAAAGATTTGCCTTTTCTACCCTTAACGGTAGACTATCGCGAAAAATTTGCGGCTTCAGGCCGTTATCCCGGCGGATTCTTTAAAAGGGAAGCCCGACCTAGCGACGGTGAAGTATTGACCATGCGACTGGTAGACCGTGTTTTACGTCCGCTTTTTCCAAAGAATTATAGCGCCGAAACTCAGGTCATGATTCAATTGATGTCCCACGACGAGGACGTTATGCCCGATGCCATGGCCGGATTGGCCGCATCTGCAGCCATTCAACTTTCGGATTTTCCGTTTGAATGTGCTATTTCCGAAGCCCGTGTCGGCCGTGTCGATGGTGAGTTCATTATCAACCCAAGCCGTGCGCAATTGGAGGAAAGCGATATCGATATGATTATTGGTGCTTCCGCCGACTCTGTGATGATGGTAGAAGGTGAGATGGACGAGATTTCCGAAGAGGATATGGTCGAGGCCATCAAATTTGCCCATGAGGCCATCAAAAAACAAATCGATGCCCAATTGAAATTGGCCGATGCCTTCGGAAGAAAAGAGGTACGCGAGTGGGAACAATCTCCCGAAGATGCTGACCTAGAGAAAAAAATTCACGAGCTGGCATACGATAAGGTATATGCCGTGGCGAAAGCCGGTTCTGCAAAGCACGAGCGAAGTGCAGCTTTTTCAGAAATCAAAGATGAAATCAAGGCCAGCTATTCCGAGGAAGAATTAGAGGAAAAAGGGGATTTGATTTCCGAATACTATCGAAAGGCCGAAAAGGCGGCGGTTCGGGACTTGACTCTTAACGAGGGACTACGATTGGACGGTAGAAAGACCGACGAGATTCGACCCATCTGGTGCGAGGTCGATTATTTGCCATCCACCCACGGATCTTCCATTTTTACAAGGGGAGAAACGCAAGCGCTGGCTACCGTTACGCTAGGTACGTCTCGAGAGGCGAACAAAATCGATATGCCCTCATACGAAGGCGAAGAAACGTTCTATCTGCATTACAACTTTCCGCCATTTTGTACTGGTGAAGCACGACCTATTCGAGGTACATCCCGTAGGGAAGTAGGCCATGGCAATCTTGCGCAACGCGCCCTTAAAGGCATGATTCCTGCAGATTGCCCGTACACCGTACGTGTAGTTTCCGAAGTATTGGAAAGTAATGGATCTTCATCTATGGCCACCGTATGTTCGGGAACAATGGCCCTTATGGATGCCGGTGTGCAATTGAAAAAACCGGTTTCAGGTATCGCGATGGGCTTGATTTCCGATGGTGACTCCGGAAAATACGCCGTACTGTCCGATATCCTTGGAGACGAGGATCACTTGGGTGATATGGACTTCAAAGTGACCGGTACCGCCGACGGTATCACCGCTTGTCAAATGGACATCAAGGTAAAAGGGCTCTCCTATGAAATCTTGGTGAAGGCATTGAAACAGGCCCAAGCAGGTCGGTTGCACATCCTAGAAAAACTAATAGATACCATTTCGGCGCCAAACGCCGACGTGAAGCCACATGCGCCGAAAATGGTGACTACGGTAATTCCGAACGAATTTATCGGCGCTTTGATAGGTCCCGGTGGAAAAGTGATTCAGGAATTACAAAAAGAAACAAAGACCACTATCGTTATCAATGAGGACCCTGTTACCGAAGAAGGTATCGTAGAGATTCTAGGAACGGATCAAAATGGCATCGACGCCGTATTGGCCAGAATCGAATCTTTGATGTTCAAGCCCAAAGAAGGTAGCGTTTACGAGGTTAAAGTGATAAAGATGCTCGATTTCGGTGCCGTAGTTGAATATCAAGATGCGCCCGGAAACGAAATTTTGCTTCATGTTTCCGAACTCGCTTGGGAACGTACCGAAAACGTATCCGATGTAGTCAACATGGGCGATGTATTCGATGTGAAATATATGGGTATCGATAAACGAACCCGGAAAGATCGTGTATCGCGCAAGGTACTTATGGATAAACCCGAAGGTTATTCCGAAAGACCTCCGCGAAGCAATGACCGAAGCCGAGGAGGTGGCCGCGATGACCGTCGTGGTGGTGGAAGGGATAGTCGCGATCGCAAGCCGAGACGTGATTAAGACGTTAGACGTTAGACGTTAGACGTTAGACGTTAGACAAAAATTAAAAAAAGCCCCGTTCAACTCGATGAACGGGGCTTTTTGATGGGTTTCAGCGAAAAACTCAACTTTCTTAACCCTAATTGTAACATTTCAAGGATTTTTACGTATAAGTATATGCAGCTTATGCGAAGAACCTGTTTTTACCCAAATATAAACGGGCTTTTTGAAGCTTAACTAGAAAAAGGAAATTTAGCGATGAGACAGTTAAAGATTACCAAGCAGGTCACCAACAGGGAGACCGCATCACTGGACAAGTACTTACAGGAAATCGGCAAAGTCGATTTGATTACTGCCGACGAAGAAGTAGAATTGGCGCAACGTATCAAGAAAGGCGACCAGATCGCTCTTGAAAAACTTACGAAAGCCAACCTTCGTTTCGTAGTATCGGTCGCCAAGCAATACCAGAACCAAGGTCTTACCCTACCCGATTTGATTAACGAGGGCAACCTTGGCCTGATTAAGGCCGCACAGCGTTTCGACGAGACCCGTGGATTTAAATTCATCTCCTATGCCGTATGGTGGATCCGACAATCCATTTTGCAGGCCTTGGCCGAGCAGTCGCGTATCGTACGTTTGCCCTTGAACAAAATTGGTTCCATTAACAAAATCAATAAGACCTTCGCCTTTTTAGAGCAGGCACACGAACGTATGCCCTCCGCAGAGGAAATCGCCAAGGAGTTGGATATGACCGTGGAAGACGTAAAACAATCCTTGAAAAACTCCGGGCGTCACGTATCCATGGATGCGCCCTTAATCGATGGTGAAGATTCCAACCTCTACGATGTACTTCGTAGTGGCGAATCGCCCAACCCCGATAGAGAACTTTTACAGGAATCGCTTCGCGTAGAAATTGAACGTTCTTTGGAAACCTTGACCCCAAGGGAAGCCGATGTTATTCGTCTCTATTTTGGTCTTGCAGGACAACATTCAATGACCTTGGAAGAAATTGGGGAAACTTTTGACCTGACCCGTGAACGCGTTCGCCAAATCAAGGAAAAAGCGATCAGACGTTTGAAACACACCTCAAGAAGTAAGATATTAAAGACTTATTTAGGATAAAACAAAGCAGGTATCTGCTGAATTCTAAATCTATTGTAAATTTGGCATATTAATTGTATCTTTATAGTGACAACAGTTTATCATGACTGTTCGTTTTTTGATTGATGAATAAACTCCGGCTGATTACCGGAGTTTTTTTTTCCTACTATGACCGAAGAATCACAAAATCAGCCCAACAACCCACTGCATGGTGTAAAACTGGCCGATATTCTAGAAATTCTTACCCAAAAGTATACATGGGAAGAACTCGCCGACCGAATCGACATCAACTGCTTCAAGAGCAATCCATCCATCAAATCATCTTTAAAATTTTTACGGCGAACGCCTTGGGCCAGAGAAAGGGTCGAACGGCTGTACCTGAAATCCATCCGAAAATAAATGGCACTGAACATTGTTCTTATCGAACCCGAAATTCCAAATAATACGGGGAATATTGGGCGGTTGGCCTTGGCAACCGGCTCCAACTTGCACCTCGTAAAACCGTTCGGCTTCGAGCTGAGCGACAAAAGGCTAAAACGTGCGGGATTGGATTACTGGCAGCACCTCTCCGTAACTGTATATGAAAACAGTGATGAATTCTTCACTAGGCATTCGGATAAAAAAATGGCGTTTTTCTCAAGTCATGGCCAACAGAACCACTGGTCAATGGATTATAGTACTGATTTATTTTTAGTCTTTGGGAAAGAATCCGTGGGGTTATCTAAAAATATAACGGAAAGAAATTTGGATAACCTCTATAAAATTCCCCTGTACAGCGAGCATATCCGTAGTTTGAATTTGGCCAATGCGGTAGGTATTGTGGTCTATGAGGGGTTACGACAATTCGAGTGATCTTTTTTAAAATAGTCTACCTTCCTTCGACTTCCTCTACTACGAAAAAACCATCATTACCTTGGGACTGGTATAGCGGCATAAAGATAAAAGCATCCCACGTGCTTAAGACTTGTTCTCCGTTTTTGGTGGCCAGAAATTCACCTTTTTCGATGGACTGAAAATTCTCATAGCCAGGTTGCATTTCAAAATTGTCATTTTCCTTAAGGCTGTGTCGATGGATAATCTCAAAAGTCTTTTGTTTTTCTTTTTGTTTTGAAAGCTCTTCTACAGCTTTGGGAAAAGTGGAAAGCTTTTTTAAATCTAGTCCACAAGCCTCGACCAGCGCAAGCCAAATCATTGCCTCATGATAGAGAATCGCGTCTTTACTTTCGTGCTGACCTCCCTCAAAAACAAAACCGGTAACGCCTGTACGGCTTAGGTAATGGTCGATACAGCCGAAAACGATATCCGAAAAACCGCGAATGATATACACAGGAAAACGATGGGCCCAGGCATCGTTGTCCCCAACATTCTGAACCGAGATGTAGGGCAAACTATCGGATGAAGTGGTGTGGCAATCCAAAAAATAACTGTTTGAATTGGATCCATCCGAATGGGATTTGAGCACATCGATAATCTCGAACATTTCACGTTTTTCGTTGGTGTCCTTGATTTCCGAATCCACATTTTTTTCGGTCCAAGTGCGGTTTAAGTCCTCGTCGATGTACCGTACCCCTTTTTTTATGGCGGTTCGATTACCGTACACCCCAACTACTTTTCCCTTAATTTCCGGAATTTCCTTATCGAGCACCTTGAAGACTTTCTTCAGGGCCGTAACGCCGCTCGGTTCGTTGCCATGAATGCCCGCCGAAATAAATAGAAACGGTCCTTCGGTTCCTGTTTCGTATACCCCTATAATTCTACTATCTGCTTGATTCAAATTTCGTGTATTATTTAATTTCTACCGTTCATGACTGGGCATGTTGGATCAATCCATCGTCGCCAGTTCTTTATTGCTCAATTCGTTTTTGTTCAGTTTTTTATATTCTATCTTACGCTCTATAGATTCGATAACCGTTTCGGTAAAATCAGGCAAACCAATTTCTTCTGTGTAGGCTAAACCACCAGGACTCATACAGTTAATCTCGATCAATTTATCATCAACGACATCCAAGCCTACAAAGAAAAAACCGTCACGAATCAATTTCGGTCCTGTTAGCTCGACGATACGTTCGATTTCAGGTGTCAATTTTGCCTTTTCCGCTTTCCCGCCCAAGGCCAAGTTGCTTCTAAATTCGTCCTTATCGGAATTAATTCGGCGTATCAATCCCAGTTCGCCATCCTTTTCTAAAATTTTTCCGTTCATCAAAAGCACACGAACATCCCCCTTGCTTACGCCCGGTAGAAATTCTTGAGCGATAACGTAGCCCTTATCGAGAAGGGAATTAACAATCTGTTTAAAATTCGGCTTATCTTTGCCCATTAAGTAAATGTTTTGGCCGCCAGAGCCTTCTAAGGGTTTCAGTACGATGTTTTTGTCCGATGCTTTCCAAAAATCAAGAATTACCTGCTTATCACGGGTGATGACACTTTCAGGTTTTATGGTCTTGGACAATTCCTCAAAATACATCTTATCGATAAACGAATGGGCCATGGCATTGGCATCATTCAAAACCAGTACACCCTGCTGCTGTATCGCCCTGGCAAAAGCAAGACCAGAATGCTCGGCCCAATGCCTGTCCCTAGCTTCCTCGGTTGGATTGTTCCGAACGAAAAGAACGTCGAGTTCCTCCGAAGATATGGTCATCCATTCCACTTTATCCCCTTGAATTTGTCTCAAAAAATCGTCAGGCGATTCGTATTTCAGGGATTTTGGAATTTCCTTACAGCTAATATCCACTGGCGACCCGTGCACAAAATTAAATCCGCCCACATTCATTATATAACTGGAATGACCTCTCTCAAAGGCCTTTTTAAGCATTGCCACCGTAGAACCGGCATATTCTTTTTTCAGGTCGCTGATTACAAAGCATATTTTCATTTTGATGGTTTAATGTTACTGAAGACAGAGTAAAACTAATTCGACAAACCTTTAACCTTAGAAAGATTATTTTTTGTCTTTAACAGAATCAGGGCATTATTTGATTGGAAAATAGTGAAACCATTGGGCATCGTCCCAACGCCCAGATGGCAAACCTCATCTCTAATTATACCATTTTATAGAGTGGCATCCCTTTTTTGAACTCCCGGAGTTTTTGGTGACAGGTTTCGTTCAACAAATAACGTGGCTTAATTTTCGGAGGATATAACAACCCCCTCTCCGTCAAATCCTTTACAGTTTTTAAATGCCTCAGCGCAAATTTTCCTGCGAGCAAGGGTTCTAAAGTACCGCCTTCGGCCAAATGTTCACGTAATTCCAATAATCCCTTTAAATAAACGATATCCTTTAAAAAGCCGCCGCCCTGGAACATACGAGCTGTGATATCGAACGAGCGGTCTTTTGAAAAACCATAATCCGTATGTAAAAGGTCGAACATCCCATTAAAGTCCGCCCCCTTGCCCAGAGCATTGCCAGCAACTACCCTACCCGCCAAAGTTCGAAGCCGGTTAGGTCCAAGGGCATCGGCAAGGTATTCCGCAAGTACCGCGATGCCTTCCTGGAGGGCATCATACCCGGCAAGTCCGCAGGCCATTTGCTGCAACGGTTGTCGCGAACCGTTGTAATAGGTCAAGGCATGCGTTCCTATTTCATGTTGAATCAGGGCCTTTGCCTCTATGGCGGTGAGCGTATAATCCGCCGGAAGATACAGTTCGCCTTGGGCCACCATCATTATATTTACATCTTGACGGATATGCACCTTACTTCTATAATCTGGCGCCATCTTTCTGAAATAGTCAAACTCATTTTCGGCCAAACGCTCGAAGTCTTGTGCATTCATAACGGTCTGACGCGCCGCTGCCCGCTGTTCGGGCACATTATCCAGAATACATCGGGCCTCTTCCAACAGTTCTTTGGATACCCTTCCGTACATCCGTATGCCACTATAGAAAAAATTTTGGGAACCACGTTCTTTTAGCATGGTCAGCTCATGGTCTATTTCCTCACGTTTTTCGTCATAAATATAGGCCAGTGCCGGGTCATCTATTTCATGGATATCGAGATTGTACAACTTGCGTTTTAGGATATCCGGATCAATCGGTAACAGTCGATAATGATAGGTGCCGATAGTTTGGCATCCGTTATCGAGATAGTCCCGTTTTAACTCGGATATGTTGATAGGCGCGACCAACAATAGAAAGGAATAGCTGTTCTGTATTTCGGTGATTTTCCTATCGATATTGAATACCTCATCGTGGATCTTTCTTTTGCCCAATGCGTGGTAACTCGCGATTTTCGAAGTGGTCTGTACCCGAATAAATTCAAAAAGTGCCTCTTGTACGCTTTCGGCAAATTGGGTTCTGAACTTTCTGAAATAAACGGGAAATTCAGTACCTTCCCCGTCGCGATAGGCAGGTGGCACCACTAACCCGATATAGGTACCGCCTAAAGCCCGAAGGTTTTTGGTATCGAAAAGAGCCTTGGCATCTTCCGCTAAATCGTTCTTATTATCTACAATTCTTGACGATAGTTCGGCACCGTACCTGGCCTCTATGTTCTCCAGGTTTTTCGCTAGGGCCTCGAGGGTGGAAGAAAGTTTTTCGCTGGGACCTGAAACAACAAATTCAGTGCTCTCGATCGCCCCTTCCCTGACCTCGAGCACCAAAAAATTACGGAAGCGCTGCGACATCTTTTGTAGAAGTTCACCAAGAAATTCCGTCGATAGGTGCTCGGCATCTTTTCCCAAAATAAGATACGAAGCCGCAGTTTTAACTAAACGAATTGTTTTCTTATCTTTTTTGCGTTTTCTGTAGACCATCAAATAAGGCACATCGTGTTCTAAAAAAAGAAATCCACCGCCGGGAAGTTTCAGTACCGTTCTTTCACCGGGTGCCAATGTTGAAACCTGTTTTTGAAAATGGTCTAGGGTATAGGGCTTATTCAAAAGAAAAGTACGTTAATTAAACTTATCGAAAGTCAAAAATATAAAACTTCTGACACGGCATGCAGAATATTTAACAATGATTTATGCTAAGCGGCATTATCGGTTATTTAGCACACGCAATATTCATACAAACCTCAACAATTAGTTACCTTTGCAATCGGTATTTAAAACGAAGCCATGAGCGAAACCAAGATAGCCCCTTCCCTACTCGCTGCCGATTTCGGCAACCTGCAGCGCGACATTGAACTGGTCAATAAAAGCGATGCGGATTGGCACCATATTGATATTATGGACGGTCTTTTCGTACCCAATATCTCTTACGGGATGCCCGTGGTAAAGACCATGGCCCAACATGCCACCAAACCTTTGGACGTACATTTGATGATTGTTGATCCCGACCGATATATCAAGACATTTGCCGAGCTGGGCGCTGCGATCCTGACCGTTCATTACGAAGCCTGTACCCATTTGCACAGAACTCTGCAGGCTATCAAGGCGGAAGGTATGAAAGCTGGGGTGGCGTTGAATCCACATACCAATATCTTACTTTTAGAGGATGTTATAAAGGATATTGATGTCGTACTGATCATGAGCGTTAATCCGGGCTTCGGCGGGCAGTCCTTTATTGAAAATACCTACGACAAGGTTCGGGCATTGCGGGAACTCATTACGAACAAAAAATCAAAGGCTTTGATTGAAATCGATGGTGGCGTCACTTCAAGCAATGCCAAAAACCTGATCAAAGCGGGCGCGGACGTGCTGGTTGCCGGAAGTTTTATTTTTAAGAGCGACGACCCGACAGCAACCATTAAAGAACTTAAAGAAAGTGCGGACCAATGAAGCAGCATGATGTCATTATAGTAGGTGGTGGGCCCATCGGAATCGCTTGTGGTCTTGAAGCCAAAACAAAGGGTCTGAGCTACGTAATTCTTGAAAAAGGGCCGATTGTGAATTCCCTGTACCACTATCCTGTGAACATGCAGTTTTTTTCTTCCTCGGAAAAGCTTGAAATAGATGGCATTCCCTTTATCAGTAACGAGGCCAAACCTAAGCGCAACGAGGCCTTAGAGTATTATAGAAGGATTGTCACCTCGAACCAATTGGAAATCCATCTTTTTGAAAAAGTGGAAAATGTAGAAAAGAGGGATGGTCAATTTACCGTCATTTCCAATAAGGATAGCTATACCGCCTCGAACGTTATTGTCGCCACGGGCTTCTACGATCTGCCGAACAAAATGAACGTACCCGGTGAAGACCTTCCAAAAATTTCTCACTATTATGACGACCCCCACTTTTACGCCAGTCAAAAACTGGCCGTCGTGGGTGCCAGCAATTCCGCAATCGACGCTGCCTTGGAATGTTGGCGAAAAGGTGCGGAAGTCTCCCTGATCATTCGCGGGCCGGAGGTCGGCCAGCGGGTAAAGTATTGGGTGCGGCCCGATATTATTAATCGTATTGAAGAAGGAAGTATTAAAGCCTACTACAACTCCAATGTTAAGGAAATCCGAGAAACAGAAGTCCTAATCGATACGCCCGATGGAACGGTCACTCTCGAAAACGATTTTGTGCTGGCCCTTACTGGGTACACCCCGAATTTTGCTTTCCTAAAAAAACTGGGTATCGCACTTTCGGATGACGAAAAAAAGCTTCCACAGTACGATCCCGAGACCATGGAAACCAATGTCGACGGGCTTTATCTCGCCGGCGTAATCTGCGGCGGCATGGAGACCCACAAATGGTTTATCGAGAATTCAAGGGTACATGCCAAAATCATCATGAACGCGATTTTACATAAAAATCCCGAAACTGTCGAAGCATGACACAGCCTTTCTCTTTGGCCATTCATGGCGGTGCAGGCACTTTGGTCAGGGGGCAAATGACCCCTGAAAAGGAAATCGCCTACAAAAAGGCCCTCGAATTGGCTCTAGACGAAGGCTATAAGCTTTTGAAAGATGCCGCCTCAGCGGTCGACGCCGTAGCAAAAGCGGTCGCGGTACTCGAAGACTCTCCTCTATTCAATGCTGGCAAAGGCAGCGTTTTTACCGCCGATGGAACCCACGAAATGGATGCGGCCATCATGAACGGAAAGACTTTGGATGCCGGAGCAGTGTCGCTGATTCATGGTATCAAAAACCCAATAGCCTTGGCCCGCGACGTCATGGAAAAAAGCGATCATATTTTTTTGGCGGGAGAAGGGGCAATGCAGTTTGCCCGGAGCCTAAAATACAACCTAGAGGATGCTTCTTACTTTTATGACGAATTCCGCTATCAACAGTGGCAGGAAATTAAGGGCTCCGATAGTTTTCAACTGGACCATTCCGTCAAAAAAGAATCCAAGTTCGGTACCGTAGGTGCCGTGGCTTGTGATCAACAGGGCAACCTTGCCGCTGCGACCTCGACCGGTGGTATGACCAACAAACGCTTTGGACGCATAGGCGATAGTCCCATAATAGGTATCGGCAACTATGCGAACAACAAGACCTGCGCCGTGAGCTGTACCGGTAGCGGAGAATACTTTATAAAAGGTGTCGTCGCGTATGACGTATCCTGCCTTATGGAATACAAAGGACTTTCAATGAGCGAAGCAGCGTCCGAAGTCATCCAAAACCGTTTATTGAATATCGGCGGTGATGGTGGATTGATTGCAGTCGACATCTACGGTAATATTACGATGCCCTTCAATACAGAAGGTATGTATAGGGGGAGTAGGACATCCTTTGGAGAAAAGAAGATTTCCATCTATGGAGATTGAAATACTCCGAATCCGAAATTTTAACCCACCATAAAAGCCTTATCGGAAGGCATAACCTTTAGGTTCCGCTCTTGAATATCGAAGCGGTCACCGTTGGCCAGAATATGGGTCTTAAGGTTTGAAATCGACATGGGCATCCCTTTTTTCAATAACTTTTCGTTGTTGTGCCTAATTTCGCTCGGGTCAAAAAGAATGACCATTCCCGAGCCGATTACCTCAAAAGTATTACAGTTTTTGATGACCAGACCGGTATCTTCGGCTAGACCGACACCCAAAAGCTCTGGAAACCTGGCTATCGCTTCTGCCAATCGTCCAAAACGCCCACGTGTAATGAAATGGGAGTCTATCACAAGGTTTGGAATAAATCCCATACCCTGTCTCATACGCACAGCCCCTTTAATAAAAGCCTCTTTGCCGCTACCTCCCGAAATCATTTCCTGCGACATACACATGGCACCCGCACTGGTTCCGGCAATAACGATTTTTTCGTATTTATACCGTTCCTGAAGAATGTTGTGAATAGTGCTTCCACCTATTTTTTGGACAATTTTAAATTGACTGCCGCCAGAAAACATAACACAATCCGCCTGTTCAATGGTCGCGACATTCTGAGGGTCTTCGGAATCTTTTTGCTCCCGGATATCGACGATATTGACATTAGTGCATCCTAATTTATCGAAGGCCTTTATATAGTTGTCCGAAACTTCGTTGGGTATGCTTGAAGCGGTCGGAATAATAGCAATGGATGTATCACATCCCCCGCACTCCTTTGCCACCCGTGCCAAAATACCCTCCTCAATAAATTCCAGATGATATCTTTCCTTTGTCTCTATCCCTTTATCTTCGTTTCCCCCAATGGGA
>JAGXIC010000034.1 GCA_024635875.1 Pricia sp.
CCTAAACAATGACCGGCTGCCCGATCTAATGGTAACGGAAATGCTTCCGGCCAGTGAAGAGCGCAAAAAGACAAAGACCTTGTTCGAATCATGGGACAAGCAGCAAATGGCCGCTAAAAAAGGATATTTTAATCAATATGCAAAAAATGCGCTGCAAAGAAATTTAGGTCAAAATTCCTTTTTGGAAGTCAGCGAACAGTTGGGAGTATCAGGGACAGAATGGAGCTGGGGTGCACTTATCTTTGATATGGACAATGATGGATGGAAAGATATTTTCGTTAGCAACGGTATATACAAAGATTTATTAGATCGTGATTACCTGACCTATGAAGCGAACGATGAAAAGATTAAAAGCAGAATCAAAAAACAAGAGAAAAATGTAATCACCTCGTTAATCGATGCAATGCCCTCACAGGCCGTACCCAATGCGGCATTTCGCAACCATGGCAACTTCAACTTTGTACAGCGCAGTGCCGAATGGGGTTTGAATACCCCAAGTTTTAGTAATGGCAGTGCCTATGGTGATCTTGATAACGATGGTGACCTAGACCTTGTTGTCAATAATGTGAATATGCCCTCGTTCGTTTATGAAAATACGACCGACACGCTAAGTCATAGGAGTATTACACTCAATCTGCTGGATGCTACGGGCAAAAGAAACGTGTTAGGGGCAAAAGCTAGCCTAATATCGAACGGCGAAACCATAGGCTATGCCGAGCAATTTGTATCGCGCGGTTTTCAAAGTAGTGTACCCTATGGTATCCATTTTGGGGTTGGCGATATGAGTAGGGTCGATACCCTAATTGTGCAATGGCCCAATGAAGCCATCACGACTATGGCAAATCTTGAAACCAATCAAAACTACACGCTAACAGAACCCCTGGCCAAAGGGCAGACTTTGACAACTATGGCGCCAACCTCCCTGTTGAAAGAAATAGCGCCCCCTTTCCATTTTCGTCATCTCGAAAATCGATACATAGACTTTGACAATGAACGCTTACTCCCAACTATGAGCAGCAATGAAGGCCCTGCCGTGGCTACAGCTGATGTAAATCAAGATGGGAAAGCCGATTTTTTTATCGGAGGCGCAAAAAATCAATCGGGTCAAGTTTTTTTATCCCAATCGAAAGGGTATAAAAATACGGATGCCCCGTTTATCGATGAGGCGAATGCAGAGGATACGGACGCGCTATTTTTCGATGGCGATGGCGATGGTGATCTTGATCTGTATGTGTGCCACGGCGGTAAGGCCTTTTCTCCATATTCCATAGCGTTAAATGATTCCTACTATAGCAACGAGGGCAATAATTTTGTCAAGGCTGATACGTTACCGACGTTTCCCAAGCCCATTAGTTCATCGGTAGTGACATCGTCCGATTTTGATAAAGACGGCGATATCGACCTTTTTGTCGGAGAACGGTATAAAACCAATGTATATGGAATGCCGGGATCAGGGTACCTGCTAATCAATGATGGCAAAGGTAATTTTACCGTTCAAGACAATGAGGCTTTGAAGGATTTAGGTATGATAACCGATGCTGAATGGGTAGACATCAACGGAGATGGTTGGGAAGACCTCATTATAGTCGGAGAATGGATGCCCGTTCAAATCTTTCGTAACCAAAATGGAAAGTTGGTCAACCACAGTGATACCGCCGGCACCTTGAAGACTTCAGGATTATGGACTTCATTGGAAGTTGGTGATTTGGACAATGATGGAGATATAGATATTATGGCAGGCAACGTGGGCCAAAATACCCTGTATAAAGAAAAGATGAAAATGTTCATCGCCGATTTTGATGGAAATGGTTTTCAAGAACAGCTCATTTGCAAGTGGAAAGATGGAAACTATTATCCCATCGCGGATAAAGATGAACTCGTTTCCCAAATTCCTTCTTTAAAGAAAAAATTACTCTATTACGCCGACTATGCCAAATCCGATATAGCTTCTATTTTTTCGGAAAATCAACTCAAAAATGCATATACCTCACATATCGAAGTTGTTGAGAGCAGTATTTTCTTGAACGAAAACGGAGCCTTTATCCGCAAGGCACTTCCCGAAGAAATTCAGTACGCCCCCGTTTATGCGATGACTATGGTGGATATCAACAATGACGGGCACCAAGATATTCTGTTCGGGGGCAACCAATATTTAGTTAAACCTC
Source organism: Pricia sp. (assembly GCA_024635875.1). Taxonomy (GTDB): domain Bacteria; phylum Bacteroidota; class Bacteroidia; order Flavobacteriales; family Flavobacteriaceae; genus Pricia. Next base: position 2,166 of record JAGXIC010000034.1, read on the forward strand.
AATTCGGTAGGTATGATGCGTCAAAAGGATGGGCTATCTTTGGCCCTCATTTTGCTGGAACCAGTAAAAAAAATCCGGTGCCTTTATACATTGATGGGCAAATTCGTGAAATGAGATGGATTGAATCGGACGGGAAGAAAATTTTAGTAGTAGCAAAAAATAATGAACGAATACAATTTTATGAAGTTGAGCGTACTCCTTAAAACGAGCTTATGTTTTACCATTGCCCTATTTTGGAATTGTTCAGGTTCTGAATATTCAAGACTAGTGGAACGCGAAATGGCAAGCGGAGCAGTGTATGATTCCCTTTTTCTGGGTATGAGATTCGGACAAAGCAAGCAAGAATTTTTTAGAAAGTGTTGGAAGCTCAATCAAAAGGGGATCATATCCAATGGTCCGGGAAGCAACTCGGTGAAGTACGAACTTCCATCAAACGAGAACGACCTCCTTCATAGAAATATAACCCTACTATTTTTCGGGGATTTTAACGACGATAAAATCATGACCGGTATGGACCTTGACTTTTATTTCGATGCGTGGTCCATTTGGAACAAATCCTTACAATCGGACAAACTGCTTCCAGTCGTGATGGACTCTCTGAAAAAATGGTATCCCGGTAATAACTTTATCAAGGTTCCCATAAAAAATGATTCCCTAGAACTTTTGGTAAAAGTGGATGGTAATCGAAGAATTATCCTGAGACCCTTGAACGATGATAGAATGGTAAAGGCTAAAATAGATGACCTTAGATATGTATTGGAAAAAGACTAAAAAACTTATTTTTAACATGCGGTTTTCACCTATTGGGATTTGGGGCCTTATGCTTGGTGCTTTCATTTCATGCCAACCCGAAGCCCGGAAAAATGAGGCTGCCGAAGAAAAGCCCGTTTTTGAGCTTTTGGAAGCTAAAAACACCGGTATAGACTTTACGAACACACTCGAATACGACAATGAATTTAATGTCTATAGGTACCGTAACTACTATAATGGAGGCGGGGTGGCCATTGGTGACATCAATAACGATAGCCTTCCGGATATTTACTTTATCGCCAATCAGAAAAAAAATATACTATACTTGAATAAAGGTGACTTCCAATTTGAGGATATTACCGCAAAAGCCCAAGTGGGAGGCACAAGACCCTGGTCAACGGGCGTTAGCATGATCGATATCAATGCAGATGGTTTTTTAGATATTTACGTTTGCAACTCCGGTGACCTAAACGGTGAAAATAAACAGAACGAACTTTTTATCAATCAAAAAGACAGTACTTTCAAGGAAATGGCGGAAGCATATAACCTTGATGACAAAGGTTTTTCCACACATGCTTCGTTTTTTGATTATGATAAGGATGGCGATTTGGACGTCTACATCCCCAACAACTCACACAAAGCCATCGGCGGCTTTGACCTTAAAATAAACCAGCGCAACCAAAGAGATGTGCTTGGTGGTGACAAGCTTATGGAAAATAGAAACGGAAAGTTCGTCGATGTAAGCGAAAAAGCAGGTATCTACGGTAGTGTTATCGGTTTTGGTCTGGGCGTTACGGTGGGAGATGTCAATAATGATGGATGGGAAGATATTTACGTATCGAACGACTTTTTCGAACGGGATTATTTGTACATCAACAATCAAGACGGTACATTTTCAGAGCAGTTGGAAAACCGGATTGCTGCTACAAGCGTCGCCTCAATGGGTGCCGACATGGCCGACATCAACAATGATGGCTACAACGATATTTTCGTCACCGAAATGCTGCCTTCGGATTACGAACGCCTAAAGACCGTAACGACTTTCGAAGATTGGAACAAATACCAATTGAACGTAAACAGTGGCTATTACCACCAATTCACGCGCAATACCTTTCAGCTAAATCGTGGTGACGACACGTTTAGCGAAATAGGAAGGCTAAGTGGTGTCGAGGCCTCGGATTGGAGTTGGGGGGCGCTTATTTTCGATATGGATCATGATGGACTTAAAGACCTGTTTATTGCCAATGGCGTGTATCAAGATCTTACCGATCAAGATTACCTTAAATACATATCCAGTTCTGAAATCCTGAAGTCAATGGTAAGCGAAGACTCTGTAAACTATGCCAAACTGATAGAGATTATACCTTCAAACAAAGTAGAAAACCATGCCTATAAAAATCTAGGTGGCCTCGAATTTAGAAAATTCAAGGAATCCGGCCTGCTTATGGAGAGTTTTTCCAACGGCGCTGCGTACGGTGATTTAGATAATGACGGCGATTTGGATTTGGTGGTCAATAACTTGAATATGGAATCCTTTGTGTATAAAAACACGACCATGGAATCTGGAGCGAGCCATTATTTGAAATTCGATTTACGGGGAGAGGGTAAAAACACCTTGGCCATTGGGTCGAGAATTGAAGTTCTACCTTACTCCATTTCATTGGAGAATCAACCCGTTAGGGGGTTTCAATCGAGTATGGACGTTAGGCCCAATATCGGTCTACCCTCAAATTCGCCAGTTTCGGTCAAAGTAACTTGGCCTTCAGGGAAAATCACGGAATTACAAGAGGTAAAAGTGGACCAGAATTTGGTGCTTTACGAAAAAGATGCCGAAGAAACCTTTGTCAACGACAAGGCTACCGCTAAAAAATTGTTTGCCGAGCTCGATTTCAACTTGGCCTATAAACATCAAGAAAACCGTTTCGTCGATTTCGATAGAGATCGCCTACTCAATCATATGGCGAGCACAGAAGGGCCGAAAATGGCCATGGCCGATGTCAATGGCGATAATAGGCCTGATCTTTTTATTGGTGGGGCCAAAGGCAACGCACCAAGTCTTTTCATGGGCAGCGAAACTGGATTCGAAATAAAATAAACCTCCGATTTTGATAAAAACAAGAATTCGGAAGACCTGACCAGCCTATTTTTCGATATGGACAATGACGGCGACCTAGACTTGTATGTTTGTAGCGGCGGTGTGGAGTATTCGCAATTTTCTACCGATTTTCTAGACCGGCTTTATCGAAATGATGGTAACGGCAATTTTACCCTAACAGATCAAAAGCTTCCAGTCGCCGGTTCCTACCATAGCACCTCGACCGTAATAGCCTCCGACATCGATAATGACGGAGACCAGGATCTTTTTGTAGGTGAACGGCTCGTTCCCCTTAAATATGGAGCCACCTGCTCCGGTTTTCTGTTACAGAACGACGGTAACGGAAATTTTACTGATATTACGAAAGGTTCGGCGAATGCCTTAAACGGTATCGGTATGATTACCGATGCAAAGTTCGAGGATCTGGATGCCGACGGAGACGATGATCTGATCATTGTCGGGGAATTTATGGGGGTCGAAATCCTGATAAACGAATCCGGTCGCTTTAGCTTAAAACAAGATAACCCACTGACAGCTTTAAAAGGATGGTGGAACACCATTGAAGCAAATGACCTTGATAATGATGGGGATGTAGATTTTATTGTTGGGAATCATGGGTTGAACAGTCGCTTTAGGGCTAGTAAAAAACATCCTATTACCCTATACTCAGGTGATTTCGACGGAAACGGTTTTATAGACCCCATTCTTTCGTTCCGGGCCGACGATGGCAAAGATTATCCCTACGCCCTCAGGCATAGCCTTATAGAACAGATAAAGTCCATAAGCAAAACTTTTCCTGACTATCAATCCTTTAAAAATGCCTCTGTGAAAGATATCTTCGGGCAGGTGAAACTGGCCGAAGCACGGAAACTCGAGGTTAATACGCTGGCTTCAGTGCTGTTGATCAATAAGGGCAACACTACTTTTGAAGTCCGGGAACTTCCTATCGAATCGCAATTTTCAACGGTATATGCTATTTCGGTCCACGATTTTGACAACGATGGTGACCAAGACATCGTACATGGTGGAAATCTCTACGGCGTTAAACCCGAAGTGGGTCGATACGATGCCTCCTATGGTGTTTACTTGGAAAATCTAGGTAATCTTGAGTTTGCGTTCAAGAAAAATAGCGGGCTTCGAATCAAGGGTGAGGTACGGTATGTGGCCGTTTACGGTGACAGCCTGATTTTTGCCCGAAACAGGGACTCCTTGAAATTATTTAACTTCCAGAAATGAAATTCCCAGTTTTAATATCCATACTATTCTCGCTTTTGATTGGCTGTACCGACGAAAAGAAAGAGCAAATTCCTATCACAAAAGCTTCTATTTATTTTGACAATGTACCTTCCGATAGCAGTGGAATAAATTTTTCAAACGATCTTGAACATTCTGACGATCTGAATATCATTGAATACCTCTACTACTATAATGGCGGAGGCGTTGCCATTGGGGACATTAACAACGATGGCCTTGAAGATATTTATCTCACCGCCAATCAAGGCGTAGACAGATTATACCTGAATTTAGGTGATTTAAAGTTCAAGGACATTAGCCCGGAAGCCGGCTTGCTCATGGATAACTCTTGGTCATCGGGCGTCACCATGGAAGATGTCAACAATGACGGTTATTTGGATATCTATGTTTCCAAAGTGGGAAACTACAAAATTCTGCAATCGCATAACTTGCTATACATCAACAACGGCAATGCGACATTTAAGGAAAAATCGTCGGAATATGGCTTGGCTTTTTCAGGCCTATCCACTCAATCGGCATTTTTCGACTATGACAATGATGGGGATATGGACATGTACCTACTGAACCACTCTGTACACACTCCTAGAAGCTATGGGAATATCGATTCAAGAAAACAACGCGATTCTCTGGCCGGAGACCGTTTTTATGAGAACAAACTCGATGAAGGGGAGAACAGGTTTGAAGATGTGACCGAAAAATCGGGAATTTACAATAGCGCCTTAGGCTACGGTCTGGCCTTGGCGATATCTGATATTAATCAAGATGCGCTATTGGACATCTATGTGGGCAATGATTTTCATGAAAATGACTATCTCTACATAAATCAGGGCAACAAGTCGTTCAAAGAATCTATAGGTGAATACACCGACCACACCTCCCGTTTTACTATGGGGGTCGATATTGCCGATATCAACAACGATTTATTACCCGATATTTTCAGTTTGGATATGATGCCTTTCGATGCCGATATGTTCATGAGATCCGGCGGGGAAGATTCCGATAAAGTATTTCAAATCAAACAAGGTTTCGGTTTTGAGGATCAATACGCCAGAAATACCTTGCAACTTAACATGGGAAACGGCCATTTTTCAGATGTGGCCTTAATGACCGATACCTTCGCTACGGATTGGAGCTGGTCGCCCTTAATACAGGACTTTGATAATGACGGCCTTAACGACATCTTCGTCACCAACGGAATTTACAAAAGACCGAACGACCTTGATTATATCAACTATATCAGCACCATCGATTTTGCAAAATATCAGAAGGATAAACAAAATGAAATCGAAAAAAGACTTATTGACGCCATGCCAACGGTCAATGCCTCTAACATCATTTTTAGAAACAACGGAAACCTACAATTCGAACGCTTAAACGCGACGGCCGGTCTGACGCCCTCCTACTCCAACGGAGCCGCCTATTCCGATTTGGATAATGATGGCGATTTAGATTTGGTAATCAACAATATCAATGAAAAAGCCTCTCTTTTAGAGAATAAGAGCGAATGGGAAAAAGTCCACAACTATATATCATTTACGCTGAAGGGCAATGAGAGCTTTAAAAATCCAAATGGAGCAAAAGTCACTGTGCATGCCAACAAAACGCATTTGATAAAAGAACTGACCGTTGTAAAAGGTTTTCAGTCCTCATCAACACATAAACTCCATTTCGGCCTGGGTGATATTTCACAAATCGATTCGATCCAAATCGACTGGCTCGATGGCAAGACACAGATGATACAAGGGGTAGAAGTTAACGGACATCACCTAGTTTCGAGGGCATCCGATTTATCCGAAACTCTAAAAAATGAGACCGATCAGGATTTCGAATACGAGTATTTCAACTTCACCCACCTAGAAAATTCGTTTCGTGACTATGATCGGGAGGTGCTAATGCCAGAAAAACTATCCTCCGAAGGTCCCGCTCTTGTCAAGGCGGATTTCAATGGTGATGGTATCGAGGATTTGTTTATTGGTGGTGCCAAATACCAATCGTCTTCCCTCTTCTTCGGAAATGAAAAAGGGGAATATGAAGAAGATAAAAATAGTCCTATTCGAAAAGACATCATTTATGAGGATGTCGATGCCACGGCCTTCGATCTAGAAAAAGATGGCGATCTGGATCTGTATGTCATGAGCGGTGGCAACGAACTGGTCGAAGGAAATCCGAATTTAGAGGATAGAATATACGTAAATGACGGAAACGGTAAATTCGAGCGTTTACCCATTTCCTTGATAAAAACTAACGGTGGCAGTGTTTCAGCGGCAGATTTCAATGGCGACGGATACGATGACCTATTTATAGGAAATAGATCGATGCCCGGAGGCTACGGACTTTCACCTGTAAGCTATATTCTAAAAAATGACGGTGCTGGTAAATTTGGAGTGCTTCAACAGGAAAGGGTCGGTATGGTTACCGATAGTGAATGGGCCGATTTGAATAACGACGGACTTTTAGACTTGGTCATTGTTGGTGATTGGATGCCCATCACCATACTTATCAATCAAGGCGATTCAAAATTTTTGAACGAGACCAAAAATTTCGGACTCGAGCATACCAGTGGCATGTGGAACACCGTATCGGTAACCGATCTCGATGGGAACGGTCAACCTGACCTGCTCGCAGGCAATGCAGGCCTGAACTTTAAGATCAAAGCCAGTGTTGAAAGACCGATGCAACTTTATATTGACGATTTCGATGACAACGCTCAACCTGATCCAATTATCATGTATGATTTCTTCGGAAAACAAGTGCCCTTCGCATCATTTGATAAACTGAGTGCCCAACTGCCCTACTTAAAGAAAAAGTTTTCCTCCTACACCGCATTTTCCAAAATAAACGGTATTGAAGATTTGACCGGTAAAAAGGAAGTTGATATTTTGGAGTTGAGGAAAATAGAAGAACTCCGTTCTATGGCTTATGTAAATTTAGGGTCCGAAACCAACGCACTACCTTTACCCATGGAAGCCCAAATGAGTACCATCGAAGACTTCGCAGTAACGGACGATAATACCATAATTTACGTTGGCAATTATTTGGATTATACCACAGAACTTGGTCAAAGCACCGGTAATTCCGGAGGAATTTTAAAGGTCAACACTGAAAAGGAGCTAATACCGGCTGGACGGTTGAACTTGCCAGAGCGCTTAAACACAAGAAGAATAATAGCCTTAAATGGCACGAGTTTTTTAGTGGTTTCCAATGATGATCGGTCTTATATTGTTACTGTTCCGAATCAATAATGGCTATTTTGCACTTAGCATTGGAAGATTCTTTGACAGCTATATTTTAGTATCTTACCTGCACTTTTGATGTGACTCGATATTATGAAAAATCTTTTTCGATACCTTATTCTTACCGGAACGATTTTAGTATGTGGACTATCCTGCTCGAATAACACCACCCCGGAAGACGAGCCTATCATCGAAGCAAAGTGTTCTTGTTTCGAGGGTATTCTTAATGGAGTAGAAGTCATTATCTATGGTGGCGCGGGGTATGCTCGAGATCCTGCCTTACTTCTTCCATAGGTATTTCGGGAGGGGAAAGGTAGCCTACATGTTTCCACAAGAATAATCAAGTTCGATTCGAAAATCGGAGCTTATATTGTTTTGGTGCATGGTGGTATAGTGTTAACGTCCGGCCATCCCGAAAACACTATTGTGATAACACTTGGGGCCGAAACCCTACACTGGGGACTTGGGCGATATTATTATCTGCGATCAGGGTTCAATATTTGGCGGGTTGGTAGCACGGATGACCTGTACAAACTAAATATGGGGGGTCATTACCATAAAAATCAAAGGCTCCACTTTCTACCTATCTCGTCAAGGGGCACGCAAGCCTCAAAATTGCCAGGAATGGGGTCGTAGTTCAGAACTTCCTCGCCGATCAATTCCGAAGAAGTATAGGCCCAAATGGCCGTAGCCTTAAGCGAACGGTAAAATTTGATTGGCTGGGTCTTTTCGACCGTCTTTCCCCATACACTTCTTCCTATTTTTCCAGAAGATTGTTCCTGACTTTGCAAGAATTCATTGAGTTGATCACTCTTCAGGTCGGTAATACTCCGGTTGAATTTAGCCAGGCACTCCTCATCCATTGCCTTAATTGCCCCTTGTACCTCTACCTTCTCGTCATCGGTGAGGGTTGATGCCCAAAACGTATCCAAAAATATATCGACCTTCGCATCAATGGCTCCGGGCGTAGTAGTCCTCGGTAAAATGGTATCGATAATCGTAGTGATAAGATTCATTTCCTTTTCATCTAAAAATTCTGGAGTCCATAGTTCCCTAGGCCTGTCTTTACATGATTCCAGTAAAGATAGTGCCGTAGGGCCCATTACCAGACCTGCCGATAGTAGCAAATAACCCTTAAAAGCGCTTCGTCTATCCATATTCTATATATTTTGTCTATTAAGTTCCTTCACAGCATGATCCGCGGCACGTGCTGTTAGGGCCATATAAGTCAATGATGGGTTTACACAGGCTGAGGAGGTCATGCAGGCACCGTCGGTAACGAATACATTCTTAACGGCGTGTACCTGATTAAAGTCGTTTAATACCGAAGTTTTAGGATTACGCCCCATTCGAGCTGTACCCATCTCATGGATACCGTTACCCATTTCATGTCCGTTATCAAAACCCAATACATCATCCATACCTACTTTTTCCAACATCTCAACAGCATCAGATTGTATCTGTCGATTCAGCGCTTTTTCGTTCTCTTTGAATTCCGCATCGATCGACAAGGTAGGTTGCCCCCAATCGTCCAAGACCTTCGAATTCAGCGAAACCTTGTTCTCGTGATAAGGCAAACATTCCGCGAAACCAGTGAGAAAGAACTCCCATGGACCAGGTTTTAAAAGGTTATCCTTGAATTCCCCACCAAAGGATTCGGTATTAGCGGGAATATCCGAACGACTTGCTGCACCTTGATACCCAAAACCCCTCAAGAATTTATCCGATTTAGATGATTCGTCTATATTCCAGTAACGCGGTACATATACGCCGTTCGGCCTACGTCCCTTATAGTACTTATCCTCAAAGCCTTTCATCGTGCCAATGGCACCTACCCGGTAGGTGTGGTCCATAAGATTGTGTCCGAGTTCGCCGCAATCGTTTCCAAGACCGTTCTCGAACCTTTTCGATTTCGAGTTCATCAAAATTTGCGTAGTACTTAGGGTGGAAGCGTTGCAAAATATGATTTTGGCCTTATAATCTATGGTCTCCTTGGTTTGCTGGTCGATAATCCGAACCCCAGTGGCCTTTTCATTCGCGTCGTCATAAATGATCGATTGGGCAATCGAAAAGGGACGGATGGTAAGATTGCCAGTCGCCTCCGCCGCGGGAAGAGTTACTCCGTTGCTACTAAAATAGGCACCGTACGGACACCCTCGATTGCATCGATTACGGAATTGACATTTGCCCCGGCCATTATGGGGTACGGTAAGATGGGCACACCGCCCAATAATAAGATGCCTTCCGTCGTATAACTTTTCCAGTCTCTCCTTAACCTCCTTTTCAACACAGTTGAGCTCCATGGGAGGCAAAAAATGACTGTCCGGAAGTTGTGGCAGTCCGAGAGCTTCCCCACTGATTCCTGCGAATTTTTCCACATAGGTGTACCAAGGCTCGATATCTTTATAACGTATCGGCCAATCTACGCCATGTCCGTCTTCCGCATTGGCCCTGAAATCGATGTCGCTCCATCGGTAGGTCTGCTTGCCCCATAATAACGATCTTCCTCCCATCTGATGGGCTCTCAACCACAAGAACGGTTTTACCTCGGTATAAGGGTTAGCCTTATCATCGGCCCAGAAATGTTCTGTGTCGGTACCTATCCAACCGGTACGAATTGCCTTATAATGCTTTTCTTTTTGCTCGGGAGTCAAAGCTCCCCTGCGTTCGAGGTCCCAAGGGTCGAGGTTCATGGTAGGGTAGTCGGTGACATGCTCCACTATTCTACCCCGTTCAAGGACCAATGTTTTCAGTCCCTTTTCACAAAGCTCTTTTGCCGCCCATCCGCCACTCATACCCGATCCAATAACAATAGCGTCATAGGTCATCTGCTTGACCAAATCAATATTCAAATTTGCCATAGTAACTACTTCAATAAGTCACTAAGGTACTTAAAATATTTACGTTTATCCCAACTCTGAAATCGGGAATGGTTATTGGTGCCCAACATTATTTCTACTGTTTATAAAACGGATTTACAGTTGATATAAACCCTGATTTCATTTTGGTACATCGTTTGAAAAACGATATCTTGGCTTTCTAATATAAATTATATGCTGGTCCGATTAGAAACCTATATATGACCTAGCCCTTAAGATATAGGACATAGGACAAAAAAATTTCCAAATAACCGCCCGTTTCGTAGAAATAGATGCGGTCTTAGGTCATATGTCTTACCGTCTTATGTCAGTTACAGTCGTTAGGTATTCTTACGGACAAGCATTATAAATAATTCAAATTACATGTATTCCATCGGTTACGATATCGGTAGTTCGTCCATTAAAGCGGCATTGGTAGAAACCGCCACCGGAAAAAGCATTGCAGTGGTCAGCGAGCCCAAAGTCGAAATGGAGATGACGGCCTTACAAAATGGCTGGGCCGAACAGCATCCCGATACGTGGTGGGCACACGTCTGTAAGGCTACCAAATCCCTTATAAAAGACCAGAACATCAATGCCAGTGATATCACAGGTATTGGCATCTCTTACCAAATGCACGGGCTGGTCGTTGTCGATGAAAACGGGAAACCCTTACGCGATTCCATAATTTGGTGCGATAGTCGGGCAGTAGAGTTAGGCCAAAAAGCCTTTGATGAATTGGGCAACGAAAAATGTGCAGCGCATCTTTTGAATTCTCCGGCCAACTTTACGGCCTCGAAATTAAAGTGGGTCAAGGAAAATGAACCTGATATCTACGCCAATGTCCATAAATTTATGCTGCCCGGTGATTATATCGCTTACCAATTGAGCGGTAAGATTAACACCACGATTTCCGGGCTCTCGGAAGGGATCTTTTGGGATTTTAAAACCAATTCCATAGCCGGTTGGTTATTGGACTATTATGGCATCGAAGAACATCTGATCCCCGACATCGTAGATACCTTTTCGGTTCAGTCAATGGTATCGTTAAAAGGCGCATCGGAATCCGGATTGACACAAGGCACTCCAATTTATTATCGGGCCGGCGATCAACCCAACAACGCCCTTTCTCTGAACGTGTTCAAGCCCGGGGAGGTTGCCGCTACGGGAGGCACGTCGGGCGTAATCTATGCGATAACGAACAGTCTTTCGGTAGAGGAAAGTTCGCGCGTCAACAATTTTGCCCACGTCAATTACACCCTCGAAAACACCAGAATTGGTAAGATGGCCTGTATCAATGGGGCTGGCATCATGTACCGATGGCTGATGAACAATCTTGACGTGTCTGACTATGAAGCAATGAACGATCTTGCCAATTCGGTGCCCATCGGTTCCGATGGGGTTACGATACATCCCTTCGGCAACGGAGCGGAACGCGTGTTGAACAACAAGAGTCTTGGCACTCGATTGGGCAATATCAATCTCAACAACCACGACAAGGCACATCTTTGCAGGGCGGCCTTGGAAGGTATTGCTTTCGCCTTTGTCTATGGCATGGAAATTTTAAAATCCGATGGAATAGCCCCCGAAGTTATCCGTACCGGTAACGACAATCTGTTTCGTTCCGAAATATTTTCGAATACGGTCTCGACCTTAATCGGACAGGAAATCGAAGTTTACAATACTACGGGTGCCATTGGTGCCGCAAGGGCCTGTGAACTTCACAAAGGTGATTTCGATACCTTTGGCAAACGGATTATGGACAATGATTTTTTGATGGGATTCAAGCCATCCAAAGAGAAGGAGAAATACGAAAAGGCGTATCAAAAATGGAAAGGTGAATTGGGCAGGATGCTGAAATCAGAATAAAATAGTTTACCAAAATAGAACGCACAACAGATTGTCGCGCTATTTCGCCTTCGGCTTAAAGCTCGCAATTACGTCAAGAAAATAACTTAATAACAACAATAATGGCAACACTAGGAGACAAAGAATATTTCAAAGGAATAGGACAAATCAAATACGAAGGCAAGGATTCAGACAATCCATTGGCCTTTAAATGGTACAACCCAAACCATAAGGTCGCGGGTAAAACGATGCGTGAACACTTTAAGTTCGCAATCGCTTATTGGCATACGTTTTGCGGACAAGGTGCCGACCCATTTGGCCCAGGAACACAGAATTTTCCGTGGGACGAACCTTCGGATGCCCTTGACGCCGCGAAAGCAAAGGCTGATGCCGCTTTTGAGTTTATCAAAAAAATGGGATTCGATTACTTCTGTTTCCATGATTATGACCTGATTCAGGAAGGTTCGACCTTTACAGAATCCGAAAAACGATTGTCTGCAATAGTCGATTATATCAAAGGGAAGAAAAAAGAATCCGGTGTTAAGCTTCTATGGGGCACGGCTAATTGCTTTTCCAATCCGAGATACATGAACGGGGCATCCACCAATCCCGATTTCAAGGTTTTGGCCCGGGCCGGTGGACAAATAAAATTGGCTTTGGATGCCACTATGGAACTCGATGGCGAAAACTATGTGTTCTGGGGAGGCCGGGAAGGCTATATGTCCCTTTTGAATACGGATATGAAACGGGAACTTGACCATATGGGCCGGTTTTTGGGCATGGCACGGGATTATGGCCGCAGCCAAGGCTTTAAAGGCACCTTCTTTATCG
>JAGXIC010000288.1 GCA_024635875.1 Pricia sp.
GGGATATTGATTTCCGATTTTAGCGCGGTTATAAGTTCATACGCGGCATCGGGTTTCAAAAGGCCGGCCATATCCTTGACACCTAAAATATGGGCCCCGGCATTTTCGATATCCTTGGCCAGTTGCACGTAATACTTGAGGTCATATTTTGTTTTGGATGGATTTAGGATGTCCCCGGTATAGCAAAGGGAACCTTCTGCAAGACCACCGGTATTTTTACGGACATACTCGATACATGGGGCGATGGATTTCATCCAGTTGAGGGAATCAAAAATTCGGAACACATCGACCCCGGTATTCCAGGATTCTTCCACGAATTTTTCAATCAGGTTATCGGGATATGCGGTATACCCGACCCCATTGGAACCTCTGATCAGCATCTGCAATAACAAGTTCGGCATCGCCTTCCGCAACAAGGCCAGCCGTTCCCAAGGGTTCTCGTGCAAAAAGCGCAGGCAAACGTCGAAGGTGGCACCTCCCCAAACTTCCATGGAAAAAATTTCGGGATGGTTCTTCGCATAGCCCTCGGCCACTTTTAGCATGTCGTCCGTTCGCATACGAGTGGCCAACAAGCTTTGGTGGGCATCACGCATGGTAGTATCGGTAAAATGGACTTTTTTCTCCTGCTTCAACCACGCTGCGAATTTTTCGGGACCCAATTCCGTCAACCGGTCTTTTGTACCCTTGGGATACTCTTCCATTTTTGGAAAGGTGGGAATCACGGGTTTTGAAAAGACGTGTTTCGGATCGAAATTTTTTACATCTGGGTTTCCGTTTACAATGGTCTCCCCTAGGAATTCGATCAGTTTGTTCGCCCGGTTCCTGGGTTCGATGAACTCAAAGAGCTTGGGCTCGTTCTTGATAAAATTGACCGTGACCTTGCCTTCCCGAAAGGTGGGATGCACTAGAATATTGTCCAGAAACGCCATATTGGTATTCAGACCGCGGATACGGAACTCCGCCAAGGCCCTGCGCATCTTCCGGCAGCATCCGTCCAGCGTACGGCTCCGCGCGGAAACCTCTACCAGCATGGAATCGAAAAACGGCGAAATGGAAACACCTTGATAAATACTTCCCGCATCTAACCGGATGCCGAAACCGGAGGCACTTCGATAGGTGGTGACCACCCCGTAGTCGGGCTTAAAATCGTTAGACGGGTCTTCGGTGGTAATACGACATTGCAGCGCGACCCCGGTAACCTGAACGGAAGCCTGATCGGGGATTTTTATCTGGATATCCGATAATCTATATCCCCCAGCAATAAAAAGCTGTGCTTTGACCAAGTCAATATTGGTAATCATTTCAGTCACCGTGTGCTCGACCTGAATACGCGGATTTACCTCGATAAAATAGATGCTTCCATCGTCGTCGACCAAAAATTCCACCGTACCGATATTATTGTAGTCCACCGCCTTACAGATATCGATGGCATAGTTGTACAGGCTATCCTTGGTTTCTTGGGGCAGCCCTATCGACGGTGCGAACTCGATGACCTTTTGGTAGCGCCGCTGGACGGAACAATCTCTTTCGTAGAGATGGACCATGTTGCCATGGGTATCGGCAACAATCTGTATTTCAATGTGTTTCGGATTTTCAACGAATTTTTCCAGAAAAACGGTATCGTCTCCAAACGCGTTCAGCGATTCCCTTTTGGCCTCCGGAAAACCCTTTTTAAGTTCCTCTGCGGTACGGATTACCCGCATACCCCGGCCTCCACCGCCAGATGCGGCTTTCAACATCAGCGGAAATCCGATGCGTTTAGCCTCGGACAGCGCCGTTTTAATATCCTTTAAATCAATATTGCTGCTTTCGATAACGGGAACATTATTCGCAGTAGCGACTTCTTTAGCAGTAATCTTGTCCCCAAGGGCCTTTAGCACAGAAACCTTTGGCCCGATAAAAATAATGTCGTTCTCGGCACATTTTTGGGCGAACTTGGCGTTCTCGGATAAAAATCCGTATCCGGGATGAATGGCATCGACCTGATTATCCTTGGCTACCTTTATAATGGCATCGATATCCAAATAGGGCTTTAGGGGTTCTTTATCCTCCCCGATCTGGTAACATTCATCGGCTTTATAGCGGTGCAGCGAATACCGGTCTTCATAGGTATAAACGCCTACGGTACGTACTCCTATCTCTACACAGGCCCTAAAAATCCGGATTGCGATCTCGCCCCTGTTCGCTACTAAAACCTTTTCTATTTTCAACCTATTCTATTTTGAAACCCTTAAATGTTCTTTATCTTGTCGTAATTAAACAAACTTAGCTTTTTTTGGTTAGGATAGCAATGCGTTATCTTTGTATCCATCAGGGAATCCAATTAAAATTCAAGGTACACATGGGAAAAGGGGATAAAAAATCGAGGCGAGGCAAAATAGCGAACCGATCTTTCGGGGCGAGGCGGCCGCGTAGGATCAAAAAACGGCCTACGGTCGAGGAGAAAATCAGTTTGCGGAAGAAGAAATAGGCAGTGATAATTGTCAGGAACAAGCGGTTTGCAGTGTTATGCATGTACCGATAATTCATAAAAGTGCGGTTTGGCAGGTTAAAAAATTGGCCTCACCGAATAAAAACAGGCTCGTTCTTATTCGAGGTATGCGATCCGCTATAGATGTAATCGTCATAATCAAAGCCCTTCAAATCTTCCAAGGTCTTTACATCTTTATCTATAATATAACGTACCATCAAACCCCGCGCCTTTTTGGCGTAAAAACTGATGATTTTTAGTTTATCGTTGCTCCAGTCTTTAAAAACGGGCGAAATCACCGGTACTTTCAAAGCTTTTTCGTCAACGGCACCGAAATATTCATTGCTCGCCAGATTTATAAAAAGCTCGTTCTCCCTAAGCTCGGCATTCAAGCTTTCGGTTATAGTCTTTGTCCAAAATTCATACAAATTCTTTTTACGGCCTACTTTGAGCTTGGTTCCCATTTCTAAACGGTAGGGCTGCATAAGGTCGAGCGGACGGAGTATCCCATACTGTCCCGATAAAATACGTAGCATATCCTGTAGTTTTTCAACTTTTTCGGAAGACATCGTATACGCATCGAGACCTTGATACACGTCACCATTGAAAGCATAGATGGCGGGCCTTGCGTTTTTAGTCGTAAAGGGAGTTTCAAAATCTTGGTTGCGCCCCCAATTGAGCTCGGCGAGATTGTGGGAAATGCTCATGAGCTCCATCAAAGCCTTTGGCTTTTTTTTCGCCAACAGCTTGTTAAGGGCAACGGCCTCTTCTAGAAACTGGGGCTGCGTTTGTTTGAATTTTGGATATTCCGATTCGAAATCCAACGATTTTGCCGGAGAAATGACGATTTTCATAACAACGTATTATCAATAAATAACTAAACTAAACTGAATTTTTCGGATTACTGCAAATGTAATCAATCAGATGTCTATCTAGCTATCGACGGAACTTATGGTATCGGTATGAATAAAAGCTACATGGTAATACTACCATTATTTCAAAACGGCTTGACACATCTGCAACCGTGTTTTTCTTTTTGGAATTTGGTACTTTTAGTATTAACGATGCTTCGCATAATGCCGCCACTTGTCGATACAGTCGGCCATATCTTGGGGAATTTCGGAATTAAAGCGCATCTTTTCGCCGGTTTCGGGGTGAATAAACCCCAAGGTTTTGGCATGCAACGCCTGTCGGGGAAGAATTTTAAAGGCGTTGTCAACAAACTGCTTGTACTTAGTGAAGGTAGTACCCTTTAAAATCTTGTCGCCGCCGTAACGCTCGTCGTTGAACAGCGTGTGGCCGATATATTTCATGTGCACACGGATCTGATGTGTACGACCGGTCTCCAATTGGCACGAAACAAGGGTCACGTATCCCAAACGTTCCATGACACTATAATGGGTGACCGCCTCCTTGCCTTCTTCCCCTTCCGGAAAAACCTGCATCTGCAATCGATTTTTTGGATTACGGGCGATGTTGCCTTCCACAGTACCCCTTTCATCCTTGACATCGCCCCAGACTAGGGCTATATATTCCCGTTCTGAGGTCTTGTCGTAAAACTGTTTTGCCAAATGGGTCATGGCCGCTTCTGTTTTGGCAACGACCAGCAATCCAGAAGTATCCTTGTCGATACGATGTACCAATCCGGGGCGTTCGTTGCTGTTTTCGGGAAGGTCTTTGATATGATAAAGAAGGGCGTTGATCAATGTGCCGGAATAATTGCCGTGGCCGGGATGCACCACCATTCCCGCAGGTTTATTGACAATTAGAAGAGAGTCATCCTCATAAACGATATCCAAAGGAATATCCTCCGGAACCAACAAGAATTCATGTGGTGGATGCTCAAGAAGCACCTTTACCTCATCACCGGGCTTTACTTTGTAATTCTGCTTTACAATAGCACCATTAACCCAAATATTACCATCTCTGGCCGATTGTTGAATTTTGTTCCGGGTGGCATATTCGATGAAGTTCATCAAAAATTTATCAACGCGCAAAGGCTCTTGTCCCTTGGCGGCCACGAACCGGTGGTGTTCGAAAAGTTCATCGTCCGTTTCGTTGCTATCTTCTGACTGCATAGTTTATTGGGATTCGGCTTGTACTCTCGCCTGATCGGGAATATCACCATTACCGCACACCAGCTCGATCTTCGAAGTCTTGGGCAGTTTGTCGCCCGGTTTAATCTGCTTCCCTTTATGTTTGATATAGTACACCATGTCCTTGCCCAATTGATCGATATAGGTCGTGCGTTGTACGTCAAGGCCAACGGCCCGCAACATTGAGGTCGCATTGCGCTGGGTCACCTGAATAATATTGGGTACGGTTACTTGTTTGTATCCGGATGGATTTACGGTTAAATAGATCTTTCGATTTTCTTTCACCTTGCTTCCTGCCACAGGGTTTTGCTCGATAATCGAAAACCGCGGATAGTCGGGATTAAAATTTGCCGAATCCAACACCTCGAAACGCAATTGGGCCTCTTCCACCGCTTTTCGCATATCGGGAACGGACATCTTTCCAAAATCGGGCACCTCAACGAATTCGCCATGGTTGGTGGTGCTATTTAGCCAACGCAGCGCTAAGAATATTACGAGTATGAGCACCAAAAGGGCCAAGCCAAGCTGTATCAATAGTACCTTGCTCTTTAAAAAACTGAAGAAATTACGCATTTGGGTGTGTTTGACCGGACAAATATAGTGAACTCGTCTTGATTTTTTCTTTACTTTCGAGTTCGTTAGTATGACCTTCTAAACAAAACGATTCTATGAAGAAAAATATTGCCATCATCATGGGAGGGTATTCCAGTGAGTTTAAAATTTCTTTAAAAAGCGGTGCGGTAGTCCATGATTATTTGGATGCCGATACGTTCAATCCCTTTCGCATCCATATATATAAAGATAAGTGGGTTTATGTTGACGACAAGGGCAAAGAATCGCCGGTAAACAAAAATGACTTTTCCATAAACACCGATAGCGGAAAACAGACCTTTGACTGCGTCTTTAACGCCATTCACGGTACCCCTGGGGAAGATGGATTGCTCCAGGCCTATTTTGAACTGCTGGGCATTCCGCAGACTTCCTGCAATCAGTATCAGGCGGCCCTTACTTTTAATAAGAGGGATTTGCTCAGCGTGCTAAAACCTTATGGCATCAAATCGGCCCCCTCTTATTACCTGAATTTAGGCGACGAAATCAACGAAGATGCCATTGTCGCCAAAGTCGGCTTGCCCTGTTTCGTAAAGGCCAACAAGGCCGGCAGTAGCTTTGGTATTTCAAAGGTTTACGAAAAGGAAAAGCTACGGTCTGCCATTGAAAACGCCTACCGGGAAGATGATGAAATTATCATCGAGGCCTTTCTTGACGGTACCGAGGTTTCCGTCGGTGTAATCACCTATAACGGAAAGACCAAAGTGCTACCCATCACGGAAATCGTCACTGAAAATGATTTTTTCGATTACGAAGCTAAATATGAAGGAAAATCCGAAGAAATAACGCCGGCCAGAATATCAAATACACAAGAAAAAAAGGTGACCGAAGTAGCGAAAAAAGTGTACGAAATATTGAAAATGAAAGGCTATTCCCGTAGCGAGTTTATCTTCGTAGACGATGAACCTATAATGCTCGAAATGAACACCACCCCGGGTCTGACCACCGAAAGCATACTCCCGAAACAGGCAAAAGCCGCGGGAATTTCGCTGGCAGAACTGTTCGGAAGTGCGATTGAAGAAGCTTTAAAAAAAAGTAAACCACTAGGCACTAAAAGTACATAGTTTTAAATAATGAATAAAATTCATTCTACAACATTCCAAATTGCAGTCGCAGTAGCGGTTGGCAGTCATTGGTAGTGCTACTGGTATACACACTACGTAAAGGTTTTTAGCCCCGACTAATTCGAGCAAAGGTAGATGCACTAAAGTGCATAGCTTAAACTATTTTTGAGACCAGTGAAATGAACAATTTATGATACTGGACAAAGTTCGAAGTTATGAGTTCGGAGTTATGAGTTCGGTTTTATTATGGAAAATGGTAGTAGTTCGTTGTCCGGAACAACTAGGATCCATGACTAACGGAAAATAGGGAATATAGAACAAGCCTTGTATTACCCGCGACGAGCTCGGTAAAAATCACCTTTTTCTAAGTTTTTAAACCCCTTAACTCCTAAACCTTTTTAGACCCAGCTCGTGAATTTGTACTTGAATTTTAAATTCAAACTTGTAACTTGTAACCTGAAAACCGAAACCTTCTCCATGAGACGCGCAATTTTCCCTGGATCCTTTGACCCCTTGACTTTAGGCCATTCCGATATTATTCGAAGAGGGGTAACTCTTTTTGACGAATTGATTATCGCCATCGGTAGTAACGCGGAAAAAAAGTATATGTTCAGTATCGAACAACGTATGCAATTCATTACGGCCGCTTTTCAATCCGAACCTAAAATAAAGGTGTTTACCTACAAAGGCCTAACCGTTGATTTTTGCAAAAAAATGGATGCTGAATTTATATTAAGGGGGTTGCGCAATCCCGCGGATTTTGAATTCGAAAAGGCCATTGCCCACACCAACCGTAAACTTTCGGAAATCGAGACCGTTTTCCTGTTAACCTCTTCCGGAAAGTCGTATATCAGTTCTTCAATAGTCCGTGACGTTATACGAAACGGAGGAGACTATACCGTATTGGTGCCCGACACAGTTCGTACCTCCTAAAACACTCTAAGGCATCCCCCTTTTCTGGTTTTCTTCATAAAATTTGGCAACTCACATTCTCGTAAGTAATAACCTACTATATTTGTAGAATATCTGCTATCAACAGGTATGGAAACGCAGACAACGTGTTTGGCACTGTTCACAACAAACCTTGTGTAATCTAGATAAACCATCCTACTTTAGTCAGAAATTACGACTATATGTTGACGGAACCCCAAATCAGAACCAATAATTTCTTGATCAAACAACTGCCAAAAGCTGTTGTTTTTGTCAACGAAAGGTTTGAAGTCGTCTATGCCTCCGACAAGTGGCTGACTGATTGTAAACTGGAATCATCCGATGTTTTCGGAAGGCCTATCGGAGAACTTTTTGCAAGAACGGGCCGAGACTGGGAAAATGCCTTGCGCGATTGCCTATCGGGCACGACCGATGAAACCACGGTTCATCTTAATCACGATACTACATCCAACGATACTTGGTTCGAATGGACCTGTGTTCCCTGGTATAATGAACAGGAGCTTATCATCGGATTGATTATCGAAACGGAAGATATTACCCAGCGTAAACTTGATGAGGTGCAAAAGAACAAGTTGCAATCGCTCTTAAAAGCAACCTGCGAAATCGGTAAAATCGGGTGTTGGGAGTATTGTTTTAAGGAGGATAAGCTTACTTGGTGCGAAATGACCCGGAGAATTCACGAGGTTTCCGATGATTTTGTACCGACAATCGACAATGCCGTACAATTTTATAAGGATGGCCATAGCCGAAATACCATGGCCATGATAATTCACGAAGCTACTCAAAATGGTAAGTGCTGGAGCGAAAGGTTACAAATCATAAATGCTAAAGGAAACGAGATATGGGTGCAAACCGCGGGAATGCCCATTTTTAAGGATGAAAAACTTGTCGGATTAACGGGAACCTTTCAAAACATAAACGATCAGGTACAATCGGAGACCAATACAAAAGACAGCGAACTTTTGCTGCGCACCCTTGTCGATAATCTACCGCTCAACATTTTTATTAAGGATACGGAGTCACGAAAAATACTGGTCAACAAGGCCGAATGTGATTATTTAGGCGTTGATAGCCCCGAAGAACTTTTAGGAAAGTCCGATTTCGAACTCTACGACAAAGACATCGCACAGATTTCAAGAAATGAAGACCTGAGGGTCATGGAAACGCTTAACCCCATTCTGGCCAAGGAAACCACGAGCCGAAAGAAAAGCGGAAAGTCCACCACGTTCTTGACCTCAAAGATTCCGCTTGTTGACAATAATGGGAAAGCGAACGGATTGGTGGGCATCAGCATCGATATCACCGATATCAAACAAAAGGAAGCAGACCTGCACGATTTGGTCAATGTTACCTCGTTACAAAACAAGAAACTCGTCAGTTTCGCCCATATCGTATCGCACAACTTACGGTCACACACAGCGAATTTTTCGATGCTACTAGATTTTCTTGCACATGAAAAAGATGAGTCGGAGAAAAGCAACATAGTCGACATGCTCACCGATGCCTCCGATAATCTTATGGAGACCTTAGAAGACCTGAACGAGGTAGTAACCATCAATACCAACGCCAATCTGGTCAAACAGCCCACCCCCCTTAAAAATAAAATAGAAACGATACGACAAAATTTATCCTCCTATTTGAAGGAAAACCATGCGAAACTTATCAATCAGGTTCCCTCAACTATTGAAATACAGGTTATTCCCGAATATATCGATAGCATTTTGACCAATCTTATTACCAATGCGGTCCGATTCAAGAATACCGAAAGAGACCCTATTATTACCTTGAATGCCACCGGTGAAAACGGCAATATCGTTCTATCGGTTACCGATAACGGCCTTGGTATCGACTTGAAAAAAGATGGATCTAAACTTTTCGGCATGTATAAGACCTTCCATGATCACAGCGATGCTCGGGGAATGGGCCTATTCATTACCAAAAATCAAATCGAGGCCATGAACGGAAAAGTAAGTGTCGAAAGTCAATTGGGCATCGGCTCTACCTTCAAGATTTATCTGGATGGAAAGCATTAATAGCATCTGTATTATCGACGATGATCGCATAACGGTTTACGGCATAAAAAAGATGCTGCACCTTAACGTAAAATGCGATACTATCATCTCATATGCCAATGGCAAATTGGCCATCGAAGGAATAAAAGAGATGTACAAGGCCACCGCAAAGGTTCCAGAGCTGATTTTTTTGGATATCAACATGCCCATCATGGATGGTTGGGAGTTTCTTGAAGCGTTCATCGCCCTTCCCCTAGACCAAAAGGTGCAGATCAATATCGTTACCTCATCCATCGATGCAATCGATCTCCAGAATTTTGAACGCTACAAAAAGAAGACCGAACATACAATCAGTTATACCCATAAGCCCATTCAAAAGGCAATCATCAAAGAAATCACGAAAATCGAGTAGATTGCGGGTTACGGATTACGCCATTCTTTACACCTAATTATGTAAATTTGGCGCATGGTACCAATCACTAAAAATCACTTCTGGCCCAAGGCAACATTTGCTTTACTTGTACTAATTCTCTTTAGTACTTGTAAAACCGAGCAAGAGGATAAAGCTTCGGATTTTCCGACCCATTTCGAACAGACCGACGGCGAGGAGACGGCCACTTATCTTCAGACCGTCGATTTCTACATTCAATTGGCCAAGGAATTCCCCGAAATCAATTTGCAGACCATGGGAGAAACCGATAGCGGATATCCTTTGCATATCGTAACCTACAATCCAGATGGGGACTTCAATTTCCAAAAAATCGGGAATGACAAAACGCTTATTTTGATCAATAATGGTATCCATCCGGGAGAGCCCGACGGTATTGATGCGACCATGCTGTTGTATCGGGATTTTGCTACGGGAAAACTCCAACCGCCGAAGCATACGGTATTGGTCACAATCCCTACGTATAATATCGGTGGGGCCCTAAACCGCAACAGTACCACGAGGGCCAACCAAAACGGACCTAAAGCCTATGGTTTTCGGGGAAATGCCCTGAACTACGACCTTAACCGCGATTTTATAAAGGGGGACACCAAAAACGCACAGGCCTTTTATGAGATTTTCCATCGTGTAAAGCCCGACATCTTTATCGATAACCATGTCAGTAATGGTGCGGATTATCAATACACCCTGACCCATCTCTTTACACAACATGATAAACTTGGGGACAAACTGGGGCAATATCTTAACGAAGAAATGATGCCTGGCCTTGAGCAATCGTTGAAAGAAGCCGATTGGGATATTACGCCCTATGTCAATGTTTTCGACCAAGTACCCGAAAAGGGCTTTTCGCAGTTTATGGATTATCCCCGATATTCAACGGGTTACACTAGCCTCTGGAATACGTTTGGCATGATGGTAGAGACCCATATGCTGAAACCCTACGAACAACGTGTCGAAGGCACCTATCGCCTAATGGAAAAAATGGTCACTATCGCGGAAACGGATCACGAAAAAATCAAACGCCTTCGCAGAGAAGCGAGACACCGCCATAAGAACTGGAAGTTCTATCCTACGGCCTGGGGTACCGATTCGACCCAAACCACTACCTTAAGTTTTAAGGGGTTTGAGGCGGATACCCTTACCAGCGAGGTCACCGGTCGGACCCGCCTGAAATACGATCGAAATCGCCCATTTAACAAACAGGTGGAATATTACAACTACATGAAGCCACTCGATTCCATAGAAATTCCTGAAGCCTATATTTTGAAAAAGGGATGGAGCAAAGTCATCAACTTGTTGACGTTGAATCAAATTGTAATTAAAGCACTTAAAAAAGATACCCTGCTCACCGTCGAATCTTATAAAATCGACACCTTCGATACAGCCAATGCTCCGTATGAAGGTCACTATCCGCATAGCAATACGAGGGTGAAGACCAATTTGAAGCAAGTGAGCTTCCAGCAGGGAGATATCTTAATAGCTACCGACCAGCCGGGCATTCGATACCTATTGGAGACCTTGGAACCCGAAGCGCACGATTCTTTTTTCAACTGGAATTTTTTCGATCCCATTCTACAGCGCAAAGAAAGGTTTTCTCCCTATGTTTTTGAGGATGAAGCTTTGGAGATGCTACGGAACGATTCCGCTTTGCGGGATAGCTTCCAACTTAAACAGAAAAATGACACCGCGTTTGCGGCTAATGGCTATGAGCAGCTAGATTGGCTTTTCAAACAATCCGAACACTTTGAGGATGCCTACATGCAGTATCCGGTGTATCGGTTGATGAAAACAGAGTAAATTCAAGTTATGGGTTAGGAGTTTAGTAAACTTATCAATTTAAAATCGACACTTTGTCGAAACCCCTTGGGAGTTGGGTCTGTTGACAAATCAAGCGATTACTCAAAAAGAATCTTGATATTGGTATACGAATTCTGAAGGGCCTTTTGGATTTTCTTTGGTCCTTTCCACTTCACTTTTACGATGCCTTCTTTTTTTTCAGGTTTAAGCTTGCCATCATATTCTGTTTTCATGGCAAACCAATGTACTTCCTTTAGGGTGTAGGTACCATTGTTCTTGTAAATGTGATAGGTTGTTCTAAGAAAATTCTCGATGCGTAGGCCCGATACGCCGGTCTCTTCCATAACCTCCCTAATGGCGCAATCCTCGATGGATTCGCCTTTGTCGAGTTTACCTTTGGGCAGGTCCCATTTATTGTTTCTATAAATGAAAAGCACCTTTCCTTTCGGATTGGTTACTACCCCGCCAGCCGCAACGGTCAAGGGAATCTTTTTCGTGAATTTCTTGAGGATTTCCTCGTGGTTCGGATGGTAAATATAGGCTTCGGAAAGTTTCTTCTTTTTCAAGGCTTTTATGGCCTGCTGTATCGAATCTTCGTTGAGCAAAAAATATTCGCCATTGACCGTTTCGGAGAGTTTATTTGTTAAGATCAACGGCAGTTCGTTCACAAAAACTTTATACATTTGTGGTATGGTTTTAAATAAAGACACCGCTAAGAAAACAGCCGAGCTCTTGTTGCAAATTAATGCAATAAAGTTGAATCCTGAAAATCCGTTTACTTGGGCCTCGGGCTGGAAATCGCCCATCTACTGTGACAATCGGATTCTGCTATCGTATCCCGTTATTCGAAATTACATCCGGGAAGAGATGGCCAAGCAGGTCGAGTTGCTTTACGGAAAGCCCGATATTATTGCAGGCGTGGCAACGGGGGCCATCGGTATAGGCGCTTTGGTAGCCGACGTTTTGGGCCTGCCCTTTATCTACGTAAGACCAGAGCCCAAATCGCACGGAAGGCGAAACCAAATCGAAGGCAAGCTAGAAGCAAACCGCAGTGTAGTGGTTATAGAAGACCTTATTAGTACCGGAAAAAGTAGTCTCAATGCAGTCGATGCACTAAGGGCGGAAGGTGCCAAGGTAAAAGGCATGCTAGCCATATTCACCTATGGTTTTCAAGTCGCGGATCAAAATTTCAACGCTAAAGAAGTAACGCTCCATACACTCAGCGACTACGAATATCTGATGGAACAAGCCTTGGAAACCCGATACATCAACGAAGAGCAAATGAATACCCTTTTAGAATGGCGGCAAAAACCTGCCGAATGGAAACAATGACCCTAATTTTGTCACCCTGAGCGGAGTCGAAGGGCCAAATCCCAGTATCAAATCCCAAAAACGTTAAATCCTAGTTCACTAGCTTACTAATTCTTGTAAAATGTTAATAGAAACCCCGAACAAAACAATCCCAAAAGGTGATAAAGAGGTCTTTGATTTCCTGAACGACTTGAAAAATTTCGAAAAATTAATGCCCGAGAACATCGATAAGTTCGAACTTATCAACGAAAACCGTTTTCTTTTTTCATTAAAAGGGATGCCCGAAATCGTTCTTGAACGTAAAGGCCAAACGCCCAATAGCCAAATCGTGTTGGGAGCCGCAAGCCAAAAATTGCCCTTTACCCTAACTGCCGATATTGCGAAGCTGAGTGAAGGCGAAAGCGAGGTGGCCTTACGTTTTAGCGGGGAGTTCAACGCGATGATGGGTATGATGATCAAAAAACCGATCACCAATTTTATGGGTGCACTTTCGGAGAATTTGAAAAAAATATAGCTTATAAGGCAATTTTCCGTTCACTTAGCGCCATCCTATAAACTACATTGTACTCAGAAAATATGGCGTATAGCGGTTTGCCAACTTGAATCAATAAAGCAACTTAACCTCTTTCAGATCAAAGTTCTTCAAAACTGCATTTTCAAGTTCGACAGTTAGCCTGCCACTCCTTGAAACTCCCTTGATAACACCTATAAACCGCCCACCTTCTTTATTTTCGAAGGTCGAGGGCTTCCCTTTTCTGAACAATACATTTTCATAGGCGTCCCATAAATGAGCTTCATCTTTTTTCCCTAGTCTTAAAAATACCTGTTTTAATTCGTTCACAATACGCTGAAGGAGCACATCCAAATCAAAGGTTTTTCCTAATAGCAATTGCAAAGAAGATACGTTTTGCAACTCCTTAAAAGTCAACTGATTTACGTTCAGACCTATACCTATTATGGATGTGTGAATTGTACTTCCTGTTAAAATGTTTTCAATAAGTATTCCGCATATCTTCGATCTACCTGACAGAATGTCGTTTGGCCATTTAATACTTACATCTGGGACTTTATATTGTTTTAAAACCCCATGAACGGCAAGTGAAACGCAGAGATTCAAAGCAAAACTATGGCTGACCGGCAGTTTCAAATTACGTCGCAATACACTAAATGTTAGATTTTTACCGACTTCCGATTGCCATATCGTACCCATTTGACCCCTACCCTGTTCTTGCTGCCGAGCCGTTACTACCGTGTAATCTTCAGGTGCTTTAGACAACAATAACCGTCGTAAATGGGCGTTGGTAGAGTCCGTGGCATCAAGTTTGATTAATTGCATGTTCGTCTTGGTTGAATCTATTATGGAAAACATCGGCTAAAGAACAAAAAAATAATAACTTTGCAGAAATTGAACCCGAGCGGGTCGTTTAAAATTATTGAATGCAGAAAAGCAAAGCCGGTGCAGATGAATTAATTGCATTGATCTTGGAAGGAATCGAAGAAGTAAAGGGACAGAAAGTCAATTTACTCGACCTTAGGAATATTGAAAATACCGTTTGCGACTACTTTATTATATGTAATGGTACTTCGAACACGCATGTAAATGCCATTGTAGGCTCTATACGAAAAACCGTCAGCAAAGCTATCGGAGACAAGCCGTGGCATGTAGAAGGTGAGGACAATGCCGAATGGATTTTAATGGACTATGTGAACGTCGTTGTACATGTTTTCCAA
>JAGXIC010000289.1 GCA_024635875.1 Pricia sp.
ACTGTTTTCATTTTGAATCCCGTGCTTTCTGATGAACAGATAGCGGAAACAGTTAAGAAATTCGAGGATTTCTTAATTAAGAATGGCGCCAAAATGGTCACCAAAGAAAATTGGGGACTTAAAAAATTGGCCTATGCCATACAACACAAAAAAAGTGGTTTTTACCACTTGTTCGAATTTACCGCACCCGGCGAGGTTGTTTCTCCTTATGAGCAAGAACTGAAAAGGGAAGAGCGTGTTATGCGCTTTTTAACGGTACGATTGGATAAGCACGCTATCGCGTGGGCAGAAGTAAGAAGAACTAGGTTAAAAACCAAAGCGTAAAAGTATGGCAACATTACAACAGCAGGCAAAAGGGAAGAAAGATGGTGAAATTCGCTATCTGACCCCATTGAACATTGAGACCAATACGAAAAAGAAGTATTGCCGTTTCAAGAAAAACGGTATTAAATACATCGACTATAAAAATCCCGATTTTCTTATGATGTTGGTAAACGAGCAGGGCAAACTTTTGCCCAGAAGGCTTACCGGGACATCATTGAAATATCAGCGCAAAGTGGCGCAGGCCATTAAAAGGTGCCGTCATATTGCACTGATGCCGTACGTAGGAGACTTACTAAAATAATCAAAGCAAAGATGGAACTTATACTAAAACAAGACGTAGAGCATTTGGGCTTTAAAGACGATGTCGTAGACGTGAAAAACGGATACGGTAGAAATTATTTGATCCCGCGCGGTATGGCAGCAATGGCGACTCCTTCGGCCAAAAAGGTTTTGGAGGAGAATTTGCGCCAGAGTGCCCATAAAGAGAAAAAAGTAGTCGATTCGGCCCGTAAAACTGCTGAAGCACTTAAAACATTGGAGATAAAGATACCTGCAAAAGTTGGTGCCGCGGACAAATTGTTCGGTTCGGTGACTGCTTCAGATCTTTCCAATGTGTTGGCGAAAGACGGTCATGAGATCGACAAGAAGTTTATCAGTATCAAAGGGGGAGCTATCAAAAGAGCTGGGCCTTACACCGCGGATATCCGATTGCACAGGGAAGTGATTGTCGAATTCAATTTCGAGGTGGTTTCCGATCAGCAGTAACGGTTGATAAACCCTAATAACTTTAAAGAGCTATGTTTTCATAGCTCTTTTTTTTTGCGCTAATATTGCAAAACTAACGCTAATTCGTTTGCCATGATCAAGAAATTACTTCTAAGTGCTTTTCTTCTTTGTACGGTACTCCAAGTAAGTGCCCAAGTCACTACCTCGAATATGGGTGGAACGGTAGTAGATGACCTGAACGAACCCTTATTGGGTGCCAATATTGTCGCTGTGCATACGCCAACTGGCACCAAACATGGCGCGATTACCAACGAAGACGGTCTTTTTAAGATGCTTAACATGAGGGTCGGCGGCCCCTATACAGTCACTATTACTTACGTTGGCTTTAAGGAACAAATTATCGAGGAAGTTTTTTTGACCTTGGGAAAGACCTTTACTTTGGATGTTGTTTTGCTGACGGAAAGTCAAGTGCTGGACGAGGTCGTGGTAATATCGGATAGTGGAGGTACCTTCGGCAGTAGTCGTACCGGGGCCGAAACCAGTGTCGGTAGAAGGGAGCTGACCAAACTGCCAACTATTTCTCGGTCGGCCGAAGATTTTACCCGTTTGGAGCCTAGTGCATCTGGAAATTCCGGGGAGGGTGGTCTATCGTTTGGCGGGCGGAACGATCAGTATAACAACTTTTCTTTGGATGGTTCATTTTTTGGAAACCCATTCGGACTCGATGCGCCTACGCCTGGCGGACAGAGTAGTTCTCAGCCTATATCACTGGATGCCATAGATCAAATTCAGGTTTCTTTAGCACCCTACGATGTCACTCAATCCGGCTTTACCGGAGCTACGGTCAATGCGGTGACCAAAAGTGGCACCAATGACTTTCAGGGTACTGTTTACGGCTTTTATAGGAACGAGAGTTTGACGGGTGGTAAAATAAAGGGCGAGGATGTCGTGAAACCAGATCTTAATCAAAGTCAATACGGTATTAGCATCGGTGGCCCGATTATTAAAAATAAGCTCTTCTTTTTTGCCAATTTCGAACAAGATTCGCGTGACGATTTAGGGTCCAACGGATGGGTACCGAATACGGGCTCGGGTGCTATAAACGAATCGCGTGTTTTGGAAACCGATTTGCTCTCGGTACAGTCAGCACTTTCCGATCTTGGCTACGACACTGGCAGATACCAAGGTTTTACCTATGGGGCCGAATCGACCAAGGGAATCCTTAAATTGGATTGGAATATTAACGAAGATCACCGTTTGGCCGTCATTTATAATTTTCTGGACGCTTCAAAAGAAAAACCGGCCCATCCTACCGCACTTGGTGTTAGAGGGCCGAGTGCCCAGACCTTACAGTTTGAAAATTCCGGGTACCGAATCAATAATAGTCTCCAGTCGTTTCAGTTAGAGCTGAATTCCACCTTTGGCGACAACGCAACCAATAAACTTCAGGTAGGGTACACGCATTTTGATGATTCCCGAGATCCGTTTTCGTTGCCTTCCCCTAGCATTATTATCCAAAATGGTGCAGGTAGTAATTATATCGTAGCGGGTCACGAGCCTTTTTCCATAAATAACCGATTAGATCAAAAGGTATTTCAAATCACCGATAATTTCAGTTATTTTCTGGGAAACCACACCTTGACCGCCGGTGTTTCCTTTGAGAAATTTCAGTTTGATAACTCTTTCAATCTTGGTACCTATGGCGGTACTTTTGGCTTTCCCTTGGGAGATGCTTTTGACAGAAACTTTGCGAACGTCGATGAGTTTCTGGCCAATGCGCAGCCTGGGGGCTTGATAGATGGCCTTATCCAAGGAGCGGAAACGACTTTTGCCAATAACAATCAATTTGAAGACGGTGCACCCGGCGGATGGGCCTTGGCCGAAACCAATGTAGGCCAGTTCGCCTTGTATATCCAGGATGACTGGAACGTAACAAGTGATTTTAAATTGACCTATGGTATTCGTTTTGATAAACCTTTATACTTTGATACGAAGGATAAAATCATAGAAAATATAGAACGAAAAGGAGGACCCTTCCCTGATGGGACCTACCAACCGGGAATCGACTATTTTGATCCGGAGACGGGAGAGACCACAAATTTAGATTCTACTACGCTGCCAAGCAATGAATTTTTGATTTCACCACGAGTAGGTTTCAATTGGGATTTCAAAGGGAATCAGACGACCCAAATCAGGGGCGGTACGGGGATCTTTACAGGACGCTTCCCTTTTGTTTGGCTGGGAAATCAGGTTCAGGCGGTTGACTTTTTCTTTTATCAAATTGTAGACCCCAACTTCAAATGGCCGCAAGTCTGGCGTACCAATATCGGGGCCGATCACCGTTTGGGAAATGGTATCATTCTGACCGCCGACATTTCGTACACTAAGGACCTAAATGCGGCCCACGTTCAGAATTGGGGATTGAATGCACCCTCGGGAACCTTGCAAGGTGTCGATAACAGGCCAATATATTTACCATCAGATAGAGCGGTCAATGAATTTGGTGGAGCTACCAACGCCTATGTTTTCACTAATTCCGACAAGGGTAGAATCTGGAACACTTCCGTAAAAGCGCAGAAATCTTGGGAAAACGGCCTGTTCGCCAGTGTGGCTTATAATTATTTGAACGCCAAGGATGTAAATTCCATTGAAGCTGAAATTACCGGCGATGCCTTTGACTTTAACCCCAACTTGGGCAATGCGAACGACGATGTGCTGTCTTTTTCCAAATATGGCGACACACATCGTTTTATAGGCGTCGGTTCAAAACAGTTTACATATGGTGAAGGTAGATGGGGAACCGTCATTTCTACATTCTTCGAATACGCCCAAGGCGGCCGGTTTAATTATACGTATGCCGGAAACATTAATAACGACAGCTCGTTTCAAAATAATGACTTGTTGTATATCCCCACAGAGGCTGAAGTGCAGCAGATGCAATTCTCTGGCAATGGCCAAGCACAGGCCTATGAGAATTTTATCCGTCAAGATGACTATTTAAGTGATAATCGAGGCGATTATTTTGATAGGTATGGGGCATTGGCCCCATGGCGAGGCCGGTGGGACGTCAAATTGTTGCAAGATTATAATTTCAACGTTTCCGAAAACAAGACCCATACCATCCAGTTCAGTGCCGATATATTGAATTTCGGTAACCTTTTGAACAGCGATTGGGGCGTGATACAGCAGCCGAATAACTTAAACCCGATATCGGTAACCGTAGACGAAAATAATGTGCCCACCTATACTTTTAACCCTGAATTGATCGAATCATTTGGTTTTGATGCCAGTCTATTATCCAGATGGCAGGTACAATTCGGATTACGCTATATTTTTTGAAGTCGATTCAATTATTTATTGGGATAGGGTCGTGCGTTTCGTACGGCCTTTTTATTTTTGCAGGATGAAGTATATAAGGCTTACCCAACAGCAATTGGAAGAATTGAAACCAGAGTTCATTAACTTTTTAGCGACACAATCCATTACAGGGGAGGAGTGGAAATCATTAAAGACAGAAAGGCCGGCAGTTGCCGAAGATGAAATCGACGTTTTTAGCGATTTAATTTGGGAAGGAGTATTGGGCAAGGTAAACTATCTCGAAAATATTTCAGCCAAGAATATGCACCTCTTCCATTGTTCCGAAAAGGAAATGAAGTTACTTTCCGTCAAAGTAATGAATCCC
Organism: Pricia sp.; assembly: GCA_024635875.1. Taxonomy (GTDB): domain Bacteria; phylum Bacteroidota; class Bacteroidia; order Flavobacteriales; family Flavobacteriaceae; genus Pricia. Next base: position 4,733 of record JAGXIC010000289.1, read on the forward strand.
GATATCGATTTGACGACAAAAATAGGGTTCGATTGGTTCAAGAAAAACTGGCAATCCGATTTTGTGGAATATCTGACGGCTTCGAAAGCCTATTCCGAAGAACCCAATTTAGATAAGTTTAGGTTGATCGAGCAGGGGTCGGCGATTACCAAGGGAGAATTATATCAGTGGTTTGAGAAAGTGATCAGTCCCTCTGCCAAATAGTGAAGAGAGGTATCACCACTATCCATCATTGCTTGCAAGCCGTAAACAGTTATATTTACGCTTGAAAAAGAACTACTGGTCCCTAAACGAAGTTAAAGGGATACTACAACTTTATACTCCAATGGCACAAAAACCAAGTATACCAAAAGGTACACGTGATTTTACCCCCTCCGAAGTTGCAAAGCGAAACTATATCTTCGGTGTTATTAAAAAGCATTTCGAGATTTTTGGTTTCCAGCCTATCGAAACCCCATCTTTTGAAAATTCGGATACCTTGATGGGAAAATATGGCGACGAAGGCGATCGCCTGATTTTTAAGATTTTGAATTCAGGGGATTTTCTCAACAAAGTTGATGATGCCACCTATATCTCGAAAGATTCCACATCCTTGACCTCAAAGATATCGGAAAAGGCCCTCCGATACGACCTGACCGTACCCTTCGCCCGCTACGTGGTCATGCACCAAAACGAAATCGATTTTCCGTTCAAGCGCTACCAAATTCAACCCGTTTGGCGTGCCGATCGCCCCCAAAAAGGCCGTTTTCGGGAGTTTTATCAATGCGATGCCGATGTTGTTGGTGCAGATTCCTTGCTCCAAGAAGTAGAATTCATACAGCTTTATGACGCTGTTTTCGCCGATTTAGGACTAGAGGGAGTCAACATCAAAGTCAACAACCGTAAAATTTTAGCAGGTATCGCCGAAGTAATCGGAGCTAAAGATGTACTGATCGACTTTACGGTCGCATTGGATAAGTTGGATAAAATCGGGGCTGAAGGGGTAAAAAAGGAGATGTCTGATAAAGGCATTTCTGTGGATTCCATTGCCAAGGTCGAACCGCTTTTCTCTTTATCTGGCAGCAATTCGGAGCAGTTGTCTACTTTAAAGGAACTTTTAGCCGATTCAAAAGAAGGAAGTAAGGGCGTCGAAGAGCTGGCTTTTATCTTTGAAACGGTCGATGCATTGGGACTTCTGTCCGCACAATTATCTATAGATGTCACCTTGGCCCGTGGTCTAAATTACTACACGGGGACCATTTTGGAGGTAGCCGCCCCCCAAAAAGTCGATATGGGTTCTATTGGAGGCGGTGGCCGCTATGATGATCTTACGGGAATATTTGGCCTTAAGGATGTCAGCGGTGTCGGTATATCTTTTGGATTAGATCGTATCTATTTGGTATTGGAGGAATTGGGACTGTTTCCCGAAACCTTGGACCAAAGCCTGCAAGTATTGTGTTTAAATTTTGGGGCAAAAGAAGCCTTGGCCGCTCTCAAACTGACGACCTTCCTAAGAAAATCGGGAACTAAAGCGGATTTGTATCCTTCGGATGCTAAAATTCAAAAACAGTTCAAGTACGCCAATAATCGCAACGTTCCATACGTAATATTAATCGGTGAAAAGGAATTGGCGGAAAATTCGTTTGTGGTAAAGAATATGGAGAGCGGGGCACAGGAAACCTATAATTTAAAAAGTCCTGAAGATTTTATTCACCAATTAAAAATGGAGTAAGTCCTCTCAGGAATAAGTAGACGGGGCGGTAACACCGCAAACATTCCTGCTTACTCATTTAGCTATCAGAAAAACGTAATTCAAGCAATACGCTCCTTAATCGCTTGAATAATAGTTTTGTAATATGCTGTACCATGCGGTACATATTTTCCGGTATTTGCCAAACCCCAAGTTTCCTGTGCAAACTGAATCAGTGGAACTAATTGCAAGTCCGCTACCTCACTTTCCTGTTTCTTCAATTTGTCGAGGGGCACTTGAAGTCGACATAAAAACACATGGTGGAATTCGCAGTCCACCAAATTTTCAAAGTGTTCGTGGACCGCCTTGAAAACTGCTATTTTCTGTATATTGTCTTTGATAATTTCAAGTCCGATTTCTTCTCGGACCTCCCGAACTGCTGCATCCTCAATTTTTTCTCCTGCGCCGATGTGTCCAGCTACGGATACATCCCAGAGTAGGGGATGTGTGTCTTTATTCTTTGCCCGCTGTTGGATCAAAACGCTTCCATCCGCAGTAAAAAACCAAATGTGTACGGTAGGATGAAACCAGCCATTTTCGTGCGCATCCGATTTTAGGGCGGTTCTCCCTGTGAATGTACCCTCGGAATCTAGAATATCCACAAATTCATCCATAGGGTTCGCTAATCAAAATAACTAAAGGTCTCCCCGTCCTTAATATTCAACAAGGTTTCATAAATCAATCGGATTACGTTCTCCACATCGTCACGGTGCACGGTTTCGACGGTTGTGTGCATATAGCGTAGCGGTAAAGAAATCAAGGCTGATGCTACCCCGCCATTACTGTAAGCAAAGGCGTCGGTGTCCGTTCCCGTAGCCCGGGATGCTGCCATACGCTGAAATGGAATCTTATTCTTTTCGGCAGTTTCCAGTATCCGTTCACGTAGTTTATTCTGTACCGCGGGGGCATAGGAAATGACCGGTCCCGCACCGATTTCGGTATGGCCCTGTGTTTTCTTTTCAATCATTGGGGTGGTCGTGTCATGGCAGACATCGGTGATGATGGCCACATTGGGTTTGATGCGCTGTGTGATCATTTCCGCACCGCGAAGACCGATTTCTTCTTGTACTGAATTGGTAATGTACAAGCCGAAAGGGAGCTTCTTTTTGTTTTCGTGCAATAATCGGCCTACTTCGGCGACCATAAAGCCTCCTACCCGGTTGTCGATGGCCCTGCAAACAAATTTGTCCTTGTTCAAGATTTGAAATTCATCGGGGTAGGTGATGACACAACCGACATGTACGCCCAATTTCTCGACTTCCTTTTTATCCTTGGCACCGATATCGATAAAAATATTGTCCAGTTTAGGTGCTTCTTCTTTTGATTTATCACGGGTATGGATAGCTGGCCAACCAAAAACTCCCTTAACCATCCCATTTTTAGTGTGGACGTTGACCCATTTTGAGGGTGCAATCTGATGGTCGCTGCCCCCGTTTCGAATGACATAGATCAATCCGTTATCGGTGATATAGTTGACATACCATGAAATCTCATCGGAATGCCCTTCAATTACCACCTTATATTCCGCATCGGGATTGATAACGCCGACCGCAGTTCCGTAAGTATCTGTTATAAAAGTATCTACATAAGGTTTTAGGTAGTTCATCCACAATTTCTGCCCTTCCCATTCATATCCGGTCGGGGAGGCATTATTCAGGTATTTTTCGAAAAAATCCAGTGATTTATTAGTGAGCAAATTCTTTTTGGCCATTTGATTTTCTTATTTCCCACAAACTTAAAGTATGTTTAAGAGCATGCAAAATGTTAAAGCTAATATTCACTATAAATTAAGAGGGATTCGATAATAAGAGCGTTTATTTATCGTTAATTTTGGCAGGACTTTTATGCAAATGGCCCTAATGAAAAATTGTCATACCCTTTTACTCTTTTTTATCCTATGCTCGTCGGGATACGCCCAAGTCGAGGAACAACCCATAGATTCCGTTACGGAAAAGATGATCATCATCGAAGGGGATTCCATTTTTCGCAATTCCATCGATCTCGACGAGGTCTATCTTTTCGGAAACCTCAAATTTGATTCCTATAAAGACAAGTTGCGGTATTACATCCTCCGCAGAAAGACATTGAAAGTCTATCCCTATGCTAAATTAGCGGCTGAACGTCTGGTCGAACTGAACGATAGCATAACAAAAATCAAGAAGAGAAGGCACCAGAAGCGATACACCAAGAAAGTACAAAAGTTTATAGAGGATGAATTTTCAGTGGAGCTTAAGAAATTGACGCGTACCGAAGGCCAGATTTTGGTCAAACTTATCTATCGACAAACCGGTACCACCGCTTTTGACCTGGTCAAGGAATTGCGTAGCGGATGGCGTGCTTTTTGGTATAATACAACGGCCAGTATGTTCAGTATCAGCCTAAAAGAGCAATTTCATCCCGAACGTATCCACGAAGATTATCAAATCGAAGACATACTGCAACGTGCCTTCGCTTCCTATCGCCTAGAACGTCAAGAATCCGTTTTGGACTACGATTACGCCCAGCTTACCGATAAGTGGGGGACATCAGGGGAGAAGCAATAGGCGGAACAAGTCCAAGTTCAAGCGCAAGTGTCGAGTTCAAGCTCAAAAAAAGTTTAGGAGTTTAAGAGTGTAGGAGTTTAGAAAATAATTAATATTTTGTACTGTGTACTGTGTACTGTGTACTGTGTACTGTGTACTGTCTACTGCTTCTTCCTTCCAAATAAAGAATCAAGAATAACCTTAATGCCGTAAAATCCCATTGCTATTGCCGCCACACCCAGTATCAATCCTACGATAAGCACCGGCCAATACAGCGGATTTTCTTCGTTCTTGAATGCCTGATAGATGACAACAGGTGCCGAGAACATCAGCGCAATGGTGTAAGCGATGTATTTTATTCCTTTTATCAGCAGGTCTTTATCGGTTTTCATTGCTTATATTTAGAACCTTATGATTGTATAATGAAGGTGCTGTTAATTCCAGATAAATTTAAGGGTTCTTTGGATGCCAAGGAAGTGATCCGGGCAATTTCCAAGGGAATATATCAGGTTCATCCCGACGCTAAAATTTTTTCCGTGCTTGCTTCAGATGGGGGAGACGGCTTTTTGAATGCAGTTTCAGAAAATTTGGATTGCGCCGAAATTAAGATGGATACGGTCGACCCACTGAACCGTGTAGTTAAGGCCGATCATTTATACGACACTACTACAAAAACGGCCTATATTGAACTTGCAAAAGCATCGGGACTCGAATTGCTACACGATGCGGAACGTGACGTGATGCGGACATCCACTTACGGAACAGGCTTGCAGATACGTCATGCTATCGAAAATGGCGCGACCAAAGTCTATTTGGGTTTGGGCGGAAGTGCCACAAACGACGCCGGAACGGGAATCGCAAAAGCAATGGGATATTGTTTTTTGAATGATTTAGGATATGAACTGGAGCCAGTGGGCGGCCAGCTTTCCAATATCGCAACGATTGAAAAAATAGATGGAGCACCCGACTTAAAAGCAATTTCCTTTTATGCGGTCAACGATGTCGATAATCCACTTTACGGGAAGCAAGGCGCGGCTTTTGTTTATGCCGAACAAAAAGGAGCTTCTTCCATAGAAGTCCGACAATTAGACAAAGGGTTACGTCATTTGGAAAGCATCGTTAAGGACCAATTGAATAAAAATGCAGCACAACTTCCGGGAGCTGGGGCCGCCGGTGGTACGGCTTATGGACTAAACGTATTTCTCAATGCCGAATTCATCTCGGGAATAGATTTCGTACTTGGTCTCGCTAAAGTAAACCAACTTTTGGCCGACCATCATTTTAACTATATCATCACCGGGGAAGGAAAGTTCGATAGACAGACCCTACACGGAAAGTTGATTAAAGGTGTAATAGATCTTGGAAAGCGGTATCAGGTTCCTGTGATTGCCGTTTGTGGCCAATCGGATATCGATTCCGCCCAGTCAAAATCCATTGGTTTGGAACAAATCTTAGAAATCAAGGATACTGCGAAATCTTTGCAGTATAGTATGGACAATGCAGCCTGGCTTATTGAAGAAACCACCTCGTTTTTTTTTAAAAGTGATATTCCAAAATGAGTATTATTTTAGAACGTAAGCACGAGTTTCATTCATCATTCAAAATTCCGATTGGCACCATAAGAAACCAACCTAGACTATTCTATTTCAATCGATCTACTAAACGTTTGGCAAACTGCAAAATATCCTAAGGCAAAACTTTCGCTATCACTATTTTCCGTCACGTTGAGAATATTGCCCCGAACGGTTGCCGAAGGAGTCTGAAACGGACCTTGATCCCCGCCAGCTTGAACAATCAATTGATTCATATAATTGAAAAAGGGTTCGTCTATACCAATAATATCTATGTTGATTTCCATTCCCGGTTTAACAGCCTCATCATAAAAATACGAGAATTCGAAGGTCTGTCCCTGATAAAATCCATCATCGGTAACCAGATATTCATTAAAATCGAAATCGAAGAGGTAAAAATCTTCCCTAGAAGCGTCGTCTGTAAAGGCCACCAATATTTCGGTCTCCTCACCTGTAAACAGTTCCCCTTCCCCTTGCTCCAATTTGTCGATGGGCACCGTGGGTACGTAGGTGGTTGTGGCTAGATAGCGATCGCCGTCGTAGGTCATTGTAAGTTCGAGCGCTCCTTTGGTGAAAAACGCAGTGTTTTTTGAACCTTCATATCGGCCTGCGGCCGTTTCGGTCAGTTCTATAAAATTTTCATCGGACGGACCGGTGGGTTCGTAATCAGCGTTCACAATCCTGATTTCATCCAAATTGGCAGCCTCGATATCGCCAAAAAAAGAACTCGTAAGATCTACCTTGACGATGACATCGGTAATGGGCTCGCTCTCGTCGATGCGTATCAGGGCGTCTACCGAAAGTCTTGGCGGTTCGGTAGGCGTGTCGATTTCTATGACATCTTCACATCCGATAAAAAGAAAAAAGCCCACAAAAAATATAATAAATCGCTTCATGGCCTTAGAATTTAAAATTATAGGTTGCCGCTGGTACAATACCAAAAATTGAAGTACGAACAGCTTCGTTCATTCCGGTATCCTGGTTGCGGCTAAAGCTGATCGATGCCGCATTTCTGCGGTTGTATAGATTGTAAATACTGAACACCCATTCGCCCTGCCATCGTCTACCGGCGTTCTTTTTTGGGGTAAGGGTCGCCGCAATATCGATACGGTTATAGTCGGGTAAACGCTGTTCGTTGCGCAGTCCGTAATACGGTACGGTAAGATTCTGAAATTCGAATTGACCTATCGGGTAATTAGTAGGCTGCCCGGTCTGATAGACAAAGTTGGCGTTGAAGCTCCATTTTTTGTTCAGTTCGTAGCTGCCATAAACAGAAAAATCATGGGTTTTGTCGTAGGGTGTATTGTACCATTGACCAATATTGATTCCGGTTTCATTTTCGGAGAATCCGTTGCTGTCGGAGACGATTCTTCCAGGGGTACGCTGTTCAGATTTTGATAGGGTATAAGCCAACCATCCTTGAAGCCTACCTTCATTTTTACGCAACAATAGTTCCAGCCCGTAAGCCCGAGCATTTCCGTTTAATATCACCGTCTCGATGGCGTCGTTGGCAATCAGGTTGGCCCCGTCTATATAGTCGATGCGGTTTTTGACATCCTTATAGAACACCTCTGTCTCCAATGAATATTCGCCATTTTTGATATCTTTAAAATATCCGAAAGCGTATTGATCTAAAAGTTGGGGTTTGACGAAAGGCCCGCTAGGTGTCCACACGTCCAACGGAGTAGGGGAACTGGTATTCGACAATAGGTGCAGGTATTGTGCCAAGCGGGTATAGCTCGCCTTTACCGAACTATTATCAGTAATGGTATACGCGAGCGCGGCCCTCGGTTCTAGCGTATTGAAAGTGGCCAAACTCGCGCCCCGACCTGGATTAATGGTCTCAATGGGATCTGCTTCGGAATATATCAATAAAGAAGGATCAAAGGCTACTGGGTTATTATTTTCGTACACGTTCAGCTCTTCTTGTCCCAAGCGGATAAAGTTACTGAAGCGGAGTCCATAATTTAGGCTCAACTTCGGGGTAATATCATGCTCCACATCGATGTAAGCGGCAAATTCATTGGCATATTTCTGGATGAGCTGCTCTTCCAAAATTCCCGAATCCGCTCGACTGGGCTCTATTTTACCGGGATTGAACCGATAGTAGATATCGTTGATGCCATAGTTGATCTGTAACTTATCGTTGACATAGTGCTTGAGGTCGTATTTCAGATTGAAGTTTTGGATACCTGAATTCCAATTGAAGCCTATGAAATCTAGTTTGAGACCGTAGTAATAATCCGAATAAATAAGTGATAAGTTGGAGAATAATTTGTCGGAGAAGAGATGGTTCCAGCGAAAATTACCAACGGCATTACCATAAGTGTTGACAAAACTATCGCTAATGCTAAATACGTCCCTACCGAAATAACCGGATAGAAAGACACTGTTCCTATCGTTGATGTTATAGTTGATTTTGGTGTTTAGGTCATAGAAATACGCTTTATTGTCCACATCGAAGAGCGGCAAGAACAGATGGGCATATGATGAGCGGCCACCGATCAAGAACGCGGCCTTGTCTTTTACGATGGGGCCTTCTGCCAAAAGCCTACTGGCCACCAATCCAATTCCTCCATTGACTTTGAACTCTTTACTGTTGCCTTCTTTTTGAAAAATGTCCAGTACGGACGAAACACGACCTCCGTAACGTGGGGGAATGCCACCTTTGTAGAGCTTAATATCCTTGATGGCATCGGGATTGAACACGGAGAAGAAACCGAAAAGATGCGAAGAGTTGAAAATGATGGCCTCGTCCAACAATATCAGATTCTGGTCCACCGCACCACCGCGCACATTAAATCCGGATGCGCCTTCACCTGCATTGCTTACGCCTGGCAAGAGCAAAATGGACTTGATTATGTCGGCCTCGCCTAAAATGACGGGGATCTTTTTAATAGTTCCCGCAGATAAAGTATTGACACTCATCTGTGGCTTTCTTATGTCCGTTCTTTCCACATCCTGGGTTACCACTACCTCATCAAGTTCTTCGGTGGCCTCTTCCATTTTGATGTTGAGCTTTAAATTTTGGGAAAGACCTATGGTCTGTACTACTTCCTTAAAACCGAGATAGCTTACTTGCAACTGATATTCCCCTTCTGGAAGGGTAATGGAATAAAAACCATATTCGTTAGTGGTTACCCCTGTACGTAATTCGGGAACGGCAACCGTTACACCAATTAGGGTTTCATTGCTGGCCGCTTCGGAAACGGTACCGCTGATGGTATGTTTTTGCTGGGAAAAGGCTAGTAGATAGCAGTGTAACAAGAGAAAAAGGAAGATTCGGGTCATTCTGTCCATCCAGGACGCTTTTTTTTTTTTAGGCTCGCGTCGCTCTGTAAATATAAAGAGAAATTAACCCGTGCCCGCTAGGTTAACAATTATTTAAAAAAAGGACCACCGTCTCTTGACAATGGTCCTTTTTACGTATTTTGTTAGAGGGCATCAAGCCTCTTTAAATATTTGCCAGTATCCCATTCAAGGTTTTACTGGGCCGCATCGCTTCCTCCACCATTTTTGGATTAGGGAGGTAATAGCCCCCAATTTTTTGCGGACGACCTTGGGCGGCAATCAGCTCCCCTGTTATTTTTGATTCGTTTTCATTTAGGGTTTGGAAAATCTCAGAGAACCTTGATTTCAAATCTTTATCCTTATTTTGTTCAGCCAAAGCTTCGGCCCAATATAAGGCCAAATAAAAATGGCTGCCTCGGGTATCGAGCTCATTGACCTTTCGGGAAGGGGATTTATCATTGATAAGAAATTTTTCCGTGGCGGTGTCCAAAGCATCGCCAAGAACACGTGCCTTTTTATTGTCGTATTTCTCGCCGTAAAATTCAAGCGCAACTCCCAAGGCCAAGAATTCGCCTAGGGAATCCCATCGCAGGTGCCCTTCTTCCAAGAACTGTTCCACGTGTTTTGGGGCGGAACCGCCTGCACCGGTTTCAAAGAGTCCACCACCGTTCATCAATGGGACGATGGATAACATCTTGGCGCTGGTGCCTACTTCCAGAATGGGGAAGAGGTCGGTAAGATAATCCCGTAGCACGTTACCGGTTACAGATATGGTATCTTTTCCATCCTTAAGGCGCCGAAGGGTAAATTTTGTAGCTTCTAGAAGAGATAAAATACGGATGTCGAGACCTGACGTATCGTGTTCAGGCAGATAAGCGTTTACCTTTTTTATCAACTGCGCATCGTGGGCACGAGCCTCGTCCAACCAAAAAACGGTTGCATCTTTGGTTGCCCGTGCGCGGGAAACTGCTAGCTTAACCCAATCCTGAATAGGGGCGTCTTTCACTTGACACATCCGCCAGATATCTCCCTTTTCCACAGAGTGCTCGAACAGTACGGAATCGGAATTCAAATCTATAACCTTTACCGTACCGGTGGCACCAATTTCAAAAGTTTTATCATGTGAGCCGTATTCCTCGGCCTTTTGCGCCATGAGACCTACATTGGGTACCGTACCCATGGTAGTCGGGTCAAAGGCACCGTTTTTTTTACAAAAATCTATGGTAGCTGAATAGACATCGGCATAACTACTATCGGGAATCACGGCTTTGGTATCCTGTGTTTTTCCTTGGGCGTTCCACATCTTTCCAGCGTTACGGATCATGGCAGGCATTGAGGCATCAATAATAATGTCACTGGGTACATGAAGATTCGAAATGCCCTTATCGGAATTGACCATTGCAAGATCTGGCCCATCAGAGATGGTTGTTTGAATATCGTTTTCGATTTGCTCGCGTTTATCGGAAGGCAGTTCGTCAAGTTTGCGGTATAGATTTGCGAGGCCGTCATTGGCACTGATACCTAATTTCTTGAAAGTGGACTTATTTTTGTCGAAAACGTCGGCAAAAAATACTTCGACAGCGTGACCAAAAATAATAGGGTCGGAAACTTTCATCATTGTAGCCTTTAAGTGCAATGAAAAGAGTACCCCTTTTTCGTTGGCATCCTTCATTTGCTTTTGAAGGAAGGTCATCAAAGCTTTTTTTTCCAATACCGTGGCGTCAATAATCTCCCCGGTCAAAAGGGCTATTTTATCCTTTAAAATAACGGTTTTCCCATCGTTTTGTACCAGTTGGATTTTTATTGTGGTCGCCTTATCAATAGTATGTGATTTTTCGTTGGATTTAAAATCCCCATGATCCATGGTCGCCACATGAGTCTTTGAATCGGAACTCCATTCGCCCATGGAATGCGGATTTTTCTTGGCGTAATTTTTTACCGCGCGAGGTGCCCTTCTGTCGGAATTCCCTTCACGTAGTACTGGATTTACGGCACTTCCCTTAATCTTGTCATATCTCGATTTATTCTCTTTTTCCTCGTCGTTCGAGGGCTCATCGGTGTAATCGGGCAAGGCATAGCCTTTCTCCTGCAATTCTTTGATGGCTTCCTTTAATTGCGGAACCGATGCGCTGATATTGGGTAATTTAATAATATTGGCTTCGGGATTGCTGGCGAGCTGACCTAACTCGACCAGGTCGTCGGAAATTTTTTGATCATTGTTCAAAAATTCGGGAAAAGTAGCGATTATCCGCGCTGCCAGCGATATATCTTTTGTTTCCAGGTCAACATCCGCTGTTTGCGCAAAAGCTTTTACAATGGGTAAAAAGGATTGGGTCGCCAAAGCCGGGGCCTCGTCAGTTTTGGTGTAGAAAATTTTGGACATGAAGGTTTTGATTTTGGAATTCGTCTTGATACTTCTATTCGGAAAACCGCAGGGTAAAGGAGCATTGTTTTTCAAAGTGCCCTTAAAGAAAACCCGGGAGCAGTTCTTGTTTTAAGCGGAGCAAATATACAATTTTATGTGATCTAGGGGAGGGAAAGATATAACGGGAACAATATCAAACAACAAATAAGCTTGCCCGTTTGGAAACCAAAATATGAATTAGGACTTTAAAATCTATGACATAGGACTAAAAAATTTCGAAACAACGGCCCATTTCTTAAATGTGGATGCGGTCTTACATCATATGTCTTATCGTCTTATGTCAATTATAGCTGTTAGGTATTCTAATGGACAAGTATGAAAACAAAAAGCCATATCATCGTATAAATACATTGATATGGCTTTTTAGAAGTAGTTAGCGAACTTTCTTCCCTGTATACTAACAGATCGGCAATCCGTGATCGCATTCGCATCACTCATCCTGACGTTTAAAACATTTTCAGTCCTTAAGTATTGAACCAAGCGACTTCCATATGTTTCTTCTCTATTTGTTTTAATGTGCTTGTCTCAGCAGATAAAACGGAAGTTTTACCGATACGGACAAGTAATACATCCACTTGGTATTTTTCCAAAAGGCGACAGCCCCTCGGCACCAAGCTCGTTTTTTATGGGTCCTACTAATATATATCAATAGCACTACTAAAAACTAAACAATAGTATAAAGAACGTGAACTTTATAACGATTTTGAAATTTACTTAAGACAAGCATTTTCCATTATCGCATTATAAATGTAGCACAAAATAATTCAGCAACCAAACTTAGCTACCAAATTTAAAATCAACAGCTTATGAACATAGGTTATGAACAATTGTTCATAAACAAAGAACCCGTCAGGATAAATATCCCAACGGGTCGTGTATATGCGATTTGGATAAGGCTTACGAACGTATTTCTTTAATACGTGCTTTTTTACCTGTAAGCTCTCGGAAATAGAAAATACGGGCTCTTCGTACCTTCCCTTTTTTATTTACCTCCACTTTTTGCAAAGCGGGCATATTGACTGGAAATATCCGTTCTACACCGACGGTACCTGACATTTTGCGAATAGTAAAGGTTTCAGTAGAGCCACTTCCCCTTCTCTGAATGACTATGCCCTTAAAAAACTGGGTACGTGTTTTTTCTCCTTCCTTGATTTCGTAGTATACCGTGATGGTGTCACCAGCTGAAAATTTCGGAAACTCCTTTTTTGGAACAAACTCGTCTTCAACGAATTTTATCAATGAATCCATGATCTTAATTTACGGTTATATTCAGATCAACGTTCACGATTTTCGTCAGAGGTTGATTTAACAGGATGCAAAAATAAGGGATATGTTGGAATTGGCAATGTTATTCTTTGATTTTGATGCCGATTCTTTGGATTAAAACGATTTTAAGATGATAGGCCGGGGGTTATAACACCTATCACCAGTCAATCAATCGAACCCCAGCCATAAACTACGAATACAAAACTCCTTTTTCACTCCAGCAAATCTGGTCGTAACCGTTCCGTTCGCTGCTGCGCTTGATCTTCACGCCATTCCTCGATTTTAGGGAAGTTGCCGCTCAGCAGTATTTCGGGCACTTTCATGCCCTTGTATTCCGAAGGACGCGTATACACTGGCGGGGCCAAAAGATTATCCTGAAACGTGTCGGTCAGGGCGGAAGTTTCATTGTTGAGCACACCGGGAATCAAGCGTATTACGGCATCGCATACTATGGCAGCGCCGAGTTCACCGCCTGAGAGCACATAGTCGCCCACGGAAATTTCTTTAGTGATAAAGGCCTCCCTGACCCTGTGGTCAACACCTTTGTAGTGTCCGCAAAGAATGATGACATTTTTTAATAGTGAAAGTCCATTGGCCATTTTTTGGTTCAGGGTCTGGCCATCAGGAGTCATGTAAATGATTTCATCGTAGTCCCGATCTGCTTTCAGGGTAGCGATGCACTTGTCGATAGGTTCGATCATCAACACCATCCCCGCGCCGCCGCCGAACTGATAATCATCTACCTGATTGTAGCTTTTGTCGGTATAATCCCTAAGGTTGTGCATATGGATTTCTACCAATCCCTTTTCGATTGCCCTTTTTAGAATGGAGGCTCCGAATGGACTCTCTAAAAGTTCCGGTAGAACGGTGATGATATCGATTCGCATGAGAATGTTCTTTGGAATTATGTAGCCGGCCAAAAGTAGTGAAACTTGACAATTTCAATCATCCTATAAATTTAAAAAAGCTCCGAGGGGAGCTTTTTTTTTGATTTCTATTTCTGTTTTTTGTATTTATTTATTTCGTCTTGTAGCTGCCTACTTATCTTTTGTTCACGTTCCAAAGCCCTTCTTCGATGGTCTTCGTATTCCGTTTCCAGTTCCGATAGATTGGTCTTGGCTTCTTGGGTAAGAATATTGCTATTCCTAAATCTATAAATAAAGAAAAGTAATAGGATGAGCAGTCCGGCGATGACCGTCCATAAAATGGCGTTGTAAGTGCCTTTTGACACCGCTATGCCCAAGAACGACATATTGTCTTTCTCTTCGGTAACGACCGTAAGGCTATTGGTAGTATCCTCCAGTTTTTTTTCCAAGGAAGTAATGGTCGATTCGTGGCCTGCAATGGTAGCTTTAAGTTCAGCAGCCCGCGTGTTGAAACCACTAAGGGTGTCCAAAACGTTTTGGCGAAGCTGGTCCAAGGAAATGGTACGTACCACTTCGTATCTTTTTCCATCGGCTCTATAGTTCCCCGATTTTTCATAAACGAACTCAAATTGGCTATCGATCGGCCCGTTATCCAACGAAGCTTCCTCTTGCGATTGCTCGTCTTGAGCGTATGAAAATTGCAGACCAAAAGTCAATAAGGCCGTTGCCATCAACAATATTCTAAAACCTTTCATGTAAAGTTGGGTCTTTGCGTTAGTGAATTAGGGAACGAAAGTAATTCAATATTCTCAATTTAGAAAAAAAATTGCCCATAAGGTTGAATTTTAGATGGTCGGTGCCCAAAAAAAAACGTCCCAACTAAGGACGTTTTTGTAAGGATGTTCCTAAAACTTATTGAAAAATAAGCCTTTCGCGTTCCCCATCTTCGTTTAGCATGGTAATTACGGTCTTTCCATAATTCGAAATCCGTCCGAAAAGGGCGCGCGCTTCTTGAATATCATTAATTTCCTCATCGCCGAGGGCCAATAAGATTTTTCCGTCAAGTCCGTATCCGCGATATCTTTCGGGAACGCCAACGATACGTACTCCGGATGTAATCTTAAACTTTTTACGTTCTTTATCCGTCAGGTTCTTTACTTCAAGGCCCATTTCGGGAACCACCAAAGTCTGAATTTCACTGAGCATTACCGGAAGGGTCAATTTTTCTCCATCCCTATCCACGGTAACCTTTACCTCATCACCCGGTTTTTTGGTGGAAAGATATCCGGTCAGGTCGGGAAACTTATGTACTTTAATATTATCCACCTGTTTAATGATGTCGCCACTGCGAAGATCGGCATTGGCCGCACCGGTGTTTTCTTCAACCCCATCGATATAGACTCCATCGATATCTTTTATTCCTTTTTTTGCGGCATAGGGCGTGTTCATCGGAATGGTACTGACGCCTAAAATTCCTTTTTTAACATTACCGTATTCCAATATATCGTCCACTACTTTTTTGGCAATGTTACTGGGTACCGCGAAAGAATATCCGACGTAGGAACCCGTTTGTGACGTGATGGCCGTATTGATGCCAACGAGATCACCGTTGGTATTCACGAGCGCGCCGCCACTGTTCCCAGGATTTACGGCAGCATCGGTCTGTATGAACGACTGGTTGCGGCCCATATGTAGGTCCCTTGCCTTGGCACTCACGATTCCCGCGGTCACCGTAGAGGTCAGGTCGAACGGGTTGCCCACTGCCAAGACCCACTCCCCGATCTTGATGTTATCGGAATCCCCAAAAGCGAGGTACGGTAAATCTCGATCCGTATCGATTTTAATCAATGCGATATCGGAATTCGGATCGGTACCGATCAATTCCGCATCATAGGTCTTATTATTGTTCAGGGTTACCTGCAATTGGGTGGCATTTGCAATAACGTGATTGTTAGTTACAATATATCCGTCTTGAGAGATGATTACGCCGGAACCGCTGCCCAACTGTGCCCGTTCTTGACCGCTGCCCTGACCATAGAAAAACTCCATAATACTAGAGGGCTGTGACCTCCCAATGGTTACGCTCTTAACGTGCACCACTGCGTTAACGGTACTTTCGGCGGCGGTTGTGAAATCAACATCATTAAGTCCAGAGCCTTTGGGCGAGGTTGGCGTGAAACTGGTATCGAACATCGACGCCCCATTTCCTTCGGTAACTATGGTGTATTTTGTGTTTTCAAAAAAATATTTGTAGGCCCCCAAGGTAATCGCTCCCGCGAAAACGGCGACTAATAAAGTACTTGCAATCCTTTTCATGTTTTTATTTGTTTTATATTGTTAAAATTAACGCTTTACTGTAGTATTCTATTCTATTTTTATCTGCTTTAACGGCTTTTTAACTGCCAAGAAATTCTTAAACCTTTTTCGCAAAAGAAATCTCGAAAGTCCTCTAAACTATCAACTTCGCCCCTTTTACTTGTAAGGATGGTTTGCTTTTCAATGTGGATTTCCGCAGGTACTCCAAGAAAATAACATGCGCCGGGCGAAATGCGTTCAACAGTATGCTCTTTTTTAGATTGACCGCCCCGCCGTGGAGCGGAAAAAGTATAATGCATTATATTTGTTCCTTTCCTAAAACTATGACCATCCCATTCTATAAATATCAGGGCACGGGTAACGATTTTATAATGATCGACAATCGGCAATCCGTATTTTTCAAAAACAATGCCAAACTGGTGGCCTCACTTTGTGACCGCAGATTCGGTATCGGGGCGGACGGGCTCATCCTTCTCGAAAATGACGATTTGTCAGATTTTAAGATGGTGTACTTCAATGCCGACGGTAACGAGGGGAGTATGTGCGGCAATGGGGGAAGATGTACGGTAGCCTTTGCGAAGCACTTGGATATTATTTCGGATACTGCAACTTTTACTGCCGTGGATGGGAGGCATAAGGCCACAATCGACAACAATCGGGTGAGTCTTCAAATGCAGGAGGTTTCCGAAATTAGGGTAAAACTGGAGTGTCTTTTTTTGGATACGGGCTCGCCCCACCATGTGCAAATGGTAAAAGGCCTTACCAATTTTGAAGTGTTTGCCGAAGGTAAAAAATTGCGGTATGGATTATATGGAAAATCCGGTAGTAACATCAACTTTGTAGAGCAGCTAGACGATACAACCTTTGCGGTCCGTACCTATGAGCGAGGGGTAGAAGACGAGACCCTGTCGTGCGGCACCGGGGTTACCGCAGTAGCCTTGGCGATGCATAAAACGGGTCGTACGACCGCAAACAGCATAACCGTCAAGACCCAGGGTGGAAATTTAAAAGTGGAATTTCAACAGGATGGGGACAGTTATACGAACATACACCTGATCGGTCCCGCGCAACAGGTTTTCAAAGGTGAGGTCGAATGGTAAGCTTAACTGGAGAACATATTCGTTTACGGGCCTTAGAACCTGATGATCTTGATTTTTTATACGAACTGGAAAACAATGTGGCCATCTGGGAAATAAGTGGTACGACCACACCTTATTCACGGCATGTCTTGAAGCAGTATCTTGACAATGCCCATCGCGACATTTACGAGGTTAAGCAACTACGATTGTGTATCTGTGATACAAAAGACAAGCGTATCGGACTTATCGATCTGTTCGATTTTGACCCCAAAAACCGTAGGGCGGGTATGGGCATCGTCGTTCTGGTGGACAAAAACAGGAATAAGGGAGTAGGTTCGGAAGCCATCCGTCTTTTGACAGAATATGCCTTTTCTACCTTGGCTTTGAGACAATTATATGCCAATGTGGTCGTAGGGAACGATGCGAGCATCCATCTTTTTAAGAAATTGGGATTTCTCGAGGTAGGCATTAAGAAGGATTGGATTTTTTCCAACGGTGTTTATAAGGATGAAATTTTGTTCCAAATAGTAAAGACTTGACTTTCTAAATACCTATTATTCAATGCAAAGACAAAAACAAAGTACGAGGTTCCAAGAAAGTTCATTTTCAGAGCTATAAACTATAAACTCAACAACTATCATCCCATGTATATTAAAAAAATCTTGCTTTTTATTCTTCTCGCCGGCCTTTTGGTGGGTGGCATATTCGCCTATATGGTCTACGATGCCATATTTGCGCCCAATACCAGTTTTAGCAATGAACGGGCCTATATATTTATTCCTTCGGATGCCGGTTTTGAGGATGTAAAACAACAATTAGATCCACTTTTGCAGGATATGGCTTCTTTTCGCAAAGTGGCGGATAGAAAAGGATATACCTCCAATATCAAAGCGGGAAAGTACGCTATCACGAAAGGAATGAACAACAATGAGATCATCAACTCTCTCCGTAGCAATAATATTCCCGTAAAAGTGGCCTTTAATAATCAAGAAACTTTGGCGGACCTTGCAGGAAGGATAGCCCTTCAATTAGAACCTGACAGTATTACTCTGATGAACAAGTTGAACGATCCTGACTTCTTGCAAGCCAATGGTTTTAGCGATGATACGAAACTGACGATGTACGTTCCGAATAGCTATGAATTTTTCTGGAATACCTCGGCCGAAGATTTTAGGGACCGTATGTTAAAGGAATACAAGCGTTTCTGGAACCAAAAGCGTTTGGAAAAGGCGAAGGCCCTAAACTTGACGCCTTCAGAAGTAGTCTCTCTAGCCGCCATAGTTCATAAAGAGACTGCTAAAGTCGATGAGCGTCCTAGGGTAGCCGGGCTTTATCTAAATCGCATTCGTTCAGGAATGTTGCTACAGGCAGATCCTACCGTTATTTATGCCATTAAAAAACATACCGGAAATTTTGATACTATTATTAAAAGAGTATTATACAAAGACTTGGAACTTGATTCCCCCTACAATACCTATAAAAATGCAGGGGTACCCCCGGGACCAATCACCATGCCCGATATTACCGCCGTCGATGCGGTTTTAAATGCTGAAAAGAACGAATATTATTATATGGTTGCCGACGTACAGAATTTCGGATATCACATGTTTGCGAAAACCGCGGCGCAGCATAACCGTAATAAGGTACAGTATATCCGGTGGTTGAATGAACAAAAAATCAACAGATAGGCAACTCGTCCGTATTTAAGCACGGGTCGTCTAAAACTCGGTTATTTTTAACATAGCTTTCTTAAAATAAGCTAAAAACGCCTTTATCTTTGTCCCCAGTAATCTAAGCGAACCTTTATTATCGTAAGTCTTAGGAAAAACAACATATGAGAAAGTGGTTTCGATTATCGATTCCCTTAATCATTACCAGTATTTTAATGAGTTTTGCGTTCAAACCTAAAGAAGAGGTTAAAGTACCCGAAACCCTTAAAGTTAACAAACCTACTGAGGTTTTGTTCCCCAAAAACAAAATCTTGCATGTACCGATGTTGATGGCTCCGCCCTTTTTAGGCAGTTCTTATATCGGTTTTAAAGAAGCCTTGGCCTTTAAGGAGTCCCGAGGAAATTATTTTATAATCAACACCCTAGGTTATCTGGGAAAATACCAATTCGGTATCGGTACCCTTCAGCTTATGGGCGTTTACAATGCCACCCGTTTTTTGAACGATCCGGTATTGCAAGAACGGGCTTTTCACACCAATATAGCCCGTAACAAATGGATTCTCAGAAAGGATATCGATAGATTTGTCGGTGCAACTATCGGGGGCATCGAGATTACAGAATCCGGAATACTTGCTTCGGCCCACTTGGCCGGCGCTGGCAATGTTAAACGATTCTTACGATCGTGGGGTGCCTTCGACGTATCGGACAGTTATGGCACTAACATTGCCAAGTACATGAAAAAGTTTTCTGGGTATGACGTATCACATATATCTATGAAACGTAACCCTAAGATTTAAATAGAACTCATCAAGAATTTATAGGTTTTTATAAATTTGTAATCTTGATAATCAAAGTAGCTGTAAAAATTTACAGTACATATGAAGATGGGATAGACCTCGACGTTCGCGTTGGGGTCTATTTTTTTACTCAATCCTTTACCCCTGCACGATAAAAATAGCAGGTCGTTTATGTAGATCGACTTTAGTCATTTTCCAATCTGCAGCAGATTTGGTGGCGATGTATTCTGTGGAAAGGGTAATGTCGCAAGCCACACATAATCGGGTGTTCGGATGCAGCACCTTAGTGAGTTCCGCCAACAGCTTGTCGTTGCGGTAGGGGGTTTCGATGAAAAGTTGTGTTTGGCCCGAATCCCGTGAAATTTTCTCCAGTCGTTTGATAGCCGATTTTCGCTCGGCCATATCGATGGGCAGATAGCCATTAAAGGCAAAATTCTGGCCGTTCATTCCACTGGCCATTAATGCCAAGGTAATCGATGAAGGGCCCACCAAGGGAACGACCTGTGTGCCTTTTTCGTGAGCAATTCGCACCACATCGGCACCTGGATCCGCAATACCGGGGCAGCCAGCCTCGGAAATGATACCGATGTCATGACCTTGGGAATTTGGCGTTAAAAAGCCAGGGAGTTCCTGAGCTTCCGTAAACTTGTTTAGGACTGATATGTGAAGGGTGGACTGCGATTTTCCAGAACTTATTTTTTTGATGAAACGACGTGCCGACTTTTCGTTTTCGACGATGTAGTGGTCAATGCGTTCAATGGCTTTTTTAATGGAAATGGGCAAAACTTCCAAGGGAGCGGTGTCGCCTAGGGTAACGGGTATCAAATATAACTTTCCATTGCCGTTTTTATTCTTTGCCATGATTTTGGTTCGGTTATAATTTTTTTGCGATTGCATCGCAGGCCAGGTCAATCAGGTGGTACACCTGCTCAAAGCCATCCTCTTCATCGTAATACGGGTCGGGGACTTGCTTTTCCAGCAAATCGGCTTCTTCCAAAAGTAGTTTAACTTTTTGGGTATCCGTATCATTTTGGGCCAAAGCAATTACAGTGTCGTAGTTCGTTTTGTCCATGACATATATTACGTCGAAATTTTGGAAATCAGGTATTTGAAACTTTCTACAGCGCTGTTTTTCGATGTTCAGTCCGTATTTTCGGGCAACGGCAATGGAACGGGGGTCCGGCGCATCTCCGACATGAAAACCGCCCGTACCAGCGGAATCGACAAATACCTTTTCTGGATTAACTTTACTTTGAAGAAGGCCTTCGGCAAGGGGTGACCGGCAGATATTTCCAAGGCAAACCATTAACACATGATAAATCATCACAAGTCTTTTTTGGAATTCTAAGATGTCGGTTGAATTGAGAAAGCGTCGTGTGAAAGTGCAGGTTAAAAAATGCAACTTTAATTTACCAATGTAAATTTGGGTTTAAAAATTCAAGATTCGACCTATACCTTGCGACATCTTCATCTAATTTATACTTTGAAAAGCTGCGAATTTGAAAAGCTGCGAAGTGACGATTGAATTTTGAGTTTTTAATCTTCCCCTACCATTTCCAAGCTCAGTATTTTTTAAGCTTTTCCGTTTATCGCTCATCGCTCATCGGTAATCCGTCATCAGGACAATTTCTTCCTCAGATCTTCTATATATTTGCGGAACTGCTTATCGGTCTCGGCCAAATTATCAACGGTTTTACAAGCGTGCAATACGGTTGCATGATCTCGTTTTCCAATTTGTGAACCGATACTTGCCAACGAGGCCTTAGTGAGTTTTTTTGCAAAGAACATGGCCAATTGACGCGCTTGTACGATATGTCTTTTTCGAGTTTTTGATTGAAGGGTGGCCACATCCATCTCGAAATAGTCGGAGACCACTTTTTGAATGTACTCTATGGATACCTCGCGCTTGGTATTTTTCACGAATTTTTCGACGACCTGCTGGGCGAGTTCAAGGGTAACTTCTTTTTTATTGAATGAGGACTGGGCTATCAGCGAAATAACGGCCCCTTCAAGTTCACGAATATTGGTCTTGATGTTTTTGGCCACATAGTCGATAATATCATCGGGCATTTCGACCCCGTCTCGGTAAAGCTTGTTTTTCAAGATGGACACCCGGGTCTCGTAATCGGGATTCTGCAATTCTGCAGAAAGCCCCCATTTGAAGCGGGATAAAAGCCGTTGCTCGATATCTTGCATATCAACGGGTGCCTTATCGGACGTCAAGATGACTTGCTTTCCGTTCTGGTGCAAATGGTTAAAAATATGGAAAAATACATCTTGCGTTCCCGACTTTCCGGAAAGGAACTGTACGTCGTCAATAATCAACACATCGATTAACTGATAAAAGTGGATGAAATCATTCCGGGTGTTTTTCTTGACAGATTCGATATATTGTTGGGTAAACTTCTCGGCAGAAATATAAAGTACGGTGCGCTCCGGATATTTGTCTTTGATCTCGACCCCAATAGCATGGGCCAAATGGGTCTTACCCAAGCCAACGCCACCGAATACCATGAGCGGATTGAACGAAGTGCCCCCCGGTTTGTTGGCCACGGCCATACCGGCCGACCTTGCCAAACGGTTGGAATCACCTTCAAGAAAATTATCGAAATTGTAATTGGGATTTAGCTGCGATTCAATCTTAATGTTACGGATACCCGGAATAACGAAAGGATTCTTCAGTTGTGGATTTTTGGATTTTATGGGAACATCCATTTCTTGGGCGCCCATATTTCCACGGTTAGAGCTAGGTATTTTCTCGGTAAAAGGTTCTTTATTGCCGTAGGTGTTTTCCATTCGGATGATATACACCAATTTGGCCGTTTCCCCGAGCTCTTTGGTCAGTGCGACCTTCAAAAGTTTTACGTAATGCTCTTCGAGCCATTCGTAGAAAAATTTACTGGGTACTTGAATGCTCAATGCATTTTCGGAAAGCTTAACCGGTTTTATGGGTTCGAACCAAGTCTTGAATGCCTGCGGTTGAATGTTGTCGTTGATAAATACCAAACAGTTGTTCCATACGGAAT
>JAGXIC010000290.1 GCA_024635875.1 Pricia sp.
GGGGAACTCGATACCTTGCTTTGCACGCACCGTGATTTTTTCATCCGGATTAAATGGTTCATGTCTTGGTTGCAGTCTACTCGCCGTTCCCAGCGGGGAAGTTTCGGTCATGCCCCAGGCGTGTACACCTCGAATACCAAAATCTTTTTCGAAACCTTCGATCAGACTTGCCGGAAGTGCCGAGCCGCCTACCAAGTATTCTTCGAGCGCCAGCTTTTCTTTAGGCGGATTTTTCTTCATTTCCTCGTAAACACCCATCCATATTGTGGGAACACCGTTGGCCTTGGTCACTTTTTCCTCTTGCAAAATTTTGATAATCGCTTGCGGACCCAGATTGGAAGAGGGCATTACCATATCCGATCCCGACAACAGACACATATACGGGAAACCCCAGGCCATGACATGAAACTGTGGAACAATCAATAAAATCGTATCCGCAGTACTATAATTTCCGGCATTTGGGGTAAGAATGGTCAACGTATGCAGGTAGGTAGACCGGTGCGAATATAACACCCCTTTGGGCATGCCTGTAGTTCCGCTTGTATAGCACATACCGCTGGCATCGTTCTCGTTGAGGGTCGGCCATTCAAAGGTTTCCGATTGTCCGCTCAACAATTCTTCGTAATCTAGGGTGTTGGATAAGGTAGTGCTAAAATCTTTCGGCGCATTGATGATGATAAAATGTTCGACTGTTTCCAGTTTGGCACTAATTTTTTCTAAGAGGGGCACAAGGGTAGCGTCGACAAAAATAACTTTGTCCTCGGAATGGTTAATTATAAATTCCGTCTGTTGTGGCGATAGGCGAATATTGATGGTGTGGCAGACCGCACCGATTGCAGGTATGCCATAGTAGAGTTCCACATGCTGATAATGGTTCCAGGCGAAGGTGCCGACCATGTCTCCTTTCGTAATGCCCAACTTTTTGCTTAGTGCGTTGGCCAGCTGTTTGGTTCGCTTATAGAGGTCGCCGTAGCTGTATTCGTGCCGGGTGCCGTCGGGCAAATGGCTGATGAGTTTTTTATGTGGAAAGGCAGAATTACCGTATTCCAGTATCGTATTTGTTGTAAGCGGATATTGCATCATTAAACCGTCCATAGAAATAGTATTTAGGATAAATTTTTCCTTCTCTATTTCTAAAGTTACGCTTTTTTAAGCATGTTCATTGGATATAAAATTCAGTTGAACCAGACCGCATAGCGTTTTCGTCTTAGTTCAAGTGCCAATTTTTCTTCCATTTTAAGTGCTTCCGCTCTTGAACCGATGGCATCGATATGATTGTAGAGACTCGGGCGCAGATACGAACCATATTTTTTAACGATTGCCGATGAAAGTTTATGTCCTTTCTTATTGACATAACCAGTTTTATGCTGTTCGAACCGTTCTTTCGGGGATTTACTGGTCATGCCCACATAAAGGCATTCCAAAACCCCGTTGAACTGTGGATTGGCCTCACGAAACCGCTTATTTTCGGTGAAGACTTTCTTGGAGAGTTCTATGACGTAGATATGGTATTTCGGCATCGCAATGGATATAACCTAACTTGACTCCGAAACATGAATTGCTGTAGCGGGCAGGTTTCTGAGTATACTATTCAAAAATTCACGAAAAGCATAGGGTTTGTGTATAATATCGCTGATACCTGAATTTAGTATCTCATGGCGCATTTCGTCTAGTTCAACTGCTGTCAGGGCAATTATCGGGATGTATTTATTACGCGTGTTGAAAAATAGATAAAAACCCAGAAGCGCGAGCAATAGTATAATGGTCGCTGCAATAAGAATGGTAGTTAGGGCTTTCGATTTCGAAACAAGCTCTTGGGAATACTGTTTTTCCCTAAGCGCGGCATTCAGGTTCTTTTTCGTTTGTTTTAGATCAAATTTTGCCTTGGCCTTTTCGGTCGCTTCAATTTTTTCTTCGGTAAAGGCCCTTTTCCGGTATTCATTATAGGCAGTTAGCGCTTCGAAAGCACTTTTATAATCGTTCGTTTCATTATAGACCCTTGTGAGATAGTAATAAGTTTCAAGGGCCAAGTCTGTTATCGAGTCCCTGTCCGCTTTGTTTGATACTGCGACCAGCCTCTTTTTTGCAGCACTATATTGTTCTTTTTGTAGGTAGTACCTTCCGAACATCATTTCGATATACTGTTCGTTCAAAACACCTACTTCAATTTTTTCAGGCATTGCCTTGGCCTTGTTCAGTACGGAAAACGCTTTGCCTAGCTCTTTGTTGTCCAAATACGTCCACGCCAAATTGATATAGGTCAGGTACACTTGGCGCAACTCGTTATTTTTGCTGTTGAGAGCTACGCTTTCTTCAAAATAGCGGATGGCTTTTTGGTATGTTTTTGTATTGTCGGAATAGAGTATCACGAGGTTGAGCGTTCCCCATGCTATAAGGCTGTCCGCTTTTGTTTTTCTGGCGATTTGTAAAGCCTTTTCCGAATAGATTTTTCCTTGTATACTATCATCAATTTCACTGTACATGCCTCCAAGTAGGTCATACCCTAAGAACGTATAATAATCATTTCCATATTTTTTTCCTTTGTCGATCAGGGC
Organism: Pricia sp.; assembly: GCA_024635875.1. GTDB lineage: Bacteria > Bacteroidota > Bacteroidia > Flavobacteriales > Flavobacteriaceae > Pricia. The sequence continues at coordinate 2,556 of JAGXIC010000290.1, forward strand.
TGACCCGTGTTTCTGAACCTCTACGTAGTTGTAGGCATCATAGGCCTGATTCGACTTTTTTACGTGATTTTCTAGTACATGCTTTGGCGTTTTGGTACTGTCTTGGGCTACAACACTTATAAAATAGAGGATAAAATAAAGTAGGAGCAGTGGTTTTTTAGAACTCATTTTTGTCCATTGGTGGTATGAAATATAGTATCATTCCATTTCTGAAGCAACTAAGATACTAATTTATAACATTTTTTGTAGGATGTTAATACAGATAAGCCTGATTGGATGTGTTTTGAAGTTAAGGTTCATAAACATCAACACCCTCCGTCGTAAACGAAAAAGCTTGGGACCCAAGCCCTCCGACCATGACCGCTTGAAATAAAGGATTTAACGGTTTTTTAGAATACCAGTCGATAAGAAAATTTGCTCCGCTTCCGCCAGCTTTGTCCTGCTGTTCGATGACGTAGTCGATGGATTCCATCGGGCGCAGGTAGATGGGTTGCTCGAGATAGCTGCGTACTAAACTCCCCTCAGTATTGTAGTAATCGATTTTACTGATAAAAAGACTGTCGCGAATGCTGGTGTTTCGAATGCTCAAAGTAGCGGTCAGCAATGTTCGTGAATCTCGGGTCTGGTTGTAGATATCCGAATAGATGGGCACGTAAACTTCGCGCATCAGTGAGTCAATGGTAGCTTCATTAACACGCCTATCTAAAGTATGTTGGTCCAAAACATCCACGGTTTGATCTGCCTGTTTAGATTCTTTACAGGAAACTGAACACAATAGTATCATGGACATTGAAACGATTTTTGTGATTTTTATCGTGATAGTTTGACGTACTGCTATAAAAGTGTTCATTTTTTTAGGATTACCTGATGTTGGGTTTGATACGAATTACAAGCCTCCGCCCGGTGTAAGACTAGGTGTTAATGAGTCAAAAACCCCGAACTTTCATGGCTCATAACTTTAATTTTCTGTGCCAATTTCTATTTTGACTCCCATTTCGTATGGAATATCCCCTCCTTATCCAATCGCTCATAGGTGTGCGACCCAAAATAATCCCGCTGTGCTTGAATGAGGTTTAGGGGCAATCGGGTGGATGTATATGCGTCAAAATATATCAGGGAATTTGAAAGTCCCGGTAAGGGAATCCCATTTTCTACACCGAAAGCGACCAGCTCACGGACAGAAGCTACACTGCCCTGAACTTTTGCTACAAAATTCGGGGAAACTAATAGATTCGGTAAATCCTTATCTTTTTCGAAAGCTTCGGTAATATCGGCCAACAGTGCGGCCCGGATGATACAACCCGCACGCCAGATTTTAGCGATAACGGCAATATCAAGCTGATAGCCATATTCTTTTGAGGCTTCCGCCAAAACGTGCAATCCTTGGGCATAGGTGACTATAAAGGAAAAATAAAGCGCTTCTTCCGCCAATTTTTCTAATTTGGCCTTGTCCATGGTTTCGACTTTAGGCCTATCGTAGATTTTGTCCGCAGCGATGCGTTCGGACTTTAAAGCGGAAATCTCACGCATGTTGACCGCTATATCTATGGATGGTACGGGAATACCTAAATCCATTGCATTTTGGCTGGTCCATTTTCCGGTGCCTTTTTGCTTGGCCTTGTCCAAAATTTTATCGATCAGACGGCCGTCACCATCCTCGTCTTCTTGTTCGAAGATTTCGGAGGTAATCTGAACCAAGAAGGACTGTAAGCGGCCTTCGTTCCATTTTTTAAAACTGTTGTGCAAGTCATCGTTATCGAAATCTCCTGCTTTTCTGAGCAGGTCATAGATTTCGGAGGTCAGTTGCATAAGTCCGTATTCGATGCCGTTGTGCACCATCTTCACGTAATTTCCGGCAGATTTTGGTCCCAGATATGCTACGCAGGGCTCCCCGTCATATTTGGCGGCGACGGCCTCAAAGATGGGTTTGATATGGGCGTAGGCAGATTTTGAACCTCCGGGCATAATGCTTGGCCCGAGACGGGCACCTTTGGCACCTCCAGAAACTCCGGCACCGAAAAAGTTGACCGCCCTTTTTTGAAGCGCTTCTTCGCGCCGGTCGGTATCCGTAAAAAAGGAATTTCCCCCATCAATGATGATATCCCCACGGTCGATATGTGGCAATAAGCTTTCGATAACGGAGTCCACAATTTTTCCCGCAGGCACCAGCATCATAATTTTTCGCGGTTGTTTCAAGGCTTTTACAAAGGTCTTGATGCTTGTAGAGGCATCTATTTTATGCGTCTTGTTTCCTTCATCCTTAAGGGCATTTACCTTTTCCGCATCAAGATCATGGCCAAAAGCGGAAAAACCTTTGTCTGCCACGTTCAATATAAAATTACGTCCCATTACACCGAGACCTACCAATCCAAAATCGTACTTTTCTTCCATCAATTTATACCTTTATTTTCATTTCCGTGTAGGCGGAAATCTGTGAAATAATTCGTTTTGTTTTATTACTTTCTTCGGCCCCCCGCCCGTTTCGTTCAGACGGCCGCTCACGATGAACCACGGTGGAAAACTGTTGAATTTTATCTGAAATCTATCCTTTTTAGCCCTTCGTTTGGGTCCAGGGTAAGTCTTTGTTGAAGCCCTCCAAGTACGTAAGACTGAATAATTTTCATCCTCTTATATCAAAATTTTTATTAACGTATACTTCCCTCAAAAATAAACGAAAATATTGAGATGTAAGATTAACTTAGGGTAAACTCGTTGGTATTGGGTATTCTTTTCGATACTTTTAGGGATTAAAATCTGATTCTACATTATGAACAAGACAGAAAACCAAATGTTGGTCATATTCGGCGCCTCGGGAGATCTGACCGCTCGAAAATTGATCCCCGCGATATTCGCTTTGGCCAGAGAAGGTCATTTGCCCGAAAATTTTGCTGTTTTAGGGGCGAGCCGTAGTGCTTGGTCGGACGAGGAATTTAGAAAAAACGTAGTCACCGAAAGCCAACATCTTAAAGATAAAATCGACGATGTCCAAAAAAAGACAGTTGCCGGGTTCATCGGACGCTTGTTCTACCACGAGTTGAGCGATGATCAAGATTCAGATTACAGCCCTTTGCGAAAGAGGATTGATGCATTGAATACCGAACATGGCACAGAAAGTAACTATATTTTTTACCTGTCAACACCTCCGTCCGCTTACGAACCGATTTCTAAGAATCTACACCAGCAGGGCCTGCATAAAGAGAACGAAGGGTGGCGGCGTTTGATTGTTGAGAAACCTTTCGGATACAGCTTAGAGACCGCTAAAAAATTGAACAACAGCTTGCACCGCTATTTTAAGGAACCACAGATATTCAGGATCGACCATTACCTAGGTAAGGAAACGGTACAGAACCTTTTGGTCACCCGTTTTGCCAACAGTATTTTTGAGCCACTATGGAACCGGAATTACATTCACCATGTCGAAATTACCAACGCGGAGAGCGGAGGGGTAGAGAAAAGGGGCGGTTATTACGATAAATCCGGAGCCTTGCGCGATATGTTTCAGAGCCACCTGTTGCAGATAATCGCCTTCGTGATCATGGAACCGCCCTTGAGTTCTAATGCTGAAGAAATACGCGATGAAAAACTAAAGGCCTTAAGGTCTTTGCGGGTCATGACCGACCCCAAGGTGCTTCATGCCAATACCATACGCGCCCAATATATAAGTTCGGTTATCGATGGGGAAAAAGTTAAAGGATATCGGGAGGAGGATAATGTGGATCCCGATTCAAAAACCGAGACCTATGCGGCCCTTAAGTTTTTTGTTGATAATTGGCGTTGGGCAGATATACCCTTTTATGTGCGAACCGCTAAGCGGATGCCGACCAAGGTGACGGAAGTGGTCATTCACTTAAAGACACCCCACCACCAAATTTTTAAGGATGCCGGGATGAGCAATAAGGATAACAAGTTGATTATTCGTATTCAGCCCGATGAGGGTATTCTGATAAAATTCGGCGTCAAAGTGCCCGGACAGGGCTTTAAGGTCGAGCGGGCAAACCTTGATTTTTATTATTCCAGCTTGGCCGAAAACCAGGTGATGGAAGCTTATGAGCGCTTGCTTTTAGATGCCATGCAAGGCGATGCGACCCTCTATGCACGTGCGGACGAGGTAGAAGCTGCCTGGACGTTCGTCGATCCGATATTGGACTATTGGAAAAATTCGGATGAAAAGGTATACGGATATTCCGCCGGGGCATGGGGACCCGAGAATGCCGATAATCTGATAGATGGTGTTGGCTTTTGGAGAAACCCTAGCGAGCAGTTGGCAGATGATCCGGGATTTTGTGTGATTTGCTAATCAAGTTCAAGCGCAAGTATCAAGTTCAAAAACTTCACGCCCTTCTATAAGCGGACTGAATCAAATATATGATGCAATTGAAAATCTCAAATACAAAACAGCAGACGGCCGAGGATTTTACGGATTGGCTTATCGGATTGATCGGGTCTAGCGATGGCCTGCATATCGCCCTATCTGGCGGGAGTACGCCCAAAATCGTGTTCGATGAATTGGCATCACGCGGCATTTCGAAAAACGACTGGCGGAAAGTACATTTATATTGGGGCGATGAGCGTTGTGTGCCGCCCGACAATACGGAAAGTAACTACAAAATGACCGTTGAACATCTTTTGTCGAAAATCGATATTCCGGAAGAAAATATTCATCGCATCAGGGGTGAAAATGACCCACGGCAAGAGGCGAAACGTTATTCGGAAGTCTTAAAGGAGAAACTTCCCATGATGGATGGCCTTCCCCAGTTCGACCTGATTATTTTGGGGATGGGCGATGACGGGCACACGGCGTCCATTTTCCCCTATGAAATCGGATTGTGGAATGCCGACCAGCTCTGCGAGGTAGCCGAACATCCAGAAACGGGACAAAAACGGATTACGATTACGGGTAAAATCATCAACCACGCCGCTACCGTTGCTTTTTTGGTCACCGGGGAAAGCAAGGCAGAAAAAGTGGGTGAGATAATTGATAAAAGAGGCGGTTTTAAATCCTATCCAGCGAATTTGGTACATCCTTTGAGCGGAAATCTACTTTGGTTTTTGGATAGAGCTGCGGCTGCGGGTATTACAAATCAATCTTAACATTTTCATCCTTTAGCCGTTCCAAGTGTTCCTTAAATTGGAATTTCGACGCGTCGAATTGGGTATCCCGCGAGAAGGCTTCCTCCTTACGTTGTTTGCTACGGGCAAAACGGCGGACGGCCTGTTCGTTTTTAAGTATCAGGCCGGGAACAATTGAATTGTTCCCCTGCGCATCTTTGGCCACCATGGTAAAATAGGAAGAATTGCAATGGCGCTTGGTGCCTTCGGTAATATTTTCGGCATCGACGCGAACGCCAACTACCATTGAGGTTTTTCCGGTATAGTTTATAGATGCCCTAAGCGTAATCAGTTCGCCCACTTCCACAGGACTCAAAAAGTCCACCCGATTTACCGATGCCGTTACGCAATAACGCTGGGAATGTTTCGAAGCACAGGCAAAGGCAATCTGATCCATCAAGTTCAATATGTGCCCTCCATGCACCTTGCCCCCAAAATTGGAGTGGGAGGGGAGCATCAGTTCGGTTATCGATACGTGCGATTCGCTTGGGGGTTTGTAGTTTTTCATGACTATTGGCTGCAAGTTGATTATTGCTTATTATCGGCTTGTTCAGGTTGTTTCATGCTACAGATTTGAAACCTACCAGCAAGCAGGCTGGTTTGGAATTTGCTTTTTTGGAATTTTACTTCCGAAAATGTGGGGAGTCTTCTTGCGCTACACTCGTAATAAAATATTTGGTATCGCCCAGCCAGAAAAAAGTAGCATAACGCTCTATATATTCCAGTTTTACATATTGGCCTTGGTACTCCTGTAGTTTTTCGATGACCTCTTGATCTTTGTCCAACACGGAAAACGAAAATATTTGGGCCCCAGAGATGCCTTGGCTGATTTCGCCTTCCCATGTTTTGACGAGTACACCTTTGTGGCTTATCTTAATGAGTTCGCCGGATCTAATGCCATCGCTGAAGGTTACGAAATAGATGAAGGCGTAAATTATCGCAAAAAGGACTGCGATACCACCTACGGTTATAATTACTGCTTTTTTCATAAGTTCTCTTTATTGACTGAATGATTATTTTAGGGTTACAGAATGTTTACATGTTTACGTTTTGTGAGTTTGGTTGTCATGAATTACGATATATCAATACCTGCAACTTATGTTACTTATTCTCACTCTCGATTTCTTCAAAATTATCTTCTTCCGCCCGTTTTAATATACGTTCCGGAATGGACTTTTTAGCTTTTGCCCCCATTTTTTTTAGTTTTTGGATACTGGTGATAATGTTACCTCGCCCTTCCACCAACTTGTTCATCGCGCCTTTGTACTCCGATTTCGCATCGTCCATTTTCTTGCCCACTTTGGTGAGGTCGGTAACGAATCCTTCGAATTTGTCGTACAGTGCTCCCGCTTGACGGGCGATTTCTATGGCGTTCCGCTGTTGTTTTTCATTGTTCCACATACTATCGATGGTGCGCAAGGTCGCCAATAAGGTCGATGGAGTAACGATTACGATATTTTGTTCAAAGGCCTTGTTATACAGAGAGTTGTCAATGTTGATGGCTACCGCAAAGGCGGGTTCGATTGGGATGAACATCAATACAAAATCCGGACTCTCCATCGCATAAAGGTCTTCGTATTTTTTAGCGGAAAGTTGGTCGACGTGTTTTCTGAGGGAATTGATATGATCTTTTAGGAATTTATCCCGAAACTCGTCCTCCGCATTCACCATGCGCTCGTAGGCGACCAAGGATACTTTGGAATCGACGACCATCTTTTTTCCGTCCGGGAGGTTGATGATGACGTCGGGAAGCACCCGAGATCCATCCTCGCGTGTAAAACTTTGCTGAACGGTATATTCCCGGTCTTTTTCAAGTCCCGATTTTTCGAGTACCCGCTCGAGCACCAGTTCACCCCAGTTGCCCTGCATCTTACTATCGCCTTTTAGGGCTTTGGTCAGGTTTTCAGCCTCTTGGGTAATCTTTAGGTTTTGGGTCTGTAGGTTCTGCAACTGTTCCTTCAACGCTTGATGGATACCAAAACTTTCCTTTCTACTTTCCTCGACTTTTTTCTCGAACAGCAGAATCTTTTCGTTCAGCGGGTTCAAAATGTTCTTGATATTCTTCTCGTTGCGCTCCGTAAACTTTAGACTTTTTTCTTCCAGTATTTTGTTGGCCAGGTTTTCAAATTCCTTGGTGAACTTTTCTTGTAGTTTTTCAACTTCCTGCTTTTGCTCCCGGTTCTTTTCTTGCAGATTCTCGAGATCGGCCTGATAACGAACGATTTGGTTGCCCAGTTGCTCTTTTTCGGACTGCAGATGAATCTTATGTTCTTCGGAATCGTTGAATCGCTGATTCAAAACAGTGAGGTTATTGTTCAATTGTTGTTCCCTTTCTTCTAGAGCGCTTTGGGTGGATTTTGTTTTTAAGCCTTGGATGTAGTTGCCCAAGAAGTACCCTATGGCTAAGCAAACTATGCCTATTAGAAGGTATATTAAAAATTCGTTCATTGGTGTTGACAAGGTTTGCAGTAAAGATACAAGATTGGTATGAAATCCTCGGCGTATCTCTGCGGTTCTCTGTGCAATTACGTGTAACAGCTAGACCTCATAGTCACATTGAGTTTTGCAGACCTACCTAGAGGTGAGACCTAATTATTTTTGTATTCGAAACGAGCCGGTCGAAGCATCGAACGAGACTACTTCCGCAGGAAAAAGGGTCTCAAAAGCTTTCTGTTCTATAAGTTCGCAGGGTTGCCCGAAAGGATTTTTTTCCCCATCCAACAACAACATGGTATCACAAAGTTGAATGGCCATTTCGATTTCATGGGAAGTGAAGATGATGGTTTTTTTGGTTTGATCGGCAATAGATTTTAGGAGTTTCAGTATGTGCACCTTATGGTAAAGATCGAGATGCGTTGTCGGTTCGTCCAATAAGATTATGGAGGTATCTTGCGCCAAGGCCCGAGCGATCATCACCCGTTGCAATTGACCATCGCTTAGTTCGAAGCATTTTCGGTGTTGCAACTCTTGCAACTGAAGCATGGCAACAGCTTCCTCGATTTTGGTCTTGTCGTCTTTGGATAAATTGCCGATCCAGTTGGTATACGGCTGTCGTCCGAGTGCGATCAATTCGAGAACGGACATATTTTTGGAGGCAATGGGTTCGGTCAGCACCAGACTGATTTTGGTGGCCAGTTCTATGGATCTATAATTTTCCAGTTCCTTTTTCTTTATCTGTATGCTTCCGGCCAATTTAGGCTGTACGTTGCCCAAAGTTCGCAATAAGGTAGATTTTCCGATACCGTTGATGCCCACGATAGCGGTCAATTTTCCCTCAAAAAGAGTAAAATTGATATTCTTGGCAAGGCTTCCACTTTTATAACCGATAGCCAAATCAGTCACTTCCAAGGTCACCTGCGAATTTTGATCTTCTTTAAAACTCATAACTCATAACTCATAACTCATAACTCACAACTCACAACTCACAACTCATAACTCATAACTCATAACTCATAAC
>JAGXIC010000291.1 GCA_024635875.1 Pricia sp.
CATCCGCATCAACTCGCTAAATTCTAAAAGATTCTTAATCTTTTAGAATATTCCGTACATAATAGAATTCTTGCTACGATCTTCCGAGCCGCAAATTAGCTTTGACATAATTGCTGACGATATAGTCCTGCTGCCGATATCTGCAATTATGTCAAATAGCGCGGAAATGCGCTATCCGCTAATTTGCTACATCTGTACTATAATTTATATTATGTCAAATAGAATATTTTCCCATTTGAACTCATGAAATCTATTTAGCCCTCCACTCTTCTTCCGGTTTGTCCAATTTGTATAGCTTAATAGGAGAACTTCTTTTTCACAAATAGAATTGAATGCAGTTTCCTTTAAATGAAATTATTATATAACTTTGACCCTTGTATGTCTGGCGCTTAAATGGACGGAAGTTTATCGCTGTACTATTCCATGAATCAAATTAACATTATGAAAATGAAAAAAACTTCATCTCTGCTCGTATTATTTACCTTTATGGTTATTCTTGGTGGATGTAAAAAAGATAACGATACGGAAGATACGGATATCGCACAAAGTAAAATTTATCAACTTCAAGCCATGGACGATTCTAATGTCACCGGCACTGCTACCTTTGTCGAAGACGTTGACGGCAAAACAAAGATATTGTTGAAATTAGAAGGTTCCACTACGGATGTACACCCTGCCTTTATCAAATACAATAGTGCTTCCGAAGGAGGGGAAATTGCTATCACGCTCAAAAAATGTATCTGCGACGTTGGTGAAACGATAGTTACGACCTTAGACAATGGGGAAGCTATCGATTACGATGGATTACTTCAATTGGATGGGCATATCAGCATTGCTAAAAGTCCACAAGATTTAGAAACCGTGGTATCAACAGCGAACATAGGGGCCAACGAATAGATAACAGTTACGTGATAGTGACCTATTTTCAGTTCAATTTTCAAAGCATTGATTTAATACCCGATGCATTTGGTTTGGTAGGCCTCTATCCTGCTTTTGAGTTTATCGAATTCTAAAAATTGCTCTTTTGCCCTTTCAAAATAATCACTTACCGTTTTCTTTTGCGCTCGAAACGTATTGATGATTTCAAGGTTTGAACGGCTCAGTCGATCCATTCCGCTCCTCAAGCTTTCAATCGATTCATAGAGCCCGTAAGTTCGAGGCTCACAGCGGTACGAATCAAGTTGGCTACTTAGTTGCTGCAGGTCCTGTTGGATACGTACAAGTCGTAATACTAAGATGTTCTTTTCTGTTTCGCGGGTGCCAGGTGCGGCTTTGTTTACGGTGTTCATTTGTGTAGGATTTAGGTTGTACAATCATGTTCAATAGAATAGGTCTATTACAAAATAGGCTTTGTCTATTAAAGTTACGTAAAAAAGTAGTCCGTTGGATGGATGAAATAGTGAAAGTTTTCACTTTAACAGTACTTTACGTTTTTTTATACCAGTTTAAGAACATGCCCTAGAAGCGTAGCCTTCCTAAATACCTATACCGTGTATCGTACCGGGAAAGAATCGCAAACCACGTTAAAAAAAGATGTGTTTCGGCGCCTTCTATTTTTAGTAAAATAGTATCTTGTACCTATGGAAATAAATTTTGAATACCACGATGTACAGGCTAGTCCACGATTAGAGGAACTGGCGACAGAAAAAATTAATAAACTGGTCGATAAATACGATTTTATTGTCCGTGCCGATGTTTTTTTCAAGACCGAAAATACATCTTCCGATGAAACAGGAATGATTTGTAACATCCGTATTAGCGCTCCCGGACCCCGACTGTTCGCGGAAGCGAGTCACGATAGCTTCGAAGCCTCCATTAAGGAGTCGGTAAATGATTTAGACCGTCAATTGAAAAAGCGTAAGGAGAAAATGAAATCGCACTAATTTCCAACAAGGTCTGTTAGCTATTCTCCTTGTTAAGGTCCTCATGAGAAAGTAAAGCGGGTCCAGGAATAGAAAGGGCAATACGCTAAGAAACTTTCTTGGGTTTATATATTTGAAAACGCCCATCAAATAGGAGTTCGAGTAGAAACCAAAAAAAAAGCCGTCTCAAAATCAAATGAGACGGCTTTTTTAAATGACTTCAATAGTTATTTTTCTTCCTCAAACTGGCTATCGGCCATATTTCGGGATAGTTTTGCACTGTAAGGTTTTTCAATTAAATCGGAAAGCAATTTTTCGCGCTTGCCTTCTGAAATATCCATGGTGTCCAACATCCGCATTTTCAATTTAATTTCAGCGAAACGTTTGGCCTTCATCCGTCGGCGCTCGTTTGCGCTGAGTGCTAGCTCCGGCTCAAAACGTTCTATCAAGGTATACTTCAGTACCGGTTGGGAATTTTTATCGATTTCATCGGCTTGTCGTTGAGCTATCATAGCCGAAGTGCAAATCAAGGCTAAAGTGGACGTGATTATATACCTATATTTTTTCATTACCATACAATTTTGTGTTCATGGTAAAGATATTCATTACGTCTGTTCGCATCCTCATAATGGAGTTTCTTCTATCGACGAAAAATTCCGTTTATCGAAAATCCGGTTCGTTTGGGGAGCCTATGAAATATTCAGTAGCGACCGGATTTTTTGCTGGTCTTCACTCAATCCATATACCTTTTCACCCACTTCCATAGCATTCGTTGCTCCTAAATCACCAACATAAATGGGCACGAATCCGATGTCATTGATCAGTTGTTCGGTGGTCGACCTACTTTTCGAATCCTGTGCAGCAAAAGGTACTGCAATGGGATTTTGGGTATCGAAAGCTCGTGCTTTCAAATCCTTGGCCTGAATGGTATTAAAGGCCTTCGCGGTAAGGGCAGTCGAAAATTTCATCGCCGTATATTCCGATGCGTTGCGGTTATCGTCCCGGACTTCCTGTGCCATTTCTCCGTCACGCTCGGGATACGGATTCGTGGCGTCGATAATCACCTTGCCTCCATATTCCCCGGCATACAATTCCGCTGTTTCGTCGATATCTTTGAAGGGTATAGCTAACAAATACACATCTGCACTTGCCTCAAAAGCCTCGGTTACCGAAACGGCCTTTGCCTTTTCCCCACTTTCCCGAACCAACTGGTTAAGTTCATTGGGATGTCGGGAACTAAACAACACTTCATGACCGGCTTTGGCCCAATGTTTGCCTAATGTTCCCCCAATATTTCCACTTCCAATTATACCTATTTTCATGTGTTATCATTTTTAGTTGTCATTCCCGCGAAGGCGGGAATCTCTTGATAATTTTTAATTTAAATCTTCAATAATGTGCATTCTCTTGATGGCAGTAGTATGAATCTGAATTAAACTACAGGGAATCTTGAGTTTGTTAGATACCCTAATCTTAAATTCAAAACCTTTTTTCAATAATTCCGTTGCAACAGAAAACCGCTGCCTAACACTGCCAACTTAAAAAATCAGGCCTCCCCCCTAGCCGGATAATCCTCCTTTTTAATAAAATCTATAGCTTGAAGTAAGTCATCGAACTTAGGCCTTGCAAAGGGCGTCGTCTGTATGGATGACGCATATAGGGTAGTATCGGGTCGCACTAAAAAAATGCCGGGTTCCGAGAAATGTTCGGGTTCTTTATCAGAGATTCCCTCCGATATATACAGGCCCCATTCCCTTGCTTTTTCTATGGATAGCCCATAGCCCACCGGTAGCTCGGTAATATCCCATTTCTCCGCCGTTTCCTTGGCCAATTTTTCTGTATTACAACTGATCGCGATTACATGTACACCACGTTCGCTAAAATCTTTCAACTTTTTGGCTAATGATTCCAACTGAACCTTGCACTTGGGGCAATGTAATCCGCGATAAAAAACAATCATTGTGAAGCTATCACTTTCTTGGGCATCAAGGCGCCATTGCGTGTCATTGATCAAATCAAGCTGTAGTTCAGGTACTTTCGCTCTCGGTTTTATCATTGTTTTCCACTTTTGACCGAATCGACCACCATGGCAATCGGCTGTATTCTAGGTTTTACTTTAACATAGCGCTTTACCTGAGGTCTACTTAAAATGTTCGCCATTTCTCCGTTTTCCTGTATGGATAGCTCCTGTAACAATTGCATTTTCTCTTTAACAGGAAGTTCCGTTTGCTTGATTTTGTCGGCTCGGATAAGAAATTCACTTACTTTTCTCTCAAAAAGACGGGTCTGGGTACCGGTCATTACCAACTCCGGTTGATAGTTCTCCGTAAGCGCCCGAGCTCTTTTTTCCGTTGCTTGACTTCCCTCCTGAAAAAAGGGGTCTTGACCATAAGCCGAACCGGCGCACAAAACAATTGTAAATAGGATGAGGAAATTTTTGACCATGACAGTACTATCGTATATTATTAAAATATAGGCTATACACCTTTCGTTTTGGTTTCTTAGGACTTCCATTCATCCTCAAAGGCAAACTCATCTTGGGGGATGCGTTCCCGTTTGGCCACTTCCTGTTTTCGGAGATCTTCGCTTAAGTCTTCAAGTGACCCTCCGTAATATCCTAGAGCTATTGCCGTTGAAATATGAAAAACATCGGGAACATCGAATTCCTTATGTGCCTTTTTCCAGTCGACCCCGGCCATATGGTGTAAGGCAATGCTCATATACTGCGCCTGAACGGTCATACTGCCAAGACTTAGCCCCAAATCATGAAGCGCATGGAAATTTTCCTTTCCGTCCTCCTTGTTTTTCTTATAAGCGGCAAAAAGTAGCACGGGTGCTTCCGATGCCCATGATTTATTGAAGTCACTCAGACAACCGACCATTTTAGCGAAGCTGTCGGTACCTTTTCGCGCATAGATAAAACGCCAAGGCTGCAAGTTCGAAGAGCTAGCGGACCACCGCACGGCCTCGAACAAGCGGTCCAGGTCGTTGTCGGAAACCTCGGTACCGGCAAAAACACGTGGACTATACCTTTGTTTCAATAAGGCATAAATTTCATGCTCATTATCGGCTATTTTGTCTAAGGCCAATTGCCGCTCTTCGTTCATGTGCTCAGTATCTTTCATTTGCTCTTTTAATTTGTTAGAATTTAAAAATAGGGTAACGAGTGGGGAATTTTTGACGCAACACGACTATTTTTTGATGGCATCCGAATACCTAAATTCCAGACTCTTATCAATACCGAAGAATTAGTATCGATAACCCTGCGAATGTATCGGCAGATGCGCTATAAATAATTCCTATTGGTATCAAACGAATTGCGATTGCGTTAAACGAAGTCCTGAAAATGCCTATATTCGCTCCTGAAAATTTTTGGATATGTGGGTTTGGATAAGTTTTATAGCGGTGGTTATCGTTTTTTTGGCGCTCGACCTTGGCGTGTTCCATAAAAACGATCATGTCATAAAAAGTAAGGAAGCCGGAATATGGACAGCTATCTGGGTAACCGTAGCGCTCTCTTTCAGCGGCGTTATCTATTGGCTTTTTTCGGACGGATTGGTTGAAAACCCTACAGAACTCACCCCGAACAATGCCGTTCTCAAATATATTACCGGGTATTTGATCGAGCTTTCCCTAAGCATCGATAACGTTTTTGTTATTGCCGTCATTTTCTCCTCTTTTAAGATTCCGGCATTGTATCAGCACCGCGTTCTGTTCTGGGGTATTTTGGGAGCTATTGTTTTCAGGGGATTGATGATACTCTTCGGGGTCGCCCTTATCAATAAATTCGAATGGATCGTCTACGTCTTTGGGGTTTTTCTGCTTATCACAGCGTTTAGGATGCTAAAATCGGACGAGCATGCGAGCGATCCCAAAAAATCATGGTTATTTAAACAGTTGAAAAAGATAATGCCGATTACCACCGAACGGCATGGTCATGATTTTTTCATAAGACGTATGGGGGTTACCGCGGCCACTCCCCTATTTGTCGCGCTTATCGTAATCGAACTCACGGATGTACTCTTCGCATTGGACAGTATTCCTGCCATCTTGGCGATTACCGCTGACCCGTTTATCGTATTCAGCTCCAACATACTCGCAATTTTGGGGCTGCGATCCATGTATTTTTTAATTTCGAGGATGTTGGAAAAATTCCGCTACATCAACTACAGCCTTGTGGTCATTTTGGCTTTCGTAGGTCTCAAAATGCTGTTTTCCCACCAAATCGAGCTCCCCGAATGGGTGTCGCTTACTGTCATAACGGTTTCGTTGATTTCCGGTATTGTAGCTTCTTTATTAATTTCGGATAAAAATGAGGAAGAACCCTCCGAATAGGTACTATCCCTTAAACAAGACCAATTTAAAATTTTTAGGATAATTTCCTTTCCGATTTAATCGTATCCTATGTATTATTTACTTTTTTAATAGTTCAAATATGCAAAACGACATCACGGTTACGGAATCCCTGACCTCATTTTACGATCGATTTATCGAACAATTGCCCGGCATCGGTATGGGCCTTCTTATTATTATCTTAGGATTACTGATCGGTTCGTGGCTGGGCGGGTTTGCCAGAAAACGTTTGGTATCAAAGACCAACGACCCCTTGATGAGCCGGTTTTTGGGAAAGGCGATAAAATACACCCTCATTGTGGTCGCCATCATGCTCGCCCTCAATGCCGCCGGTCTGGGTGCGGTCGCGGCCGGTATACTCACCGCAGCCGGCGCCAGTGCCGTAGTGCTCGGTTTTGCCTTTAGGGATATCGGTGAAAATTTTATCGCCGGAATTATTTTGGCCTTTAGCCGTCCCTTCGATGTGAACGACACCGTTATGATAGGGGACAATTTCGGAAAGGTTAAGGCCTTGGAATTCCGCTACACCAAACTAAAGTCTTTTGATGGCAGGGATGTTTACATTCCTAATGGTGACGTGCTGACTACACCGGTCATCAATTACACGGAGGATGGTTTTTTCCGATGGGATTTTATAATCGGTATTGCCTATGAAGATAATATCGAGGGGGCCAAAACAACCGTATTGGAAGCTCTAAGAAAAGAACCCGGAGTTATTGAGGATGAAGAGCACGAAAATTTCGTTATAGAGGATGAATTGGCTACCAGTACCGTCAACCTTAAAGTTTTCTTTTGGGTAGACACCAAAGATTTTAGGCGGATGGCCCTTATTACTAAAGGAAATGTGGTCAAAGCCGTCAAGGAAGCCCTAGAGGATGCCGGATACTATATGCCCGCCGATATTCATGAAATTAAATTGTATGGTGGTGAAACGGAATTTCCGGTGCGTTTACAGCCTGAGAAAAAGGAAGGATGAAATTGGATTTTTCAAGACGCCAATTTCTCCTTGAAATCATTGATTACCCCGCCTTTCATCAGTAAACTAATCTGTCGTTCGCTGAGACTGTGGCGTACCGTAATTTCAAATTCTTCGTCCTTATTTTTAATATGTACGGTAATTGCATTCCTTTTCGCAACATCGTCCTTTAGGTTTTTGAACGACACGATGGCACCTTGCTCGATCCGAGCAAGATCGTCCCCGTTTTCAAATTCCAAGGGAAGAATGCCGAAGTTCACAAGGTTCTGCCAAGCAATCCGGGCGTAATCCTTGGCAATGACCGCCACTTGCCCCAAGTATTTCGGCGCAATAGCAGCATGTTCCCTACTACTGCCCTGCGCATAATTTTCTCCGGCTATTACGATGTGGCCGCCATATTGTTCTTTGGCCTCCAAGGCCCGTTTATAAAAAGTGTCATCGATTACGGTATACGAATATTCACTGATTTTTGGGATATTACTACGAAAGGGCAGTACCTCCGCTCCCGCCTTCATAATCTCATCGGTTGAAATATTATCCCCCATTTTTAGCAGCACTGGAACCGTATAGTCGGATTTTAGTCCCTCCATTTCCGGAAGGGATTTTATATTGGGTCCTTTCTTAAGTTCCAATGCTGTGCTATTTTTCGGAGGAGCCACCAGCATATCCCTATTGATGATTTCTATCTCGGGCGCCTCGTACTTTGGGTATTTCATATCGTACAGTTTTTCGAGGTCCCTGGGGTCTGTAATCTTTCCGGTCAATGCCGATGCCGCAGCAGTTTCTGGACTACACAGATACACTTGATCGTCTTTGGTGCCCGAACGGTCCGGGAAATTTCGGGGCATTGTCCTCAGACTAATGGTATTGCTGGCAGGGGCCTGGCCCATTCCGATACAGCCCATGCAACCGGATTGGTGAAAACGCGCCCCGGCAGTGATAAGGTTTCCGAAGGTCTTATTTTCTATCATGTTCTGTATAATCTGCCGCGATGTGGGGTTGACATCAAAGGAAACCGCTTCATGCACGGCCTTACCTTTCACTATCGCCCCGGCCATCCAAAAATCACGTAGTCCGGGATTGGCAGATGAACCGATGACCACTTGGCTGATCGATTTGCCTTCCACCTCGCGAACGGGCACCACGTTACCGGGACTCGTAGGCAGGGCAATCAATGGTACAAGGTCGTCGAGAATGATTTCGTCCTTCAGATCATACGTCGCTCCCTCGTCCGCCTTGATTTCCTGCCAGTCCTCTTCCCGTTGCTGGGATTTTAAAAAGCGTTTTGTTTCCTGGTCACTGGGAAAAACGGTTGTCGTAGCCCCCAATTCCGCCCCCATATTGGCAATAACATGCCGGTCCATAGCGCTCAGGCAGTCTAGACCATCCCCATAATATTCGATAATCTTGCCAACACCGCCTTTAACGTCGTGACGACGAAGCATTTCGAGAACAACGTCTTTGGCACTGACCCAATCGGGGAGCTTTCCAGTCAATTTTACCCCCATTACTTGGGGCATTTTCACAAAATATGGCTGGCCGGCAATCGCGGCCGCGACATCCAATCCCCCGGTACCAATCGCCAACATGCCCAGTGAGCCCGCTGCGCAGCTATGGCTGTCGGAACCCACCAAAGTCTTACCGGGAATCCCGAAGCGCTCCATATGTAAAGGATGGCTTACCCCGTTTCCGGGTCTGCTGAACCACAAACCGAATTTTTGGGCGGCGGAATGTAGGAAAAGGTGATCATCGGCATTCTTAAAATCCGTTTGTAACAGGTTATGATCCACATACTGCACGGCCACTTCCGTCTTTGCCCTATCGAGGCCCATAGCTTCCAGCTCCAATTGTACCAAGGTTCCTGTGGCATCCTGTAAAAGCGCCTGATCGATTTTAAGACCAATTTCTGATCCTGGCTTCATTTCTCCTTCGATGAGATGTGAGCTTATTAACTTTTGGGTGACATTCATAGGTTTCATATCGTTATTTTCTAAGGTTAAACTTTGAATACTACATTCCGCGCAGGTTGGAAAAGGAAGCTGGAACAGAAAGTTCCTATAAAATAAGATATCTAAAAGGGGATGATAGGCGGTATCGCACAATAATTTGCTACAAAACATCTGATGAGAGGGTTCGTAGTGCTATCGGTGTATTTTCGGCGAGGTCAGCGATTAATAGTGCCGAAAATCTTTTCGATTCCCCAATTACCCAGTGGAAAATAGAGCGCAAAAAACAGGGCCATCCCCAAGGCGAAATTGCGGATACCGAAAATTTGTTCCACTAGGTTGTTCTGATAGGCGTAGGAGGTTTCAAAATAGTAGCCTCCGAATTCCAGAAATCCCATGGCGACCAGTCCGTAAGCGTATTGGGTGTGGAAGGGCATTTTACGCAGCAATAGCGAGACGGGCACCATATAGAGGACATAACAAGTAAAAACTTGCCACCAATTATCGAATTTGGCGATTTCCAGTTGCATACCGATCCAGTTCATGGCCAACCCCAAAAAGAAATAAACAAAGCAATAGGTGAGCAATAGTCGCTTATCAATCCTTAATTTGGACTTGGCCCAATCCCAAAATCTAGACATACACGTTATTCTTTGATACGTTTGGAAGCTATGATTTGAAGCGCATCTCGAACGGTCTGCATCCGTTCCATATCCTCGTTCTCGAGCATGATGTCGAATTCATCTTCGACGTCCAAAATAATATCCACTAAGTTGGCGGAGTTGATGTTCAGGCCGTTAATAAAATGGCTGTCCATTGTAATATCGGCGACAGAAACATCCTCGGGAAGATAGATTTTAATGATGTTCTTTAACTTTTGATAGTGTTCGTCTTTCATAATGGAATTTGGTACTTGGAACTTAGTGCTTTACTTTCAGTCGTTAAACCGCTTAAAAATAACACAAGCATTGACATCACCAAAGCCAAAACTTGCCTTTGCGAGTATTTTAGGGCTGTAAGCTATGGTTTTCTGTGGAATTTTGTTGATATCGACATGTGCCTCGATTTCAGGGTGGATATCTTCGCAATTGATATTGCCGAAAACCTGGTTTTTTTCGAATTGTAATACCGCCGCTACGGATTCCATGCTTCCTGCAGCGGACAGGCAATGTCCGAAATGTCCTTTAAAAGAGTTTATAAAGGGGAATTCACTTTCGAAGCGTTCCAAAGCCCGGCACCAGTTTTCAATTTCCAAGGCATCTTTGGCGGTCGCGGTCAAATGGCCGTTAATGGTATCGATATCGGATTTTTTGATTCCCGAATTTTCAGCGGCTTGAACGATACAGCGTTGTACCGCGGTGCTGTTCGGGGCGGTCATCGAGCCATCGCCACGTTGCCCGCCACTATTGACGGCACCCCCCAACACTTCGACATACATTTTCGCCCCCCGTTCTTTCGCACTTTCCAATGA
>JAGXIC010000292.1 GCA_024635875.1 Pricia sp.
TACCTATCCATTTGAAAAAATCATCGAAGCCTATAAATACGTTCAGACAGGGCAGAAGACGGGCAATGTGGTAATCAAAATTGTGAATAGCGATTCAGATTGAGGTATTCCGATACCGAACAATTGTTGCAAACATATGCGTTTGGTGTTTGGTGTTTGGTGTTTGGTGTTTGGTGTTTGGTGTTTGGTGTTTGGTGTTTGGTATCAAACTATACAATTACTTCAACATCATCCTCAGCACATAATCGTCCGCGGTCATAAAAAGTGTCTTTTGGTCGGCCGTAAACGCACAGTTTGACGTCGCTTCACCGGTATAAATTCTAGCGATGGGTTTGGCATCAGCATTGAATATCCAGATTCCGCCCGGGCCGGTCGCGAACAGGTAGCCTTTTTCGTGCATCTTCATGCCGTCGGGAAGTCCTTGCTGGCCTTCTTTTCCCACCAGATGGGTAGCATCGAAAAACAACTGTTTGTTTACGGTTTTTCCAGGATTACTGATATCGTATCGGTACCACACCGCATGTTCTGGGTCGGAAACCGCTACATATAATTTGGATTCGTCGGGAGAAAGGGCAATGCCGTTCGGACGTGTGAGGGTATCAACCAAAATAAGTTCTCCTGATCTTTTAAGGCAATAAACACCCTGAAAATCGAGTTCCTTGGCCGGGTCGTCCATTTGTTTGGGCAGGCCATACGGTGGGTCTGTGAAATAAAGGTTACCGTCGGCATCGAAAACCCCGTCGTTCGGACTGTTGAATTTTTTGCCTTCGTAGTTGTCGACAAGTGTCTCGTATTCGGGTTTAGAATTGTTTAAGGAAGTTTTCATTTTGGCTACTTGGCGCTCACCATGTTGTAGCAGTACGAGTGCTCCATCCGGACTCAGCAGAAGTCCGTTCGAACCCGGTTCCTTACCGTAAGAACTTTCCCCTAGATATCCAGAAGGATATAAATATTCGGAGGTCTTTCCTTCGGCATCAATTTTAAAAACTTTGTTTTTTGGGATGTCCGAAAAAAGTAGATAATCACCATTGGCAATCCACAAAGGGCCTTCCGTCCACTCGAAGCCGCTTCCGATGACTTCTATTTGGGTATCGGGGTCAACAAGCTGTAAGGCCTCGTCGGCTAAGATTTCTATCGAGAATCGGTGTTCCTTTTCTTGGGAAGATACCGTGACCGATACGGCCGCAAAAGCTAAAAATAGGATGGTCTTTATCATAGTTCGAAGTTTTTCAGTGGTACCTGGAACCTGCCACCCATGTGGCAGATTCTTCGTATTGGAATCCACAAGATACTCCAATAATCCTTGTTTTAGTCCAGATTAAAGAACGATTGACAAGGTAACAATCAATACCAATGAAAAAAGCCATTATGCGCAATTTAACACATATGGCTTCTACGACAGATTTAATAACTGTCTAAACATTGAGCCGAAAAAGGCTTGATTTTCTAATTTAGAGCACGTCGGCATTCGGATCTATTACGCCGTTCACGATATGAATCACTCCGTTAGAAGCTGCTATATCCGACTTAATGATTTTAGACCCACTGATAAAGACATTGTCATAACTGTCTTTCGAAACTGTAATCTCCTTGTCGTCCGGTGTAGATATTACTTGATTATCATCAAACTTTACCATCATTTGCTCCGTTGGCAATACATGATTTTTGACGAACGTTGTTAAATCCGTTAAATTTTTCGGATTTGTCAAATAAGTAAATCTTTCAATGGTCATCTCGTCGAACGCCTCGTTCGTGGGCACTAAAAGCGTATGCCCCTCATTAAATTGCATAGATTCCATCAAACCCGATAGTATGACCAGATTCGCAAAAGTGGACAGGTCTTTATCCATTGTCACCAATTGAAATGTATTATAACTTTTCGGGTTTTCAACTTCATTCAGTATTGCATCGTTATCCGACTGTGCGGACACCGTGAAACTGAAAAAAATAAGTGTCAACGTTACTGTAATGAATTTGAATATTCTAGATTTCATAATGTTATTCGTTTTTGAAGTTTATAATTAATTTTTAAGGCAGAATGAAAAAATTCAAGTTCTATATGTTACTGCTGAACCAAAACCAGTCCTCACTCATACCACTATTAATATAGGGATTTCATTGGCAAAAACCGTGTCCTATCGAAGAACTTTATGCCGTCAAGGACATACAGGCGGGGTCTTACGGTAAATATACAAGACTGGTTAACCCAAAAACTACCTAAAAAAAATCATGATCGCCGAGACACCAATATCAAGGTTCCCAAAGTCTGAACCTGATTTGCCTGTTTGACATCCAAACCGGAAATAAATCCGCATGCGATTGCGGCCAACAGAAACACAAAAAATAGCTGGATAGTCTAACGGACAATGCCGTTGATGCAAATCATGGTTGATGGATTTTAAGTTCCTAGGAAATTTAGGCGTTACATCAAAAAAATCAAGGTTCAATTCTGCCGTAGGAAGGTTTAATGTTGAATTTACATTCATCTTCTAAACTCCTAAACCCCTAAACTTTTAAAACCTTGAACCTTGAACAGCGGCGCAGCAGCGATTAAACCTTAAATTTTACTGCCTACCTCAACTGCCCCCTACCATTCCGTAAAACTGCCGTCTTCATTTCTCCAGATGGGATTCGACCAATCATGCCCGATCTTTTGCCCTTCCTTCAATTTTTCTTCGTCGATCTCTACTCCCAATCCCGGATTTTTGAGTAGATCGATATAGCCGTCCTTGACTTTGAAAACATCGGGATTTTCCATATAATCCAACAGATCGAAACCTTGGTTATAATGAATACCAAGGCTGCTTTCCTGTATGATGGCGTTGATGCTGGCAAAATCGATATGCAGACAAGACGCCAATGCAATGGGACCCAATGGACAATGGGGTGCCAAGGCTACGTCATACGCTTCGGCCATGCTTGCAATTCTTCGCACTTCGGAAATACCCCCGGCATGACTGAGATCGGGTTGAATGATATCTACGGTACCCCGATGCAACAATTCCTTAAAATCCCAGCGTGAAAATAATCGTTCGCCCGTTGCGATGGGAATTCCAGTATAGGGATAAATATGATCGAGTGCCTCGTTGTTTTCGCTTAAAACCGGTTCTTCGAAGAACATGGGATGGTAGGGCGAAAGCTCGTCGACCAATCGTTTGACCATGCCCTTGTGCACCCGTCCGTGGAAACCCAGTCCGATATCCAAATCATCACCGAATTCATTACGTAGCATTTTCATGTTTTCAGCAACAGCTCGTATTTTTTTTACGGAATCGATCCATTCAAAAGGTCCGGTCGCGTTCATCTTAACGGCCTTATAACCTTGTTGCACTTTTTCCCGTGCCTGTTCGAGTACCACTTCGGGATTGTCGCCCCCTATCCAACAATACATTTTCATTTTTTGGCGCACCGCCCCGCCAAAAAGTTCGTAGACGGGAACGCCTAAATGCTTCCCTTTGATATCCCATAACGCCTGATCGATACCGGAGAGGGCACTCATCAGGATGGGGCCGCCCCGATAAAATCCGCCACGGTATAGGGTCTGCCAAATATCTTCAATGTCGTTTGCCGATCTGCCGATGATGTAAGGCGAAAGTTCATTGACGCAGGCTTCAACGGTGGCCGCCTTGCCCTCGACCACCGGTTCTCCCCACCCGACGATTCCGCTTTTGGTGGTCATTTTCAGAAACAACCAGCGAGGCGGCACCTTGAAAAGTTCTATTTTTTCTATACGTTGGTCGTTCATCGGTCTTTGGGTATGAATTTTATGAATTTTTCTGCCAGAATGCTGATCTTTTTAAAATCCGCATCCATTGTAATACCACTTTTGACCAGACTGCTTCCCAGTCCAACGCCATCGATTCCCGCTTCGAACCAATCGCCAATATTGCTTTCGCCAATGCCACCGACCGCAAAAAATGGAACACTATCAAAAGGACCTTTCAGGGATTTAAAATACGAAATCCCCAAGTCCCCTGCCGGAAACAATTTTATAATATCAGCGCCGTAGCTTAGCGCATTCGCAACCTCAGTAGGAGTCATGGCCCCCATCAATACGGGTATATCGTGGGCTATGCCAATATCCGCCACTTCCTTGTTCGTGTTTGGGGTCACCAAAAATTGAGCTCCACCTGCAATCGCCTGTTTGGCCAAGTCGGAAGTGACTACCGTTCCAGCACCGATTAGGACGTTTGGATGGCGATTGTTCGCTTTTTCGATCGCTTCGGCAAAACTCGGGGTGTTGGTCGTAATTTCCAAAACCTGAATTCCACCGGCCACTAGCGCATCTACCGTTTGCGCTACCGCAGCCTGTTCCTTCAACCTGATGATGGATATCAACTTGGCGGCGAGTATTCGGTCGATTATGTCGTGTTTTTCGATCATCGTATAACGTGTCCCGAGATATTTCCCTCGACTATCGAATGGATCTCCTGTTCGTTACTGGTATGGATATCACCGATCATCGTATGTTTTAAGGCAAAGGCTGCGGTAGCGAAATCGATGGATTTTTGTGGATGCCATCCGTTCCCCAATGCGTGAAGAAAACCTGCTGCAAAGGCATCCCCGGTACCAAAGCGATCCGTAATCGCGATGGAATACGTATTTGAAATAATGGGCTCATCCTCTGAAATAACGGCACCGCCAACTTGGTTTACCGAAGCGGAGCTGTGGTCACGGATGGTAAACGCCAGCTGCTTTACCCCGAACAGGTGTCTTGCCTTTCGAAGGGCATCGAGGGTCTGGTCAGTGGGGTTTTTGCCGTTGAAGGTCAAACCGTATACATCCTTTAGTACACCAATGTTACCAAAAACCAAATCGGTATGCTCCAAAATTCGATTGAAGATATTTTTTGCGGTATCGGAACTTTCCCATAAGCTTCTTCTGTAGTTCAGGTCAAAACTTACCTTTACCCCTATTTCTTGCGCCGTCTCTACGGCCAAAACACATTCTTCGGCGCATTGTTCCGACAAGGCGGGCGTAATTCCGGATATATGCAGCCATTTTTGATTTTTAAGGATATGTTCCCAATCGAATTCATCCTTTTCAATAGCGGCGATAGCGGATTCCATTCGGTCATAGACTACGCGCGAGGGCCGGATAGAGCTGCCCAGTTCAATAAAGTAGGTGCCTATTCGATGGCCTCCTTCAATGCTATTTTCCATTGAGACATTGAAACGTTCCAGGCTTTGCCGAGCGGCCTGTCCCAAAGGATTTTTAGGCAACTTAGTGATAAACTGGACTTTATTTTTCAAACAGGCCAGAGAAACGGCGACGTTAGATTCAGAACCGGCATAATCAACGGCAAAAAGTGAAGTGGTACGAAGGCGGTCGGCTTGCCCCGTAGGAACAAGGCGCAGCATTATTTCACCAAAAGTGGAAAAAGACATGGGTCAATTTATTTCCCCTAAAGTAAGGAAAAAATTGAAACCAGCCCCTCGACTGCCCTCGCGGTGACCTGGTTTGGAACCCGCTCAGGATGACATTTTCGACTGCTCCGCCCGTACACGATGTGGGGACATTCTAGCTTCGGCTTCGGTCACTACAGAAACAGGCTCGCCGTATAAATCAAAATCCGCAGCTTCGGTGATTTTGATATCGGTAAATTCCCCTTGTTTCAAGTAAAATTTAGCGGCGTCGATAAGCACCTCGTTGTCGACATCGGGGGAATCGAATTCCGTTCGGCCGACAAAGTAATTCCCTTCCTTCCGGTCGATGATACAACGAAAAGTTTTTCCTATTTTCTCCTGATTGAGTTCCCAAGAAATTTGGGACTGAATTTCCATTATCTCGTTGGCACGCTCTTGCTTGATTTCTTCGGGCACGTCATCGGCTAAATTGTAGGCATGCGTATCCTCTTCGTGACTGTACGTAAAACAGCCCAATCGCTCGAAGCGCATTTCCTTTACCCAATTCTTAAGCGTTTGGAAATCGGCTTCGGTCTCGCCGGAATAGCCCACGATCAGCGTCGTACGGATGGTCATTTCAGGTATCGCCTCCCTAAATTCCTTCAACAACTTCGTTGTCTTGGCCTGTGTCGTACCTCGGCGCATACTTTTTAAAATGCTATCCGAAATATGTTGCAGAGGGATATCAAGGTAATTACAGATTTTGGTTTCCCGTTTCATGACATCCAAAACTTCCATGGGGAAACCTGTCGGGAAGGCGTAGTGCAAACGAATCCATTCAATGCCCTCGACCTTGACCAAATTTTCCAAAAGTTCGGCCAGGTTCCGTTTTTTGTAAAGATCTAGTCCATAGTACGTAAGATCTTGTGCGATCAAGATCAGTTCTTTGACGCCTTTTGCGGCCAATTTCTCGGATTCGTTGACCAGTTCAGCTATAGGCTTGCTCCTGTGCTTGCCCCGCATGAGGGGAATCGCACAAAAAGAACAGGGCCGGTCGCAGCCTTCGGCAATTTTAAGATAGGCGTAGTTTTTCGGGGTCGTAGTCAAACGCTCCCCGATTAACTCGTGCTTGTAATCTGCACCCAAAGCCTTTAACAAATTCGGTAGTTCGCTAGTGCCAAAATATGCGTCCACATCGGGAATCTCCTTTTGAAGGTCGGGCTTGTAGCGTTCGCTCAGGCATCCCGTTACAAAAACTTTGTCGACTTCGCCAGCTTCCTTTTTCTGAACGTATTCCAAGATGGTGTTCACGCTCTCTTCCTTGGCATTGGCAATAAATCCACAGGTATTGATGACCACCACATTGCCTTCGGCTTCATGCACCACTTCCTTATTATTGGCGCGCAATTGTCCCATGAGCACTTCGGAATCGTACACATTTTTGGAGCAGCCCAAAGTGACCACGTTGATTTTATTTGTTTTAAGGGATTTTGTGCGCATAGATTTTTTATGGGATGCAAAAGTACGATATACCTATAGAACAGCATCGGTTTCAGGGGTAAACTATCTTCTGGAAGGGTCAAGAACAATTTCGGGTTCAAAATGCGTCTAAAGATAAAGGTTGTTAAGAATAATGAACGGGAGCAACGATATCATTGCGAATACCCAGATGGCAGTCTGCGCACGCGGGTTGTCTCTTCAAAGGCTTTTCCTAGTTGTAATAATCTTTCTTCTTGAAATTGTTTGGCGATAAAGGTCAAACTGATGGGCTCTCCGTCTACCGTGTATCCCATCGGTACGGTCAAGGCAGGATATTTCGCGACCGCGGCATACCCGGCGTGGTAATTATTGATGGATAGGATGGCCTCTAGATCGTGTTCGTCTAGCACCGTATCGAAGAACGAACGCCCGTTTTTTTCTAATGTGGATTTGATTTTCTCCAGACCTTCGGCTGTGGTCGAATCGGCCAAAATACCCTCAAACAATGCCTGGCCGTACGGAATGCGTGTTAGCGAATCGGAAGCGTTAAAGCTCACGGCATCTGCGATTGATCCTATTTTTACCGCTTCCTTATTTTTTACTTGCGTTTGGATATATTCTGGAAGGTCATTGCGCATATCGATGTTCAAGATGCTTAGAAAACCATCCATATTTACCTCTGGAGGCGTGAATTCGATAATTTCCGCTCCCGCCTCCCTCATTTTTTCAACGGTACTGTTATAAATGGAATCCTCTTCCATAAGGTTCGTCATCGCCCCGAAGCTTTTTCCTTTTAATGAAGTGCTTTCGGTAACGGATTTCAAATAATCGGTATCCGAAGCAACCGATTTGGGGTCCGTGGCATCTTTACCGGACATGGCGGAAAGTAAGATGGCGTTGTCCGTCACATTTTTGGTCATGGGCCCCGGAGTGTCGAGCGTACTGGAAATAGGTACGATTCCCGTTCGGCTCAGCAGGCCGATGGTCGGTTTTAATCCTACCACAGAGTTTTGGCTGCTGGGCGATAAAATGGAACCGGAAGTTTCCGTACCAACCGCAGCCACGGCATAATTGGCGGCGACCGAGGTGCCGCTGCCGGAACTGGAACCGCCCGTTTCGAAAACCATTCTGCCATAGGGATTCAGGGTCTGTCCGCCTACGGCGCTATAGCCTACGGGGCATCCCTCGCACAAAAAATAGGCCCATTCGCTTAGGTTTACCTTGCCTAAAATCAGCGCCCTGTTCTTTTTCAGTCGTTGGACGATAAAGGCATCATCGACCTCATTATCTACTAATGCGATGGAACCAGCGGTCGTTTTCATACCGGAGGTCCCGATATTATCTTTCAATAAAATGGGCATTCCGAAAATAGGATGGCGCTTTACGTTGGGGTTCGCAGCTACCTCAGCATCGTACTTTCTAGCTTCGGCAATTACATTTTCGTTCAGGGCCAGAACAGTGTTCAGGGTGGTCTCATTATTTAGCTCATAGGTATATATCCTATGGAGATAGAACAATACGAGCTGTTCGTACCTCAATTTCCCAGTAGCGATGTGGGATTGTAGGGTGGGAATATCTTGTTCTAAAACTAAGGGCTTCAAGGCTTCATATTCCTCTTCCGTCATTTTGGAAACTTCACCGTACAGGGGCTGGAAGACCTCATTTTTATCCAATACCTTCGATTGGATCAGTTTGTACCGCATCCGTTCGATTTCATGATCTCGATTGGCGGCTACTTCGGCTGAATCGTTGTAGGGTTTCCAAAGAACCCTATCGGGCGCAGCTTCTTGTTTATCCTCTTTACAAGAAAAAAGACATACTGCGATGACGACGGTACAACTTATTTTTTTTAGCATATATTATCCAAAAAATGAATCGACAAACTCATATTTGTTGAATACCTGTAAATCTTCGACCCCTTCCCCTACCCCGATATATTTCACGGGAATCTGAAACTGGTCTGAGATGCCGATGACGACCCCACCTTTTGCGGTACCGTCGAGTTTCGTTACGGCCAGTGCGGTGACTTCCGTCGCCTTAGTGAATTGCTTCGCCTGTTCAAAGGCATTCTGTCCGGTTGATCCATCAAGCACCAACAATACCTCGTGGGGCGTATCGTCTACCACTTTTTGCATGACCCTTTTAACTTTGGTCAGCTCGTTCATCAGGTTTACCTTGTTGTGCAATCGGCCGGCAGTATCTATAATTACGACATCCGCATCCTGTTTGACCGCAGAGCTTAGGGTATCGAAAGCCACCGACGCCGGATCACTGCCCATTTTCTGTTTTACAAGGGGCACATCGACCCTATCTGCCCAGACCTGTAATTGGTCAATGGCCGCCGCGCGAAAGGTATCCGCAGCACCTAAAACAACTTTAAGTCCTTGTTTTTTAAATTGATGGGCCAATTTACCTATGGTAGTTGTTTTTCCCACGCCATTAACGCCGACCACCATGATTACATAAGGTTTTTTATCCCTAGGGATATCATATTCGGTCGCTTCGCCCGAATTGGTCTCTGAAAGCAGTCCGGCGATCTCTTCCCGAAGAATCGCATTGAGCTCATCCGTGCCCATATATTTATCCTTGGAAACGCGGGCTTCGATACGCTCGATGATCTTTAAGGTGGTATTCACCCCCACATCCGAGGTTACCAGTACTTCCTCTAAATTATCGAGCACATCGTCGTCGACCTTTGATTTTCCGGCAACGGCCTTACCAAGCTTCGAGAAAAATGAGGATTTGGATTTTTCAAGTCCCTTATCGAGGGTCTCCTTTTTTTTAGCGGAGAATATATTTTTGAATAGGCTCATGCATCTACTGGATTGATTGTTCCAAAGATAAGAAAGTAGGGGTCAAGTGCACAAAAAAAGCCCCAACCTATCGGATGGAGCTTGAAATATCGTTTGATAAGGCCCTTAATGCTTAGACAACCATTCGTTGACCATCTCCGGAGCCATAACGGATTCTACGAAAGTATATGCGCCACTTTTTGGCGACTTGACCATTTTGATGGCCTTGGTCAGTCTTTTTGAACTTGTCTGTAAGGTTGCTACCGTCTTCTTTGCCATAAGTAAAAGCTTTAGTTGTCATTCCCGCCCTTCGACTACGCTTAGGATAAACTTCGGCGAAAATGTCATCCCGTAAAACAGGAATATTTTTGTTTATTTTATCTCTTTATGAACCGTCATCTTCTTCAAGATGGGATTGAATTTTCTAATCTCCATCCTTCCGGGCGTGTTCTTTTTATTTTTCGTTGTGATGTATCGCGAAGTACCCGGCTGACCGGACTCTTTATGTTCGGTACACTCCAAAATCACCTGTACTCTATTGCCTTTTTTTGCCATCTTCCAATATATTTAAGCGGATTTTTTTACAAATCCCTGTGCCCTAGCTTCCTTGATAACAGCGGAGATTCCCCTTTTATTGATAATTTTCAATGCCTTGGCGGATACCTTCAAAACGACCCAACGCTCTTCTTCGGGAAGGTAAAAGCGTTTCTTGGAAAGATTCACGTTGAACCTTCTTTTGGTCTTGTTGATGGAGAACGATACGTTGTTACCGAATAGGGCTCTCTTTCCCGTAATTTCACAAACTTTTGACATTGCGCTGATTTTTTTCCTGAGACCGCTTTACACTGTTTGATTAGAATTTTTAAGGGTCATTTTTGTTCCATTCTAGGCTAAATTTTCTAGCATAGCATCGCTACGGTATAAAATTTTAACGACGAATGGGGCAAAAAGGTACTTAAAAAAATAATCGAAACATTGTAAAGCGGTCTCGTTAACAGGGTGCAAATTTATGTCATTTTTATGGATGGACAAAAGAATATTTTAGAATTTCTTTCTGCAATAGCTCCAGCGCCTTGTTCACCGTCTTTTGGATAATCCGTTCCCGATGATTTCCCATGTTAAATTTCTCGGCGAAACAGCCATTCGGAGAGGCAATGGCAATAAAAACGGTACCGATCTCGGCATCGGAATCTCCTTTCGTGGGGCCGGCGTTTCCCGTAGTGGCAATGGCAAAATCTGTTTTCAACAGTTTTTTCACGTTTTCGGCCATAGCCTTTGCGACCGCTTCACTTACCACCGAATGCTTTTTGATCAGTGCACCCGGCACATTCAATACGTTTATTTTGGTCTCCGTGGCATAGCTCACGACGCTTCCCTTAAAATAGGCCGAAGCACCTGATAGTGCAGTCAGCTGCTCTGCAATTCTTCCGCCGGTACAACTTTCCGCGGTGGCCAACGTTAATTTGTTTTTCGTAAGGAGTTTGGAAACGACTTCCTCAAGTGTTTCCTCATCCTGTATCCCGTACATAATATCGCCGATCAGGGGATTCAGCTTTTCAAACTCATTTTCAAGGGTCTCTTCCAAAACTCTTGGGTCAGCACCTTTAGCCGTTAACCGCAATCGCACCCTTCCCAAACTGGGCAAATAGGCCAATTTCACGAAAGTTGGCAGACTGTTCTCCCAATCCTCAATTTTATCGGCAATGGCACTTTCTCCCAAGCCGTAGGTGACCAAGGTTCTATGAAGGATAAAAGGACGCTTGAATTGTTCGGTGATTTTTGGGATGACCGAATGGCGCATCAGATTTTTCATCTCAAAAGGCACGCCTGGAAGCGACACAAAGGCCGTTTCACCGGAAGGCATCCACATTCCGGGGGCGGTACCATACTCATTTTTAAGTATAATCGCCTTTGACGGCACCATCGCCTGTTTTCTATTGATATCGGAAATGGGGGTCGAGGTGATATATTTTTTGAAAAGATGTTCCACATGCGCCAGCACATCACGGTCTTCTACCAAAATATCATCGAAGAATTCACAAAAAACATGTTTGGTAATATCGTCTTTGGTCGGCCCTAGGCCACCGGTAACGATGACGACCCTGACCCGGCTTTTAGCAGCTTCGAGGGCCTGAAGAATGTGTTCACGATCATCTTGTACGGAAGTAATCTGATAGACCGATACACCGATTTTGGTCAATTCTTTCGCAATAAAGGCGGAATTGGTGTCTACGATCTGGCCGATGAGAATCTCATCGCCTATGGTAATTATCTCGGCGAACATTACAGGTGAAAATCATTCTTAAGCTCGCCAACGACCTGATTAATATCCTTTTTGAGCATCGGAAAAATTTTTTCCATCGCCGATATGTCCGCACCTTGTTTGCCAAGGGTCTCTATTTCCAAGGCCGCCTCCCGGGTCTGCTCCATCCCCAACAAGTCTACGTTCGGTTTAATTTTATGGGCTAGTTGGTAGGCCTTTTCGTGATCTTTTTGGTTCAAAGCGGTCTCCAGATCCTCAAGGTCTTGAGGCACCTCCTCTAAAAAAACGGAAATCACGGAGTTGATGAAATCTTCATCGCCCTCGGCCATTTCGTTGATCTTATCGAGATTGTATATCATTTAGTGGGGTTATTGGGTTTGATGCTCGGTGCTCGGTGCTATAAAATGTTCCTTCTCCTTGATATTCCGTGTTTTCAAATTTCAATGGAACTATCTCACGCTTACCGAAAACATTTCATGGCCTTCTAGAACGCCGGCAAGGTAATCATTTGGAACGATTTTCCCAACACCTGATGGCGTACCGGTAAATAAAATATCCCCTTTTTTCAACATAAAGAATTGAGAAACATGTGCTATAATTTCATCGATCTTCCAGATCATTAGTTTGGTATTGCCTTTTTGGACTTCGTTTCCGTTTTTTGTTAACAAAAATTCGAGGGAATTCAAGTCCTTAAACTCCGATTTCGGCAACCATTTTCCAATGACCGCTGCACCGTCGAAGCCTTTTGCCTTTTCCCAGGGAAGCCCTTTTTCCTTTAGCTTTGATTGAAGGTCACGGGCCGTAAAATCGATGCCCAATCCGATTTCATCATAATAGGTATGGGCAAACTTCTGGTCGATATGCTTGCCGACCTTCTTGATTTTCACCAGTACCTCAACCTCATAATGCACGTCAATGGAAAATTCGGGAATATAGAAATCTTGGTCCCTAGGCAATATGGCGGAGTCCGGCTTGATAAACACCACAGGCTCATCGGGCCGCTCGTTTTTCAATTCTTCAATGTGGTCGGCGTAGTTGCGGCCTATGCATATCAGTTTCATTCGTTAAGCTATTTGATAAATCGGTTTACTATTGGAACCGTAATGGTTTAAGGTTTAAGTCTGCCTTCGGCAGGTTTAAGGTTCAAAGTAAGAGGTCGAAGGTTTGGGAAATTATGAATTTAGAACAACCTTAAACATTGAACAGCTGCAAAGCAGCGATTAAACCTTAAATTTTTACTGCCAACTGCTGCTGCCGACTGCCACTTAGCTCAGCTTATTGTTCAACTGGCTCAGCTTTATCTGTGTCAAAACCTTCTTGGTGTACAACGGAAAATCGGCATTTAAAATCCATCCAAAATAGCCGGGTTCTTTTTCCAACACGTCGCGTATTTTTTTGCCTTTGTGCTTTCCGAAGGAAAAGATTTCGATACCGTCCGCATCATAGCCCACAAAGCCGGCAAAATCGGCGAATTGGCGATGGGTGGAAAATTCGGCCAGTTTTTTCACGTTATTTTCGAGTTCGGGATAGCGGTCCAGCTGCGATTTCAATACTTCATAGGTAGCGTTCGTATCGGCTTCGGCACTGTGGGCGTCGACCAATTCTTTATCGCAATAGAATTTATAGGCTGCGCCCAAGGTGCGTTTTTCCATTTTGTGAAATATGGTCTGCACATCGATGGAAACCATATTCTTCATATCGAAATCGACCTCGGCGCGCAACATTTCCTCTACCAAAAGGGGAATATCGAAACGGTCGGAATTAAAACCGCCCAAATCGCTGTCCTTTATCATTCCGTAAATTTCCTTGGATAGGGTCTTAAAGTTCGGTTCGTTGGCCACTTTTTCATTGGTAATACCGTGTATGGCAACGATGTCATCTGGAATTTTAACTTCAGGGTTCACCAACCAGGTCTTGCTTTCGGAAGTGCCCTTGGGGTGCACTTTCAATATGGAAATCTCCACAATACGATCTTTGGCGATATTCGTACCCGTGGTTTCAAGATCGAAAAAACAGATGGGGCGTGTTAGGTTTAGGTCCATAAACTAGGTCGTTTGGGCAAAGATACGGTTTGAAGAGGTTTTGCCAAACTTTTTACCGCTCCCGTTCTACCGGCAATATCACGTGAAACTCCGCCCCCTTGCCTTCCTCGGAAATCGTATAGACGGCCCCATTATGGTTCTCGATAATTTTCTTGACCAACGAAAGACCGATACCACTACCCTTGTGTTCCCGTGATTGGCGCAAGCGTTGAAATATCATAAATATCTGCTCCTTGTATTTGGGATTGAAACCGATGCCGTTATCGCTTACGATGAGCTCGATGTACGATCGGGACGATGATAGCGAAGGGAAGTCGCCCATTCTTTCTTGCGGAAAGGGCCGTGAGCTAATCCGTACTTCCGGAACGACATCCTTTTTCGAGAATTTTAGGGCGTTGCCAATCAGGTTGTGGAGCAATTGCCTCATTTGAAGGGGTATCGCCTCTATTTCGGAAAGTTTCTCCACCGTTACTTGAGTCCCCTTTTCTTCAATAAGCAATTCAAAATCGGAAAGAATGTCATTGACGATGCTGTTGAGATCGGTGGGCTCGAAAAGATCGCCGTGGTGCGCCACCCGCGAATATTCGAGCAGGCCCTTGACCAGGCCGGTCATGCGATGGGCGGCATTTTCTATTTTTACGATAATGCTCTTATCGGCCTCGTCGGTGATATGGCCCCCACCCGTCAACCGATCTGAAAATATCATGATTTTTCGAAGGGGCTCCTGCAAGTCATGGCTGGCCAGGTGCACATACCGATCCAGTTGGTCGTTGGTCTTGCGAAGTTCGCTAACACTGGTTTTGAGGTCGTTTTCTATTTTCTTTTTAGAGGTGATGTCCTCTATGGACAATAAAATAAGCGCCCTATCCTCTTTTTTACGGATAATTTCGCGGGCATTGAA
>JAGXIC010000293.1 GCA_024635875.1 Pricia sp.
CCCTGAACATCGATTCGGCTACCGGTAAGGTGACAAACAATGAAAAGGTAATGAATGATTGGTGGAAACGGGAGTACGCCGATGGGTGGGAGCCTTCCGTGTAAACTTTGAAAACGTCACAAGAATAAACCAATAAAAAAGACCCTTTTTAAAAAGGGTCTTTTTTATTGGTCAAGTCAAAAAAATCTTAACGGTTCATAGGAATGAACCATGCTTTTGGTAAAAATCATTTTCCGAAGGCCTATAAAATACCGATCAAATCTAAAATAAATGCAACGGGTATGGCAATCAAAATGAGTACCAGACAGAAAATCATTATTCTTAAAAAGGTATTGAGCAATTTTACGCCGGGGCTGAGTTCTCGTTCCATAATCATTAGTGTTGTTTCTACTAAGATACGGAAAAATGGAGCTGCCTTGGTGGTTCCCGACAATCTTTTCGACTAACTGTCTAGCTTGTAGTATGTTTTGCCGATGTACGGATGATTCTTTCGATGTATGCCCTACCTTCTATAGTTCTAAATCTTCCTCTTTTGAAACTGCTTGCTCAATTCTTCCAAAGAAATACCCTTGGTTTCCGGCATAAAGAAGCGTACGAACAGCAATTGCAAAACCATCATAAAAGCAAAAAAGGCGAACACTGGCCCAGGGCCGATCTCGGTGAACAAAAAGGGTACCAAAGAAGGTATGATGGCCGCCAGCACCCAATGGGTCGAACTGCCAAAAGCCTGTCCCGATCCCCGAAGGTGGTTGGGAAATACCTCGGAAATAAACACCCAGATTACGGCACCTTGGCCAATAGCGTGCGAAGCTATAAAGAGAAACAGAAAAATCGGTACAGCCATACCTTGCCATTCCAGAATAAAAGCGGCGGCCACTAATGATAAAGAAATAATATAGCCAAAAGATCCGATGTACATAAGCTGCCTTCTCCCCAATTTATCGATCAGAAAGATGCCGGCAAAGGTGAAAATGATATTGGTGACGCCAATACCGATACTACTCAAAAGAGCGGTACTTTCGCCTAATCCTGCTGCTTCAAAAATACGTGGTGCGAAATATAAAAAGGCATTGATACCCGAAAACTGGTTGAAGAAAGCGATAAAAAAGGCCAATAGCAATGGAAATCGGTACTTTTTCATAAATATATTTTCCGAGGCGCTATGTTCGTCCATCCCTTGGCTCATATCCGCCTTTAGCTTTTCTACGGTCAAATCGGGATTTATGGTGGCAAGTATGGTCCGGGCCTCTTCCGTGCGGTCTTTGGTCAAAAGCCATCGGGGACTTTTGGGCACCGTGATAACGAACAAAGTGTAGATAATGGCGGGAATGGCCTCTACGCCGACCATCCATCGCCAGTCGTTCTCGCCGACGTTACTCAGTAAGGCGTTGGATACAAAAGCCATCAAAATCCCGAAAACCAGCATAAACTGATAGAACCCGACCAAGCGCCCCCGATCTTTTGCCGGTGCGATTTCCGAGATATAAGCAGGTGCCGCTACTGTCGAAGCCCCAACGCCAAGTCCCCCAATAAACCGGGCGGCCGCAAACATAATCGGGTCATTGGCGAAAGCGGAACCGATGGCGGATACGGAGTAGAGTATCCCGATCCATATCAGGGTGTTCCTTCTGCCTATTTTATTGGTTGGAATTCCCCCAAAAATAGCGCCGACAACAGTGCCCCATAAAGCCATTCCGATAACGATGGTCCCGTGGAACCAATCGGAAGAATCCCATAAAAGTTGCAGTTTTTTCTCCGCCCCGGAAATGACTACGGTGTCGAAACCGAATAAAAATCCCGCCAAAGCGGCAATCAAGGAAATTCTTAGGATCTTGGAATTCATAGGTGGTTGTTTTGGTTATAGCAATGTACGGATATAAGCCATAATCTGAATGCTTGCCCCTTTATTTTTAGTGATATACCCCGCATTTATCATCCCGGTTTTCTTCCGGAATTCGCTATTGTCGAGTATTTTTTTCATGAGTTCGCCGAACGTCCATTGGTCCTGTATTGGAATGATCCCCTTTTGCGCTACCAAATCTTCGGCCTCTTTAAAGCCTTCGTAATTCGGACCGATTATCACCGGGATTCCGAATACGGCGGGTTCCAAAGTATTGTGGAGTCCGGTCGCAAAACCGCCACCCACATAAGCGATATCGGCATAACTGTAGATTTTTGTCAACAGCCCGATGCTATCGACGATAAGCACTTCGCAATCGCCAATGGTTTTTTCGTCGATATTCGAGAAAAGCACTTTCTTTTTGGTAATCGCTCCGGCAAGCCCCAAGATTTTATCCTTTTTTATGGTATGCGGTGCCAAAATATACTTCAGGTTTTTTTGTGCATTATTTATATAATCGATTAAAATGGCCTCGTCTTCCGGCCAGGTACTTCCAGCAACAAAACAGAGTTTATCCTTGGTAAAGGCCTGCATAAAATCAAGCTGATTGTCCCGATCCAAAATTTCCGAAACGCGATCTAGACGGGTATCTCCAGTGACGGAAACGTTTTTTATTTGGATGGATGTCAATCGTTTTTGGGAGGCTTCATCCTGCACAAAATAATGATCGAACTTACGGAGGGCCTTCCTCATAAATCCACCATATGCCTTAAAGTAAATTTGCCCCTTTTTGAAAATTGCGGAAATCAATATAGTAGGAATATTCCTTCTTTCAAGCTCCCGAAGGTAATTGGGCCAAATTTCGTACTTGACGAAAATTGCTATTTCAGGGCGGGCAATATCCAAAAAACGGGATGCATTTTTTTTGGTATCCATAGGGAGATAAATGACCACATCGGCTGCCGAGGAGTTCTTTTTGACCTCGTATCCCGAAGGGGAGAAAAAAGTAATCAGAATTTTATGGGTGGGGTATTCGGCCCGTAACCTTTCGATTATCGGAAGGCCCTGTTCAAACTCCCCCAACGAGGCCACGTGCATCCATACTACCTTATCCCCTTCGGAAATGCCAGCGGTAAGCCGTTCGAACGCTTCCTTTCTTCCCGATACGAATAGCTTGATCTTGGCATTGAATAGCGCTAAGATTTGTAGAAAAGACCATGAAATTTTGACGATCAGGTTGTAGATAGTGTTCACTGACGATTGGTTTGTAGGGCTAAAATACGTTTCTTTACCTGACTTCTTGATTTTGGTTTCGTATTTTTGTTGAGGTAGTCTGATTACTAGAATGCCAAGGCGATTTAAGCACACCGAATCAATCAACAGATCCGCGATACCAAATAATTTTTCCTACATGAAGAAAATCCAGATGGTCGACTTGGGCGGCCAATATGAGGGCATAAAAGAGCAGGTGAACTTGGCCATTGCCGAGGTAATGGAATCCTCCGCCTTTATCAACGGCCCCGATGTACAGACCTTTCAAAAGGATTTGGAAGCCTATCTTGGCGTGAAGCACGTAATCCCCTGCGCCAATGGTACCGATGCCCTTCAAATTGCCATGATGGGCTTGGGACTACAGCCCGGGGACGAGGTCATTACCGCCGATTTTACCTTTGCTGCAACGGTTGAGGTCATCGCCCTTTTACAACTTACGCCTGTTTTGGTAGATGTGGAACCCGATACTTTCAATATTGATATCAAGGCCGTCGAAAAAGCCATTACGACGAAGACGAAGGCCATCGTTCCCGTTCATCTCTTCGGGCAATGCGCCGATATGGAAACTCTTATGGCATTGGCCAAAAAGCATAAGCTTTATATCATAGAGGATAATGCCCAGGCCATTGGCGCCGAGTATAGGTTTAAGGATGGCAGCAAGCAAAAGGCGGGAACTATCGGCCATGTCGGGGCGACCTCCTTTTTTCCGTCCAAAAACTTGGGGGCCTATGGCGATGGGGGAGCTATTTTCACCAACGATGATGATTTGGCCCACACGTTGCGCGGTGTTGTAAACCACGGGATGTACGAACGTTACCATCACGATGTGGTCGGGGTCAATTCCCGATTGGATTCCATTCAGGCGGCGGTCTTACGCACCAAATTGCCGAAATTGGATGGGTATTGCGACGCGAGAAGAGCGGCTGCCCGTAAATATACCGCGGCATTCAAGGGTCATGAAAACATTGTTGTACCAAAAACGGTCAACTATTGCGATGGTGTTTGCGACCGAAATATTTGCGATACCTGCGACTGTCATGTTTTTCATCAGTATACCTTGCGAATTACGAATGGAAAGCGTGATGCGCTGGTGAAACATTTGGGAGAACAGGCGATTCCCTGCGGGGTATATTATCCTATTCCCTTGCACAAGCAAAAAGCATACGTAGATGACAGATATAATGAAGCCGATTTTCCGGTAACCAACCAACTGGTCAAAGAGGTAATTTCCCTGCCCATGCACACGGAGCTTGACGATGAGCAGATCAGGTTTATTACGAAGGCGGTCATTGAATTTGTGAACGATTGATATATTAGATTTTGAACTTGACACTTGAACTTGCGCTTGAACTTTTTTAACGCTAAACCCTAAACTCCAAACATGAAGATTTTAGTAACGGGCGGTCTCGGCTTTATCGGGTCACATACCGTAGTCGAATTGCAAAACGAAGGTTTCGAGGTCGTTATCATTGATGATTGTTCAAACGCATCCGAAAAAGTGTTGGAAGGTATTAACGCCATCACCGGTAAAATGCCGCTGTATGAAAAAATTGATTTGAAGGATAAAGAAAAGGTATCCAATTTCTTTAGGCGGCACAACGATGTAGAGGGAGTTATCCATTTTGCTGCGTCGAAAGCGGTCGGGGAGAGCGTTGAAAAACCCTTGTTGTATTACGAGAACAATATTGCAACGCTGGTCTACATCCTTAAAGAGCTTTCGAAAAAAAAGAAATCCAGTTTTATATTCAGTTCCTCCTGTACGGTCTACGGACAGGCCGATGAAATGCCCATCACCGAGGATGCCCCGGTAAAACCGGCGGAATCTCCCTATGGAAATACCAAACAGATGGGAGAGGAAATCATTCGCGATACCTGCTTGGTGACCCCCAACCTGAATGCGATCGCGCTGCGCTATTTCAATCCCATGGGTGCACACCCTAGCGCCGAGATCGGGGAGCTGCCCATCGGTGTGCCCCAAAACTTGGTGCCTTTCATTACCCAAACAGGGATAGGTATGCGCAAGGAGCTGTCCGTTTTCGGCGATGATTATCCCACGGAAGACGGTACCTGTATTCGGGATTATATCTATGTGGTCGATTTGGCCAAAGCCCATGTTCAGGCGTTGAAACGGGTATTGGAAGGCAATAATCCGAAGAACTACGAAGTATTCAATTTGGGTACGGGCAAAGGAAGCTCTGTCCTTGAGGTCATTCAAAGTTTCGAACGTGTATCCGGTGAAAAGTTGAACTACAAGATAGTAAACAGAAGGTCGGGAGATATCGTTTCCGCCTATGCCGATACCACGAAGGCCAACGAAGTTTTGGGATGGAAAGCGCAGTTTACGCTAGACGAAGCCATGAAATCGGCTTGGGATTGGGAGCGGAAGATACGGGGGTGAAGGTGGCAAGTACAAAGGACAAACCCAAATACAAAGGAAAAACCCAAATACAAATGCAAAGTACAAACTCCAATACCAAAAAGTTTATGGGTTTATAAGGTTTATGGGTTTATATTGCAGTATGAAAAAACTTCTACTCTTTCTCTCGCTATTTTCCATCCTTTTAGTATCCGCTCAAGATACCTATTTGCAATGCGGACATATAGTCGATACGGAAACGGGAAAAATACTTTCGGAAAAGACGATTGTGGTATCGGGAAATCGGATAAAAAGTATTCAGAACGGTTTTATAAACGGCTCTAAAAAAGATTCTATAATCGACTTAAAGGATAAAACCGTGCTACCGGGTTTTATCGACATGCACGTGCATTTGGAAAGCGAATCCGGACCAAAATCGTACCTGAATCGCTTTACCGACAATGAGGCGGACATCGCCTTTAACTCCGTCGTCTATGCCAAACGGACTTTAATGGCAGGCTTTACCACGGTACGCGACCTAGGCGGCAGCGGTGTGAACATTGCGCTACGCAACGCCGTAGATAAAGGCCTTGTGGAAGGCCCGCGAATCTATACCGCCGGAAAGTCGTTGGCGACTACGGGTGGCCATGCAGATCCATCTAACGGTATGCGAAAGGACTTGACGGGCGATCCAGGCCCAAAGGAAGGCGTGGTCAATTCTCCCGAAGATGGGAAAAAGGCCGTCCGCCAACGCTATAAAAACGGGGCCGACGTCATTAAGATAACCGCAACTGGCGGCGTGTTGAGCGTAGCCAAAAGCGGTCAAAATCCGCAATTCACTGTTGAAGAAATCAAGGCCATTACCGATACTGCAAAAGACTATGGAATGCTGACCGCTGCACATGCCCATGGTGACGTCGGCATGCAGCGTGCCATCAAGGGAGGCATCAAAACTATCGAGCATGGTACGATGATGAGCGACGAGACCATGGAAATGATGAAAGAATATGATGCCTATCTAGTGCCAACGATCACCGCTGGAAAACAGGTGGCGGAAAAGGCGAAAGTCGAAGGGTATTTTCCTCCCGTCGTCGCCAAAAAAGCGGCCGAGATCGGACCCATGATTCAGGACATGTTCAAAAGGGCCTATAAAAAAG
This sequence comes from Pricia sp., assembly GCA_024635875.1. Taxonomy (GTDB): domain Bacteria; phylum Bacteroidota; class Bacteroidia; order Flavobacteriales; family Flavobacteriaceae; genus Pricia. Next base: position 6,626 of record JAGXIC010000293.1, read on the forward strand.
GGGTACCGATTGCCTTTGGTACCGATGCCGGTGTTTTTCCGCATGGGCTAAACGCCAAAGAGTTCGGCTATATGGTCGAAGTGGGCATGCCCGTGATGGAGGCTCTGAAGTCCGCGACCGTAACAGGAGCTGATTTACTTGGTATGGGCAATGAACTAGGTCGACTCAAAGTAGGTTTCCTGGCCGATATTGTTGCTGTTGACGAAAATCCGGAAACGAATGTGGCTACGTTAGAAAAAGTTGTTTTTGTGATGAGAGATGGGGTGGTTTATAAAAGGTAGGCAGTGGCAGTAGGGGTTAGCGGTAAAGTGTAAGCTATAATTCAATCAATTATACCAAGAGCTTTGTTTCGTAAGTAATTTCAAGTTATGAACTTTTTCAATAGTGTAGAACTGCTTCAGAACGCTCAAGAAAATAAGTTGTATTTAAAATTGATCACACAGTTGGGAAAGGATTTTGGTTTGGCAAATATTCCCGTTCAAATGGGTTCTGGCATCTCTCCCGACGATTTAAGGATCGTCCTCCACGAGAAAATATACCATTTGATGATGGAACGTTTTTCGGAATATCTAAACCTGCTCTACATTGTTGACGTTCCCGAAAAAGCCTTTAAGGAAATTCAAGTTACCGATGTCGTCGAGGTAGCGGAGCAAGTGGTCTTTTTGGTTTTGAAAAGGGAGCTGCAGAAAGTTCAGTTGAAGGTGCAATATCCATAAAAATCCACAGGCTTCTACTCCTCAAAATCCTGAAAGATTCCGTTCAACACTACTTTTTCAACACTTCGCATAACTTTGATGTCTTCTAGGGGATTTTCCCGTAACAAGATCAAATCCGCAATCTTCGCTTTTTCAATTGTGCCAAGTCGTTTTTCTATCCTAAAAAATCGGGCATTTTCCAACGTCGCCGCTACGATGACTTCCATATTGCTTAGACCCGAATCCCTAAGAAGTTCCATTTCCCGATAATAGGCTTACCCCTTATTGGAATATGGGGCTTGGGTATGTGAACCGACTACTACCTTGACCCCTGCCTTTTTGGCTTTGCCGACGAACTTTAGCATATTCGCGAAACCGTTCACTTGACTACAATCGCTTTTATCGAATTGCCGTTCAAAGACGGCCAAAGGAGGGCTAACAAAGGTACCATCCCCTCGGCGTCGAAGACTTCTGTGACTTTTGGAATTTTTCCTTTTTCCGCAGTGCCGATAAAGTCGATTAAGTCATTTTTTATAACGACCATTGCGGTCGTTATGGATTCAACTCCCGTGCCATCGACCCGTGTGGCTCCGAGTATGGCAATGGTCTTTTGGCCTCTTTCCATTTCCTTTGCATTCATGGAGGAATGATTTTAGTCTCTTATAGGGACGGATTTTGAGCTGAACAAATAGATAGCATCCATATCTGAAAAAGGCTCAAAATAAAACGTTTACGGCACAAAGGATATTTTTTAATCATTATCTTACGTTTTTCGCAATAATGGCCGCTAGGATACATCCACAAATAGGAAATATTGTATTTTTGTAGTCATTTGGACAATTGGCAAGACAGAGAACATTTTATGGATAAGTATTCTTTTTTAAATTCCGCTCACACTTCTTTTTTTTCGGATCTATACGACAAATATCTTCAAAATCCCGATAGCGTCGAACCCAGTTGGCGTGCTTTTTTTCAAGGTTTCGACTTCGGTACAGAAAGCGCCTTGGAGGAACGCGACGGGTCTAGCGCGAAAACTGCGGCTGACAAACAGACCCAGACCAATGCGGCGGCCATCAATAACGGTCAGCAGTTGGAAATGCCGGAATCGCTACAAAAAGAATTTCAGGTCATCCGCCTTATCGACGGCTATCGCAGTAGGGGCCATCTGTTCACAAAGACCAATCCCGTACGCGACCGCAGAAAATACGAACCCACCCTTGATATAGAGAATTTCGGGTTATCCGAAAGCGATATGGATACCGTTTTCAATGCCGGCGAGATTATCGGTATCGGAGTGAGTACCCTCGGTAAGATTATCAAACATTTGAAAAGTATTTATTGCGATGCCATTGGGGTCGAGTACATGTATATTCGAACGCCCGAGCGTATCGAATGGATTCAGAACTATTTGAACGTCAACGATAACCACCCTGATTTTAGCAAAGAACATAAAAAGCGCATCCTCAAAAAACTAAATCAGGCCATATCTTTTGAAACCTTTTTACATACGAAATATGTAGGCCAAAAAAGGTTTTCTTTGGAAGGTAACGAGTCGTTGATTCCCGCGTTGGATGCGGTGGTCGAACGTGCGGCCGAGATGGGCGTCGAGCAGTTTGTTATGGGGATGGCACACCGAGGAAGGCTGAACGTTTTGACCAATATATTCGGCAAGGCAGCCAAAGATATTTTCAGCGAGTTCGACGGTAAGGATTATGAACAGGAAATTTTTGACGGGGATGTAAAATATCATTTGGGATGGACATCTGAGCGCAAAACCGATAACGGTAACAGGATAAAGATGAACATCGCGCCGAATCCCTCGCATTTGGAGACGGTGGGCGCAGTCGTACAAGGCATTACCCGTGCAAAACAGGATGACCATTTCCCCGACGATTTTTCGAAGGTGTTGCCCATAATCGTCCATGGTGATGCCGCCATCGCCGGGCAAGGTATAGTCTACGAAATCATACAGATGGAAAAACTGGATGGCTATCGTACAAACGGAACGGTGCATATCGTGGTCAACAACCAGATCGGTTTTACCACCAATTATCTCGATGCCCGAAGTTCTACCTATTGTACCGACGTGGGCAAGGTCACTTTGAGTCCGGTTTTACACATTAACGCAGACGACGCCGAGGCCGTGGTACATGCCTCACTATTGGCGTTGGAATATCGCATGCGTTTTGAACGGGATGTATTCCTAGATCTCTTGGGATACCGGAAATACGGTCACAACGAAGGCGACGAACCCCGATTTACCCAACCCAAACTATACAAGGCCATTTCCAAGCATGATAATCCCAGGGATATCTATGCGGCCAAATTGCTTCAGGAAGGTGTTATCGAAGAAGGCTACGTAGCCCAGTTGGAAGAAGAGTATAAGGCTTCCCTCGAGGAAGAATTGGAAGATTCGCGGAAAGAGAATAAGACCGAGATCACGCCTTTTATGGCCGATGAATGGAAAGGTTTCGAAAATGTGCGGGAATGGGAGATGATGGCACCGGTCGATACCACTTATGATAAAAAGAAATTGACCGGGATAGCGAAGGTCATTACCGAATTGCCAGAGGATAAAAAGTTTTTACGGAAAGTCGACAAGCTGATTAAGGATCGTAATAAAAGGTTCTTCGAGACCGACAATCTCGATTGGGCCATGGGCGAACTTTTGGCCTACGGGAGCTTGCTGCAAGAAGGCTTCGAAGTGCGTATGTCAGGCCAAGATATCGAACGCGGTACGTTTTCGCACCGCCATGCGGTCATGAAAGTAGAGGAGAGCGAGGAAGAGGTTATACTGTTGAACCATTTATCCGAAAAGCAGGGCCGTTTCCATATCTATAATTCCTTGTTGTCCGAATACGCAGTGGTGGGCTTCGACTATGGGTACGCTATGGCCAGCCCGAATACGCTAACCATTTGGGAAGCTCAGTTCGGCGATTTCAGCAACGGCGCCCAGATTATGATCGACCAATACATATCTGCCGCGGAAGATAAATGGAAGTTGCAAAACGGACTGGTAATGCTATTGCCCCACGGCTACGAAGGCCAGGGTGCTGAACATTCGTCCGCCCGGATGGAGCGCTATTTACAACTGTGCGCCCGTGATAACATGTACATTGCCGATGTGACGACCCCTGCGCAGATGTTCCATATTTTACGCCGGCAAATGAAGGTCAATTTTAGGAAGCCGCTGGTGATTTTTACCCCAAAAAGCCTTTTAAGGCATCCGAAAGCGGTTTCGACGGTCGATGACCTGGTGAACGGTAGTTTTCAAGAGGTAATCGATGACGCTTCCGCGGATGTTAAAAAGATAAAGAGTGTTGTTTTCTGTACGGGCAAATTCTATTATGATCTTTTGGCGGCCAAGGAAGAGCAAGATAGGGCGGATGTTGCTTTAGTAAGGATAGAACAATTATTCCCCTTGCCCTTCGAGCAAATGAAGGACATCATCAAAAAATATAAAAACGCCGATGACCTGGTCTGGGCACAGGAAGAACCCCGAAATATGGGTGCATGGAGCCATCTGATGATGCACTTTAGCGATGCCCATAAACTAAGGGTCGCGTCGAGAAGATTCTATGCCTCTCCCGCTGCCGGTAGTGCGGTCCGCTCGAAAATGCGGCAACAACAGGTTATCGATTATGTTTTCGACAAGAGCAAGGACAATATGTCGAAACCAAAATCCCGACCAAAGGAAGAAACGGAAAAGACATGACCTGACCTGCAAAGTATAATCGTGTAGCGACCTTATTTTAGGCCTAGTCCGTCGTATAGTAAAGGGCGTCGTGTTAAAAGCGTCCAAGACCTACAAGGAGGCCTCCAGGATCGGCAACACCTTGCAGGCCGAGATGAGTGAAAACCTTGCAGGTTACGTTAAAAAAGAAAAGATAAAACAGCAAACAACAATAGCATGATTTTAGAAATGAAAGTCCCGTCCCCGGGCGAATCCATAACCGAAGTAGAGATAGCGGAATGGTTGGTAGAAGATGGCGATTATGTAGAAAAGGACCAGGCCATTGCCGAGGTCGATTCCGATAAGGCCACGTTGGAACTCCCAGCAGAGGAAAGCGGTATCATTACCTTAAAGGCCGAGGTCGGTGACGCCGTAGCTGTTGGTGAAGTGGTGTGTTTGATCGATACCGAGGGAAAAAAACCCGGTGAAGGTTCGGATGAGGACAAAAAAGATGTTGATAAGACTTCCGAGGAAGACACTCCAAAGGAAGGGTCAAAAGATAAGGACAAGGAGAACCCTAAAGATAAGGACGAGGAAGCATCCTCGTCCGGCAAGGTTTCGGAGGATGCTGAAAAAGCGACCGAACCTAAAGAGTCCAAAGAAACCTATGCCTCGGGTGTAGCTTCACCGGCGGCAAAAAAAATATTGGCAGAAAAGAATATGGATGGTTCATCCATAAAGGGAAGTGGGAAAGATGGTCGAATCACCAAAGATGATGCGGTAAACGCCGTTCCCTCGATGGGTACGCCGACCGGTGGTAACCGCGGAGAGACCCGTTCAAAACTTTCGATGCTCCGCAGAAAAGTTGCGGAGCGTTTGGTGGCCGTTAAGAACGAAACCGCCATGCTGACCACGTTTAACGAAGTCAATATGTCCGCGATTTTCGAGCTTCGAAACAAATACAAAGAAGACTTTAAGGAAAAGCACGGCGTTGGGCTAGGTTTTATGTCTTTCTTTACAAAAGCGGTTGTCAGGGCCTTGCAAGAATTCCCTTCTGTAAATTCCATGATCGACGGTAAAGAAATGATTTCCTACGATTTCTGCGATATAAGTATCGCCGTCTCAGGTCCCAAAGGCTTGATGGTACCTGTAATCCGTAATGCCGAGAACCTTACTTTCCGGGGCATCGAAGCCGAGGTAAAACGATTGGCTATAAGAGCCCGTGAAGGCGAGATAACGGTCGATGAAATGACCGGCGGCACCTTTACGATAACCAATGGTGGCGTATTCGGCTCCATGTTATCGACCCCGATTATCAATCCGCCGCAAAGTGCCATCTTGGGAATGCACAATATCGTCGAGCGGCCCATTGCCATTGATGGGGCCATAGCCGTAGCGCCTATAATGTATGTTGCGGTATCTTATGACCACCGCATTATCGACGGAAAAGAATCCGTCGGATTTTTAGTTGCCATCAAAGAAGCTTTGGAAAATCCCGAAGAACTGCTGATGGACGGTGATGTGAAAAAAGCATTGGAGATGTAGAGGTTTACTTCAAATAAACGCAACGCTTCCCATAATCGATAACGGCCTTCGCTTTGATAAGTACATCGGCCCCAATAATACCGTCAACGGGTAGTGCTTTATGGGAGGTCAACGCCTCGTTGACATGAACCAGGTCGAACAGTACAATTTGTAGTTTCTTTTTCTTCCATTGGCCAATTTCGATACGGTTTTTAGTTGAAATCAGCGTTTCCATGTTCGTGGCTCCTGCACCGGCGGCCTTTATTTCCGAGGCCTCGGATGTCAATTTGAAAAATTCGATTTTATCAAAACTTACACAGGTGTTCGAGGCGCCTGTATCCAGAATAAACCGGCCACTCGTTCCATTTATTTTGGCCGTAATCGCAAAATGATGGGTCTCTGTGAGCTCCAAGGGGATTTTAGCATATTTTTTCTTTTTCAAAAACTTTTTAAGGGATTTCATTCCGGGGATGGTATTTAAGAGTAAAGAAAAGAGAAAAGAGAGAAAAGACGATTTGATCTGCTACTTCGTTTTGTTTTTTTAAATTAAACGTCTAACGTCTAACGTCTAACGTCTAACGTCCAACTTCATTTTTCTCTTCCCTTCGTTCTTTTTTCAGTAAACAAAGATAATCCTATTTTTGCAGCATGATAGTGACAGACACCCACACCCATTTATACAGCGAAGCTTTTGATGCCGATAGGGAAGAGGTCATTAAGAATGCCATGGATGGGGGCATCGAGCGTTTTTTTATTCCTGCTATCGATTCTACCTACACCGAAGCAATGTTTCAGCTGAGGGATGCACATCCCGAAACGATTTTTTTGATGATGGGTCTGCATCCCACCCATGTCAAGGAAAATTATACGGATGAATTGCAGCATGTTGAAGAAATGCTCTCGGAGCATACCTTTTACGCCGTCGGTGAAATCGGTATCGATCTGTATTGGGACAAGACTTTTTTAGAACAGCAAAGGGAAGCCTTCCGATTTCAGATCCAACGCGCAAAAAAATATAAGCTGCCCATCGTCATCCACTGCCGGGATGCGTTCGATGAAATCTTTGAAGTACTCGAAAGTGAAAAAGATGATGACCTCTTCGGTATTTTCCATTGCTTTACGGGCAGTTTGGAACAAGCGCGTAAGGCTATTTCCTATAATATGAAGCTTGGTATCGGTGGGGTCGTGACCTTTAAAAACGGCAAAATCGACACCTTCCTGAAAGAAATCCCCCTAGAACATATCGTTCTGGAAACCGATTCCCCTTATTTGGCCCCGGTACCGTACCGCGGAAAAAGAAATGAAAGCGCCTACCTTATTAAGGTGTTGGAAAAACTTTCGGAAATCTATGGCACATCCAAAGAAAAAATAGCCGAGATTACCACTGAAAATTCCAAGGAAGTGTTTGGAATATAGCGTAAGTCGGCAGTGGCAGTGGCAGTGGCAGTGGCAGTAGGCAGTTTTAGTGCACGGATGACAGC
>JAGXIC010000294.1 GCA_024635875.1 Pricia sp.
ATGTAAGTGTTTCTAGATTGATATTATTTAACGAAAAGTCCACATCAAATGATCCCGGCGACAATCCGGTAAGCGGTTCTTCAGGAAGAGGAATCGGGACCGTAATTTCTCCAATCGGAATGGATGAGCCGGTCGAAGTATACCACGTGCGCCGGATTAAAGTGAGCATAGTAATAATTATTGTAAACCCTTTTATAGCATAGTCTGAAATGATTTCTTAAGTGGCTCAAAAAACTCCGTTTTCAGTGGTTCACTTTGACCGTTTTTTGCACATAATCGCCCGATGTGGAGTGGAGGTCGACCTTATGGCCAAGTATCCAAAGGGTTAGGTTATTTTTCATTTTATGAGATTTTTGTCTCACAAGTATAAGGACAAATTTTCTTTTCTCAAAATTTTATAAGATATTTGTCTCATGAATAAGGAGCATTTTCTTTCAGGGCGTAAGCAACAAAAGCTGAATACCCGTACAAAAATCTTACGAGCGGCGAATAAGCTGTCAAAGCAAAAAAGGCCTCTTTCAATGGAAGATATCGCGAGCGAGGCCGGAATTTCGAGGGCTACTATCTATCGGTATTATTCGAACACCGATTCCATAGCTACGGAACTGATTTTGCAGCTCAATGTGCCTAATGGGGAAACGCTTACCGAAAAGTTTAAGGATAAGGGTCTTTTAGATGCTTTGTTGGGAATTCAGGAAACCTACCTTGATTTTATATTTAAAAATGAAAATCCCTCTAAAAAGTTTTTAGGTGCCATTCTTTCTTCATCAGATCCCAAACTTGAAAGGGGACAAAACCGTATTACGGCCATCAGGAATTTCTTTGCCGCCAATGATACGGCCCTTACCAAACAGGAACAGGAAAAGCTTGCTACAATCGCAGTACTCTTAATGGGAATCGAGGCCTTGTTAGTGACCAAGGATGTTTGTGGTCTCGACCACGAACAGTCCGGGGAAACCTTACGGTGGGGTCTTGAAATGGTGGTAAAAGGATGTGTAAAACGCGGTTAAAAAGGAACTCGTTTTTGAGTTACTGTTCAGAATCGGGACCGAACGGTAGGGAGAAGCCTTTGCGACCCTTCAAGTTTCCTTGCAGCTGGGAGTTGCCCGAAAATTTTCAAGAAAATTTCAACATTATTCGGTTGATTTCCGTTACCCTCTATTTTCCGGGGCCGGGGTTTATGTTAAATTGGGGCTGAATCAATTGATTCAGCCCCAATTAAGCTATTCTAAATTGCGTAAATCTAGTTGCCTTCTTCCGAAACCGGTTCTTCGGCAACAAGTTCAAAATCCTGTACCGTATTGTTGGCGGCTACGATTTCAATGCTTTCCACGCTTTGGGAGGTATAGGCGTCAAGTTCAACGCTTACATCATAATTTCCGGCGTCGAGCCCCATAATCATGTAAGACCCTGTTTCGTCGGTGAAAGCACTGGTGTTCAAGGTGTCCGCCGTAAAAATAGATACCTGAGCCCCTTCGAGGCCAATCGGAGGTTCTTCTTGCCAAGTGGTTACCTTCCCGATCAGGCTTCCCGCCGTGGAAAGGTTACTGGCCTTGATAACGGGTTTGAAGTTGAAGCCGGTAATCCCTTCTATACTATTACTATCGCCTTTGGCGACGAAGGAACGGCTAACGTCAAAATCCAACAGCAGATCGGCACTCAATCCTCCGGTTACGGTCAGTCCAGGTTTGATAAAGACCTTGATTCCGGTCTGTTCGCCGCTGGGCACCTTCAGGTCGTACGTGGTTCCGTCTTTTAAGACTACGCTAATTCCTTTTACATAGACCCTTACCAAATCGTAGGTCCCCACCGGGACTTCGGTTTCGACCATAGTCTTCGTGATGCCATTGGTAAGGTTCAGGAGATTGACCTGAATTTCCTGCTCCATCAGCACAACGAAGGGTGAGCCTTTTTCGACGGTCATTTCGGTATCCGCTGTGGTATCGATGTCGCCCCCTTTGTTTCGGGCATCAATCTTAAAAACGGTAACGTTGGCTTCCGCCACCAGATCATGGGGAAACGGGGCATCGGTCAATTGCACGGTCATCTTTCCGGTACCGGCTTGAATATCATCGCCGTCAGAACATCCGGTCATTATCGCCAAAGAGGAGGATAGTAAAATAGAAAAAAATCGAACTCTCATAATTTGTAGGTTTAAATTTAACTTTTGTTAATAGATTTCGGTTTGAATTGGGTGTTGCCCGGTTATACAACAACCGAGTAGTCTAAAATCCTATCTGTAACTCCATTTTTTCGATGAAATGCACTTTAAGGATCATATAGATCGAAAGTTTAGAGCGGGAACTATGGATTTAGGACTCCTGTTAATAAGGGAAATAAAGGACGATTAACAAATTCCCGGTGTGGTTCTTACATTACCATTATTATTTGAAATGTAAGTGAGACACATTGAAATGGATTTAAACGGATGTTCGGCCAATGATTGAAAGCATTGATTTTTGCTGAAGTATGAAAATGGCGCAGAAAGACGTGCTGTGATCAGTACATAAAATGGTATGCATTTATGGTTAGGCCATCATCATAGATTCTACTTTCGGAAAGTTCGAGTTGATGCGTTTTTTTAATGTTGCCGAACAAGGGAATTCCATTGCCGAGAATGAGTGGGTTGAGTTTGATTTTCAAGACATCGATCATCTCGTTTTCCAACAGCCATCCCGCAAAAATACCGCCCCCGCAGAGATAAATGTCGGTTTCCGAGGATTGCTTTAGCTTTTTTATAATGTCGAGGTCATAGTCGCAAATGGTAAGTTGGTCGCTCTGATTCTTGAAATGTAGCGTCTTTGAAAATATATAGTGTAGCATGTGCGGATAGGCAGGTTGGCCCGGCTTCAATCCGAATTTGTAACCGAACTCATAGGTTCTTCGGCCCATAATGACTGTTTTGAAGTCCTTCAAATCGGCCAAATATTGATTTACCCCTTCTCCCGCTGCGGTAAAATCGCTGGCGTCCTCGTCTGGCCCAGCGATAAAACCGTCAATGGAGGTGGCAACGTAATAGATGATTTTTTTCATAGCATTTACCTTTCATTTAGTAGCGCATACCGATGCTCGTCCCAAAATTTCCCGTTTTTGAATACGGCCTTTTTGGAGATGCCTTCTTTGACAAATTCGTTCTTTTCCAAAACGCGCATCGAACCTACGTTGTATTCGAATATTCCGGCATATAAACGAACTAACACCAATTTGTCGAAGGCATACCTTGTCAAAAGTCCCACGGCTTGGGTAGCGATGCCCTGGCCCCAAAACGGTTCGCCGATCCAATAGCCGATCTCGGCAGATTTTCGATACACATCTTTCTGGAGAATTAAACCGACCAGTCCGCAGAGTTCGCCGTTGTAATCGACTGCAAAAACCTTTTCCGTATCGCTCTGGCTTTGCTTTTCAATAAATTCCCTGGCATTTTTTTCGGTATAGGGGTGACCGAAAGCGTCCCGTACATTATTCCAGATCTTTTTGTTGTTGGCTAGTCGGGCCATGGTGCTGACATCCGAATGTTTTAACGCCCGCAACTGTACACTTGCCTTTTGCATACCCTAAAGTTAGTATTTGTTTGGTTGCTGTGATCCGTTCAATGTTCTTCAAGGAATTCCATGACCGCCCGATCCGCATCCCCGGGGTTTTCAAAATACAATCCGTGGGAGGAATTTTTCAAGGTCACCAATTCACTGTTGGGCAGCAAGCCGTCCAGTTCCCTTGAAATTTCCACCAGCCATTGTGGGGAGCGATCGCCGACCAACAACAATACAGGAACTTTCAACGATTTTATTCTTGAGGGATCCAACCGCAAAAAACTCTCCGTAATGGCCGATCCCCAGAGTTCCAACAGATTGTCCATCCATGCTTGCCTGCCCTCTGGCGGTACTTGGGCCAATTGAAAGTCTGCGCCCATCACTCCCTGAACGAAATGTTCCAGACCTTCTTCATTTCTATCGGCCCTGAAATCATCGGCCGCCGGTCTGAGGTTGTTTTCCATGAATGCATTGAAACTCTCTTGACCCTTTTCGGAATTTTCGACCAAAGAGGCTGCCGGGGGTTCGCCCAGCACCAATGATTGTACTACCTCAGGATGGTCCAAGGCCATGGTTAGGGCAGTAAATGCCCCGTATGAATGCCCGACCAAATGTACCTTCTCAAAACCGAGTTCCTGAATCAAGGCGTACAGATCATCGGCATGAATGCGTACGGAATAATCGACCAAACTGTCGAACTCCTGTTCATTCGGCCAAGCATAGCGGCGACTGTAGGATACGACATGGTAGTTTTTCGAATAGGGTTCCATACGGGAAATCCATGCCCGGTAATCGCCGATGGTGCCATGAATGAATATGAGGGGTTCGCCTGACCCTTGTTCAATGTAGTGGAGATCTTCTCCGCGGATGTCGACCGATTTGGGCTGGTCGACCGACCTGCCTTCCGTTTGAGTTTGTACCCGTATATTATGCGTTTTACAGCCCACGAAGACCACTAAAAGCAGTAGTATCTGAATCAATTTTGAGATTTTCATAACGTTCATTTTAGTGTTTATTCACTGCTCAAGACATAAAGCCTTTGTGCACATCGGTTAACCTTTATTTGAAGATGTTGGAATCCACTTGAAGCTTTCACCTTTCCTTTTGACCTTTCCAATACCTGGAAATGGCAAATGGCATGAAAATAAAATCAAGTTTTCCTTTACCGCCCTGTTCAAGGTTTCCTTTCTCACTTGAACTGCATTTTCCTTTGAATATTCATGGCTCATAGCCCAATCGGGGTATTCGAAATGTAATTCGTGACCAAAAGTATCTCCGACATATAACATTTCTTCGCCATCGGATCGAATCATTAAATGGATGTGCCCAGGCGTATGCCCGTAAGCTTTTAGAACTTTTATGCCCTTTGAGATTTCTTGCCCATCCTGGGTCGTTTCTAATTTTTCCTCGATGCTTTTCAGTCTTTGGGCCTCCCATCCGGATGCCTCTTTCAGTGATTCATATTCCTTGCGATCCATATAAAAAGTTGCATTCGGATAGCGGATTTCACCATTTTCATTGCACACTCCCCCAAAATGATCAAAGTGCTGGTGGGAAATGACCACTTTTTTTATGTCGTTGGGGTCAATCCCCATTTCCATCAATTTATGCCTTAGTCTTCCTGCCTGGTCGCCTTGTTCCTTGGCCATATCGCCGGCACCGGTATCGACCAAGAGCAATTCTTCCCCCGTATCGATCAAGAGGAAATGTAAGGAAACCTTGATATTCGTCGGGGTAAGGTTAAACTCTTTCGCTTTTTGGTTAAGGACAGCAGTAGGGGCCCCGTGGAACAGAAGTTCCAAGGAGGCATAGGGCCAAATGCCATCAAGTATTGAATAGCACTTGAACTTTCCGACCTTGAACGGAAATATTCCTTCAGTAAAGTGGGGAAGGCTTGCGCCTAACAGTTGAACTGGCCCGAAAAGTGCGCCACCGAAAAGGGATATGTTTGTAATGAATGTTCTTCTCTTCATTTTACATCTGTTTTGCGTTGGTGATCAACCGGTCATACGTTAAAATCTTGTCTATCGATAATAGCGGATCGGTAGCGGAGGTAATTATCCGTTCTTATCCCACTTTCCATTTAAGAACTCCAGCGAAACCCTTAAAAACTCGGGTTGAATATCGGGTTCCAAATGTGGTAAATGCCTGCCGTTCGGAACAATCCAAAGGCGGCTGTTGGGTATAGATTGATGCATTTCTAACGCATGCTGTATTGGAACAGGCACGTCATTATCCCCGTTTACGACCAGCCACTTTGCCTTAATGGTATTTAACTTATCCGGAGTAAAAGAAGGTTCTCCTTCAGAAAGTTTTCGCATCTCCCAGAACGTCTTTGCCAAATATTCCTGTTTTTCGGGGCCGTGATATTCCGCCCATTCCATAAAAGTTTTTATTCCTGTTTTTGTTTGCCACTCCCTGGCTTTCTTGCTATAGTAGAGGTGACCCCCGA
>JAGXIC010000295.1 GCA_024635875.1 Pricia sp.
CCCATAACCCATAACCCATAACCCATAACCCATAACCCATAACCCATAACCCATAACCCATAACCCATAACTCAAAATAATGAAATCCATTTTATCCAAAAGCCTGCTCATCTGCTGCGCATTCGTCGCTTTCCTATCCTGTGAAACCGAAAAGAAGAAGCGTGTTTTGAATTTCCCAAAGACCGATCTGGCCATGGAAAATATGATTCCCAAGCCGATGAAGATTATTCCTACAAACGGTGGCTTTTCCTTAGATGAATTTACGGCGATATATACCTCGGAAAATGCATCGGGGTTTCCGGAAGTGGGAAAATTTTTGGCGGATAAAATCAAGGCCAAGACCAGTCTCAATATTCCGGTAAATGTAGCTGAGGTGCCCAATCGAGAGGGTATCATCTATATCAACCAGTCCGACAGTCTCGAACTGAATGCGCCGGAAGCCTATCAGCTTTACATTACGGCCGATTCCGTGATATTGAATTCCAACACGGCAGAAGGTGCCTTTAGGGGCATTCAGACCATCCGCCAGATTATTCCTGAAAAGAGTACCGATACTTTGGCGGAATATAAAGTATGGACCATCCCCACGGGGAAAATCATAGACAATCCCGTTTTCGAATATCGGGGTACCATGCTCGATGTCGCCCGGCATTTTTTCAGCGTTGAAGAAGTCAAAAGATATATCGATCTTTTGGCCTACTACAAATACAACGTCTTACATTTACATCTCACTGATGATCAGGGCTGGCGGATCGAAATCAAATCCTGGCCCAAGCTGACCGAGGTTAGCGGTAGTACCGAAGTGGGCGGCGGAGAAGGCGGTTTCTATACGCAAGAGGATTATAAGGACATCGTTGCCTATGCGGCCGAACATCATATGGTCATAGTGCCCGAGGTGGATATGCCCGGACACACCAATTCCGCCTCGCTGGCCTATCCTTTTTTGAACGGCAATGGTAAAAAAGTCGAACCTTATGAGGGAACGGAAGTAGGATTCAGTACGTTCGATACCCGGAAGGACACGGTTTATGCCTTTATCGACGATGTGGTACGCGAGATTTCTGAAATGACGCCCGGCCCCTATTTTCACGCCGGCGGCGATGAGAGCCATGTGACCAAAAAGGGTGATTTCAACTATTTTGTGGAGAAAGTGCAAAAAATCGTAAATAAACATGGAAAGCGTATGATCGGGTGGGACGAAATCGTGACCGCGGACATAGATTCCACCGCAATTCCCCAATATTGGAGCAGTGGAGAAAACGCAAAAACGTCAGTAGAGAAAGGACTAAAAATGATTCTTTCCCCCGCCAAAAAAGCCTATCTCGATATGCAGTACGACAGCCTATCTAAATATGGCCTGCACTGGGCCGCTTATGTACCCGTCGATTCGGCCTATGTGTGGCATCCGGAATCGTACGAAGGCATTCCGATGGAGAATATTTTGGGCATCGAGGCTCCGCTATGGTCGGAAACCATCGAGAATTTCGATGAAATCTCCTATCTAGCTTTTCCACGCGCCATCGGCTATTCGGAATTGGGTTGGTCCACCGCAGAAAACCGGGATTGGGAAAACTATAAGGTGCGATTGGCAAACCAAGCCCCGTTTTTGGACAGAATGGATGTAAAATATTATCCATCGCCCTTGATCGATTGGAAAAAGAGCAAGTATACGTATGAGGAAATCCAAAAGGATTAGCGGTAAAGAAAATCTTACTTCTTCCGAGCGGCCGGATTTTTTTGGGCCACTTTCTTGCCCGCAGACTTTTGATTGGAAGACTTTTTAGCTACCGGCTTTGCATCAGGGGATTTCAATTCTTGCGATTTCTTTTCCTTTAGGTTTTTTTCCGTGGATTCCCCTTCCGATTCCTCCGCTTTTTTATCGGAAAAATCTGTGATACCGTTATCGTGTAGGATATTATACCATTGGATTACCTTTTTGATGTCGCTCGCATAAACACGGTCTTCGTCATAATCTGGTAATACTTCAAAGAAATATTCCTCCAATTTCAATTTATCCTCCTTGTGGCCGATTGACGTTTTTCCGCCTTCTTCTTTTTCCTGAACCTTGAGGAATACCTCGCGTAACGGCAGTTCTTCCTCGAGCGTGTAAATAGCGATTTCGGAGAGTACACTGACGTTGCTTCGCATACTTACGGTAATACGCTTCTTGTCAAGCAGCGATTCCGCGACAAAACCGCCACGGGTCTGGGTTACCAATTTGTAAAGGCCGGGTTTTCCCCCGATGGATAAAATTTTGTCTAGGGTCATAGTCTTTTTTTGCAATTCAAGAACACAAAGATTACACTTTTCAATGGATTACGGCGGTGCTTTAACGTGCTTTTTTTAGGTTGGGAAACCGCATGCGGTAGTCGACCTCAATTTTTCCCTTGGAAATATTGTTCAACTTGCCCTTTAGCATCCGCTTTTTCAAGGGGGAAAGCTTATCGGTAAACAGAATGCCCTCGATATGGTCGTACTCGTGCTGTATCACCCGGGCCAGAAGTCCGTTGTAGGTTTCGGTATGTTCCTTAAAATCATCGTCGACAAAGGTAATGGTCAAGGTATCCTTCCGCTTGATATCCTCACGGATTTCCGGTATACTCAGGCAGCCTTCGTTAAAGGCCCATTCCACGCCGGTTTCTTCTTCGACATGCGCATTGATAAACGTCTGTGTAAAGCCTTTCAGGGCCTTTCGATCCTCAGCGGACAAGTCGTCGTCATCGGCAAAAGGGGTCGTATCTAACACAAAAACACGAATGGGAAGCCCGACTTGCGGAGCTGCAAGACCTACACCGTTAGCATTGTACATCGTCTCGTACAAATTGGCGACCAATTCCTTCAACTTTGCAAAATCTTCGGGCAGGTCTTTGCAGACTTTCCGTAAGACAGGATCACCGTAAGCTACAATAGGTAATATCATTATAGGGTGTTTAAATAGGCCTGCAAAATTAGGGTAGCAGATATTTCATCGACCAAGGCCTTATTTCTACGCTGTTTTTTCTTTAATCCGCCATCGATCATAGTCCGTACCGCCATTTTCGAGGTAAAGCGTTCGTCTTGACGGGCTATCGGTATGTCGGGGAAATCTTTCTTCAATTTGATCAAAAACGGGGCAATAAAGGCTTCGGATTCCGACGGCTTGTTGTTCATTTGCCGGGGCTCCCCAACCACAAACCGCACCACTGTTTCTTCCGTGGTATAGTGCTGCAAAAAGTCAATCAACTCAGAGGTCGGGACGGTGGTCAGCCCCGAAGCGATCAGTTGCAGTTCGTCGGTAATAGCGATTCCTGTTCGTTTTCTACCGTAATCCATTGCCAATACCCTTCCCAAATCCGAATTATTTTTGGCAAAAATAACCGATAAATTGTTATAAGTATAAAATTGGAGCTTAAATCATAATGGAGGGCTTATATTTGTGGGGTAAAATAAGGAGCTAGGAATTTGCGAACTAGTGAAAAAAGTGGACTAGTGTTTAACCGATTTTTAAATTGTTGTTGTCGAACAACATGTTAAGTAACATAAAATCCTATTTATAAACGAACTAATAAACATCTAAACTCATAAACTCCTAAACCTTCTAAATGACCAACTTAAGACAGATCATCGAAAACGCTTGGGACAACCGCGAACTGCTCAAGGAAAAAAAAACACAGGATGCCATTCGCCAAGTGATAGATTTATTGGATGAGGGCAAGCTTCGTTGCGCCGAACCTGCTAAAGGGGGGTGGCAAATCAACGAATGGGTGAAAAAAGGGGTAGTCCTTTATTTTCCGATTCAAAAAATGGAAACCTTGGAGGTGGGTATCTTCGAATATCACGATAAAATTCCCCTGAAAAGGGGTTATAAAGAAAAAGGTATCCGGGTCGTACCCCATGCGGTGGCCCGACACGGTGCCTATATTTCATCGGGTACCATTCTTATGCCGAGCTATGTAAATATCGGAGCCTACGTCGATGAGGGTACCATGGTCGATACCTGGGCCACTGTTGGCAGCTGTGCCCAAATTGGAAAGAACGTGCACCTGAGCGGTGGCGTTGGTATCGGGGGAGTGCTGGAACCCTTACAGGCATCCCCGGTAATCATTGAGGACAACGCCTTTATCGGATCGCGATGTATCGTGGTCGAGGGTGTCCGTGTTGAGAGGGAAGCTGTATTGGGAGCCAATGTGGTATTGACGGCATCGACAAAAATCATTGACGTGACCGGAAACACGCCCAAAGAAACCAAGGGCTTGGTACCTGCACGTTCGGTCGTCATACCCGGTAGCTATACCAAAAAGTTTCCTGCCGGAGAGTTCCAGGTGCCTTGTGCCTTGATTATCGGTACGAGAAAGGAAAGTACGAACAAGAAAACATCCTTGAACGATGCGCTTCGGGAATATGATGTGGCGGTTTAGATAATTTGGTTCCTAAAATAAAACTTGATATCTTTACGTAGGTAGGTCAAACGTTGCTCAAGGGATAATTTCGGGGGATTCTCAAGCGTTTGTAGTACCTTATGGCCTTGAAGCCGAATCCAGCTTCGGGAAGTTTTTTGGGCTACGGCATCAACTATTGAACCGAAGTCAATGACTTTGCAGCGCACTCCGCTGTTCCATAATCGGAGCGAGATAACGTTGGAAGTACTGCCCGCGGAAGGTACGACCAAATCTACTTTTTCTACATCACGCTCCACTTCCGGCCACCAATCCTGTATAGTCTCATAGGCATTTCTTTCCGGAATTCGAACATAGTAGTCAATGCTGCCGTATAATTTCTCCGCTATTTCCTTGTCCGTCGAACCGATGAACATTTTTTTTTCCTTTCGGATGAAATCGTCCAAAAAACCCTTCAGCAGCTTGGGCCTGAAGACCGCTAGGCACTGAAAGATACAAGGATTTTCGAATACAATACCCTTATGGAAATTCCGCTGCTCCATGACGTCTATCATCTCCTGTTGCCATGAAAATTGACGATAGATTCCTTTGGCGTGGAATTCGTCGTACGGATAATTGATGGGACAGGCGATTAGGTAGTCCTCATGCTGAACGCGAAAGGAAGCTTCAAGCTCCTTTTCCAGATTTTCGTTGAATACATAGTTGCGATGGTCCTGTTGCATCAAGGTCACGAATTCACCGTCCCCGAAACGGACGAAAAACAGACGGTCATGAGTTTTGAGGGCATCGACCATAAAATGAAATGAATCCATGATATTCTTGGTTCGAATCGTATGTAGTGCCTTATCCTTCGATGGAGCAAAAAGCGAATGGACGTAATATTTTAGGGTCTTCATTTTCCGATTTGATTTACTACTCCCTTATCTTAGAAATTCAGGTTTTAAATGCAAGGGTGTATCGCAAAGTTGCCATAAAATCCGCAATTAACGACATCCATTTTTGGCTTTGCCTTAAATTACATCGCAAAGTCAGAAAAAGATTTAAAAGGACGCAACCTTTTGTTCATCCTGACATCCTTTTATAAAAGAAGTAGGGTTAACCCGATTTCGACTGTTTCATAATCGACCACCCGATTTGTAAGATTTCTTAATCCAGATACAATTTTAGGACTTTTTTGCTGTTATAATTTATCCCGGAGGACTCGGAAGAATATCAAAATGTTTTGAAAAAAGGTCAACATCAAAAAATATCGGCAGTTATCATTACTTATAATGAAATAGGGTACATAGAGAAGTGTATCGCTTCCGTTGCCTTTGCCGACGAGATTATTGTTGTTGATTCCTACAGCTCCGATGGAACTTACGAGTACCTATGTGCACATCCCAAAGTAAAGGTCCTTCAGCATCCTTTTCAGGATTTCACCAAACAGAAAACCTTTGCCTTGAAGCAAGCGTCCAACGATTGGGTACTTTTTTTGGATGCGGACGAAGTGGTTCCGGTAGGCTTACGCAAAGAAATTATCAACGTCACAAACCTACCGTCACCGCATGTTGCCTATTGGTTCTACCGAAAATTTATGTTTAAAGATACCCATCTGAGGTTTAGTGGATGGCAAACGGATAAAAATTATCGGTTATTCAGAAAGAGCAAAGTAAAGTTCTGCCAAGAGCGAAGGGTACACGAACGTTTGGATGTACAGGGCACATCGGGCGTGCTCAGTAAGCGGTTGTTGCACTTTTCATACAAAAAATACGAGGATTACAAAGAAAAAATGCTGCGCTATGGCCAACTAAAGGCCAGACAGTCCCATGAAAACGGAAAACAGGCCCTACCCCTCAAGCTTATGGCCGCCCCTCTTTGGAAATTTATTTACAATTACACCATTCGACTGGGAATGCTAGACGGTAGAAAAGGCATCATTATTTGCTACCTGAATGCCCTGAGCGATTTGGAAAGATACCGCGAATTCCGACAACTGAACCGAAAAAGCAACGAACTACATGAGGCTGCTACCCTGAGCCCTGTCAGCGAGTAATTTTCTATTCCTATCTCATTTCAGTTCCCTTTTCGTAAAAACCGACTGTTTCGGCCGAAGACAATAATCCATTATCTTGCGGCCTGATACCTTCACATGAAGACCGCCATTGTAGAAATCAGGGAATCCCACGAGGAGTGCATTTGCACCCAGCTTAGTTTTTTAAAGGATGCCGGACATCAGGTAACCTTATTCTTAGCCCCTGTACTCGCCAAGCAAATTACCGGGTATGCGAACCTTGCGGACAAGGTGATTTACATCGATTTTAAAAATCAGCGCTCTTTCAACAAACTCCGATTACTATGGAAATTGTACGGTATACTCAAAAAATTCGACCTTATAGTTCTGAACACAGCGCATTCCTATAGCGTTCTTCGCAACCTGACCGTGCTGCTGAGGTTTGCCAGGGTAACCTGTGTAGGTATCCTGCACGATACCAAAAAACTGGATAGCAGTTTTACACAACGCATAATATCCCAAAAGGTAAAAAAATATTTTGTGCTCAATGATGCACTACTGCCCTTGGAAAAGTATACCGGTGCTATTAAAGTACAGAGTTTTTACCCCATTTTTTTTCCTGATTACGAGCCTTTAGCGGTCTTTAAGCAAAAGGATATTTGGATAGGTATCCCCGGAAGGATAGACTACGAGCGGAGAAACTATGATTTTTTGATAAACGCTCTTGCTGAAATCGGTGCATTGGACCGCGTGAAATTCGTCATACTGGGCAAAGTCGACCGCAATACTACAACGGGCGAACGATTCTACGACAGTCTGGAGAAATCCGGACAACTGGGGCGTTTCAAAATATTCCATTCCTTTATAGAAAACCGGGATTTTCATTCGTATCTCGCTGCCTGTGATTACATTATGCCCTTGCTGATGCCCAATGAAGACTATCTCAAATACAAAATTTCAGGCACCTTCAATTTAGCTTTTGCCCATAAAAAACCATTGCTGTGCCATACCTTTTTACAGGATATTCCAGATTTAGTGGAAAATTCCCTTTTCTTCGACCACACTACTTTTCCAAAGCTCATTTCCGACATCGCTATGGGAAATTTGAAATCCCCCGCATCCTATTCCGACCCCAAATGGAGCTATGGCTTTCAGCAAAGGAGGTATATCGATTTTATAAATGAATAGCTTATATTGAACTTGTTTAGACTTTTTGTTTGGAACCGGGATTTTCGGCTTTTGTGCCCTAATGATGTCATTTTTTATTTGCATAGCCGTAGCTACGGAAATCAAAAATGAGGCAATTAGGGTGCAAAATGTGAAAATTGCAGGTAAAGGAAGAAGTCTAAACCAGTTCATTATCTTTGACATTTGATGACCACCAAAAATAAGGCGATGAAAGTTGGTTTTGATGCCAAAAGAATATTCCATAACCATACAGGGCTCGGCAATTATGGGCGCGATGCCATCCGCATTTTGTATCGGTATACGCCCATAGAGAAATTTGTACTTTATAACACCTCACCATCCAACAACGATCGGTTGGACATCCAGAAGAAAATCTACATCAAATATCCAAAAGGGTGGTTTTGGAAAAAGTTCTCTTCGCTATGGCGTTTAGGTCCTGTATCGAAACAGATTATTAAGGATAAGGTGGATATTTTTCACGGATTGACCGGCGAACTACCGGCCGGACTCAAAAAAACGAATATCGCGACGGTGGTTACCATCCACGACCTAATATTCCTGACCCATCCCCAATACTATTCCTTCTTTGATCGCGTCATTTACACCAGAAAGTTCAAGTATGCCGCTGCAAATACCGACCGAATAATCGCCATAAGCGAACAGACCAAAAGGGATGCCGTGCAGTATTTGAATGCAGACCCCAACAAAATAACGGTGGTCTACCAAGGTTGTAACGAAGCCTATAAAAAAGAATATGACGCCGATTTTAAGGATGAAGTCCGAAAAAAATACGACCTGCCCCAAGAATTCGTACTAAACGTAGGCACGCTGCAAGAACGTAAAAACGCATTCACCCTGGTGAAGGCCATAGACAAAACCGACTATCATCTGGTATTGGTAGGTTCCGAAAAAAAGTATGCCCAAAAAATCCATGCCTACATAAGGGAAAACAAGCTGCAATCACAGATTATCTTCCTTAAGAACGTGGGAGATACCGAACTTGCTGCCATCTATCAGTTGGCGACTGTATTCTGCTACCCTTCCATTTGCGAAGGTTTTGGCATACCTATTATCGAGGCATTGTTCAGTAAGACTGCGGTAATCACCTCAAAGGGAGGCTGTTTCCCCGAGGCGGGCGGCCCGCACTCCATTTACGTAGAACCGCTGGATGCCGACGCCCTAAGGAACGAAATCCGCCGTCTTTTCGAAAATCCCGAACTGCGAAAAGAAATCGAAGGGAACGGATACCGATTCGTAAAAAAATTTTCGGATGATGCCGTTGCCCACAACCTCTACGGTGTCTATAAAGCTGTTTTGGCATGAAGACGATATGCTTTTTCAACAGCACCGAAGCCTGGGGCGGGGGAGAGAAATGGCATTTAGACGCTAGTACACATCTCCATGCTTTGGGATATCCTGTTTTGGTAATTGCGCATATCAAAGGCGAACTCTATAATAGAGTGTTGAACTCCGGAATTCAATGCATAGGAACAAGAGTTACCAATCTTAGTTTCCTGAACTTTTTAAAAATAAGGTCGATTGAAAAAATTCTGGAGAGAACTAATGTGGGCACGATTGTGATGAACCTTTCCAGGGATTTGAAATTGGCAGGGCTAGCTTCCAAATGGGCGGGAATCGAACGTATCATCTATAGAAGGGGAAGTGCCATCCCCATTAAAAATTCTTGGTTAAATCGTTATTATTTCAACCATATAGTATCCGAGATATTAGCGAATTCCCATGCGACCAAGAAGACGGTTTTGGCCCATAATCCCCATCTTTTTCCAGAGGATAAAATACATGTTATTTACAATGGTATCAATATTGATTCGTTTTTGGGTAAAGCTACACAGACCCGTTATCAAAGAGAGGATGCCGATGAACTGGTGCTATCGAATTTGGGCCGCTTGGAATTCCAAAAAAATCAAAAGTTTCTAATCGATTTGGCGGTGGAACTTAAACGAAGAAAGCTAAAATTTAAGATGGTTATCGGTGGAGAGGGAAGGCTAAGGGAAGCACTTCTAAGCCGGGCAAAAAAACTGCACGTAGAACAACAGATAGTACTCGCCGGATTTATCGAAAACCCGAAGGACCTAATTTGTAGTGGAGATATTTTTGTGCTGTCCAGCTTATGGGAGGGATTTGGCTATGTATTGGCCGAGGCGGCTCTGTGCGAAAAACCGATCATTGCGTTCGATTGTAGTAGCAATCCAGAGGTCGTGATAGACGGTATTACGGGTTTCCTTACTGCCGTCGACGATATAAAAGCATTTGCCGACAAAGTCCAATACCTTGCCGAACATCCAAAGCAAAGAGAAGAAATGGGGCAAAGAGGATTCGCCTTCGCACGTGAAAATTTCGATAATGAGATTATTCAGAAAGAAATTGTAAACTACTTGGTGCATGGGAGATAAAAAAAAGAAAATTACGGCCGTACTCATCACCTACAACGAGATTTTCCATATCCATGAAGTTTTGGACAATATTTCGTTTGCCGACGAAATAGTCGTTGTTGATTCGTTCAGCACCGATGGCACTGCGGAAAAAGTCCGGGAGCGCCCACATATAAAATTAATACAAAGGCCCTTCGAAAATTTTACGGACCAAAAATCATTTGCACTAGATCAGGCTTCCCACGACTGGGTGCTTTTTTTGGATGCGGATGAAAGAATAACCGAACCGTTGAAGGCAGAAATTATTAAAACCGTTAATCTCGAAAAACCGCCGGCCAACGCTTATTATTTTCTACGTACGTTTATGTTCAAGGACGAGATTTTACATTTCAGCGGATGGCAGAGCGATAAAAATTACCGGCTGTTCCGAAAAAGTAAAGTATATTTTTCGGAAGAGCGTATCGTACACGAGACCTTGGTCATCAACGGAAAATCCGGTACCCTTGATAACAAACTAATTCATTATTCCTATAAAAATTATGAGGACTACAAGGCCAAAATGATAAAGTACGGCCAAATGAAGGCTTTTGAGGAGTTGGATAAAGACTACTCCCCCAACCTGTACCACTTTTGGTTCCGCCCTTTTTATAAATTTATCAACCACTACATCTTCCGAATGGGAATTTTAGATGGTAGAAAGGGGATTATTGTCTGTTACCTGAACGCTTTGGGGGTACACGCCCGGTATAAAGAATTGGCGCGACTGCGGGATGAGAAGTGAAAAGTGAAAAGTGGAATTTAGTATATTGGATGCTCCATAATGGGTAATGGATTGATCGGAAAATATGTAACAAATAGTGAACAACCTAACGGAAGAAATAAACGCCTGCCTTAAAGTGCTTGAAGAAGGTGACCTTATCCTTTACCCTACCGATACGGTTTGGGGTATCGGTTGCGATGCCACTAACGAAGAAGCCGTTCGGAAAGTATACGCCCTAAAAAACCGCGACGACAGCAAAGCCTTAATCTGTCTGGTCGCCAATGACGCCATGCTCGAGCGGCACGTCGAGCAGGTACCCGAACTGGCCTATGATATCATGGATCTTTCTACCAAACCGACAACTATTATTTACGACCGTCCGAAAGGTATTGCCAAGAACCTTGTGGCCATCGATAACACCTTGGCTATACGAGTGGCATCGGACAAATTCTGCCAGTACCTCATCAACAAATTCCGCAAACCCATTGTTTCAACTTCAGCCAATGTTTCCGATGAACCAAGTCCCAAAGGTTTCCACGAAATATCCGAAAGCATTTTAAAAGGTGTCCAGTATGTGGTAAATTTACAGCCCGAAAGTCCGAATGCAGTTCCCTCAGCGATTATCAAGTTGGGTAATGATGGTACGGTGAAGGTGATTCGGGAGTGACAAAGACATAAGACCGTTGCGCTATTAGTTTTCAGAATTGAGACAAAAGATAAATGCCCCTATTTTAACTTTAAACAGTATAGAGTCGTCATGAATTGCGTCTTTATATCACTATTGAACAGTAGACCTTGAACTATAAAAACGCCATCAAAAACCCCGTATTTCAAACTGTTGCCGAGGCATCCTCGGAACTAGGCGTGGAATCTTACGTCATCGGCGGATTTGTTCGCGATCATATTTTAAAACGAGGCATCCCTCAAGACATCGATATCGTAGCGACAGGCAGCGGCATCGAATTGGCGAAAAAGGTGGCATCAAAACTTCCGGGCAAGCCCCAGGTATCCGTATTTAAAAACTTCGGTACGGCCATGCTGAAGCACGAGGGCATCGAACTCGAATTCGTAGGCGCCAGAAAGGAAAGCTACGATCGAGATAGCCGTAAACCCATTGTGGAGGATGGCACCTTGGAGGACGATCAAAAGCGGCGGGACTTCACCATCAACGCTTTGGCCATTTCCCTGAATAAAAACAACTACGGAGAACTGCTGGACCCGTTCGATGGTATTGCCGATCTTGAAAATAAAATCATCCGTACGCCCTTGGAACCCGGCGTGACCTATTCCGACGACCCCTTACGAATGATGCGTGCCATCCGTTTCGCCACGCAACTGGATTTCGAAATCGAACTGAAATCCCTACGGGCAATTACCGAACACAAAGAACGGATCAAAATCATTTCCCAAGAACGTATCGTTGATGAGCTGCATAAAATTTTGACCACTCGAAAACC
>JAGXIC010000296.1 GCA_024635875.1 Pricia sp.
TCAAAAAATCACGTACCACATCACCCATGTCAAGGACAATATCTATGGTATAAAAGTCGATGCCTTCTTTGATGGCGCCGAGACCCAGACCGATTATTTAGAAGGCTCTTTTAATCCGGAGGAACTTATTTTAACCACTAAGAGGTCGAATGTAGTACTCAACTATCAATTTTCTTTGGATTATAAAACCGTGGAATTGCTTGGGGATGAAAACGACATTAAGCTTAAACGGAAATAATCGACGCAACAGACCTAACACAACACTAATATGTAAAATAATAACAAGATACCCTACTTCTTCACTAACTTGCACCCCTAGTACTGAGTTGGGCGGAAGTTGTGAATAAGGCAATAGTGGATTTTGTAGCAGATTTAGGCAAAAAATCATTGCCTAGCCGTAGCTACGGAATTATTTTTTAAGAACGTTATGCTACAAAAGCCGCATTGGATTCTGCGACAATTTTAGCTTAACCCAATACTTGAATTAAGTTTTCGCAAATTCCGACGACCAACCATATCCATGGGGCAAAGAAACACCGATACCGCCATTCTGATTTTTTCGCTTTCCGCTAGACGTGAGGCCGATAGGAAGGGGCTTTTCGGGAAAGGCAACAAGCAGAGCACCAACGAATTCTTTGATGTTCTGATCGGTCGCACCCAAAAATTGGCCGCAGCTAGTGGGGTAGACGCCTTTTTCATAAACGAGCATAAGCAAAAAGGACTAACTTTTGCCGAACGCTACGCCAACGCGTTTCAACAAATTTTTGATGAAGGGTATACCAAAGTAATTTCCATCGGTAACGATACTCCTGACCTTACGACGAAGACCTTGCGCAAGGCCATCGACGAAATACAGCACAAAGACTTGGTAGTGGGCCCATCGACCGATGGCGGCGTTTACCTACTCGGGCTAGACCGTTCCCTTTTTAATGCCGATGAGTTTTTAAACCTTCCTTGGTTACAAAGCTCCCTTTGAGACGCCCTATTGGAAGGCGCGTATTGGCAGCAAGGCGGCAGCTTTTCTTTGAAGGAGCTTTCCGATATTGATGATACGGCATCGCTTTTACAATTTGTGCAGCGTACTTCCGATGATTTTCTGGTGGAATTCATCCTGAGCAGACTATCGGGACCAACTACTGGCAGTACGTATCGGGAACATTTTCAGGTTTCCGCTGGCTATATCCCAAACCAACAACTTCGCGGACCTCCGTTGCTCTAACCTCACGTCTTGGGAGTATAGGGCATTCTAGCACCGTACTCACGATGTTTGTACAAGTATGTGTCGTAATCCATACGTTACATACTTACCAAAACAATTCAAAATAATTTTATTCAATTGCATGAAAACAGCACTAGTAGGGCTACTGCAGCTCTGTATGGTTACGGCGTTTTGCCAGACAAACACGTATACCGCAACAGTGGTAGATCCCGAAAACCAGACCATACCATTTGCTGCGGTTAGCGAATTGGGCACCAATAACTATACGACGGCGGATGGCGAGGGACTTTTTACCCTGACCACTGAAGCCACCGATTTTAGGTTAGGTATTTCTTCTATCGGGTTTACGACCCTTGAGATTTCGATAGAAAACGGAAATTTTCCAAATCTCATTACGTTGGAAACTTCTTCGGAGCAGTTAGACGAAATCGTGGTCACCGCACTGGGCATCGAACGCGAAAAGCAATCTTTGGTTTCCGCCGTCACCACGGTAACCCCCGAACAGTTGACCGAGGTGCCGATGACCAACTTGGTGAATAGCTTGGCGGGCCAAGTGGCCGGGGTTCAGATAACCAATGGTTCTTCGGGGGTCGGTTCTTCTTCGCGGATTATTATCCGAGGTGAAAATTCATTGGGCGGGAGTAACCAGCCACTTTTTGTGGTCGATGGTGTGCCCATTAGCAACGAACAGATTACCAGTGATCTGGTCAACGACGGAGCCTTGCAGGAAGTGGATTACGGCAATGGCGCATCGGAGATAAGTCCCGATGACATTGCTTCGGTCTCCATTCTAAAGGGTGCGGGATCAGCTGCGCTTTATGGTGCCCGTGCGGCGAACGGCGTCGTGGTCATTACTACCAAAAGGGGTCGTCGACAAAAGGGATTGGGCGTAAGCATCAGCAGTTCCCTTACCATTGAAACCTTGTTGACCCTACCCGACTACCAGAACGAATACGGTCTGGGATCTAACGGGCAATATGCCTTTCAGAACGGTATCGGTGCCGGCACCAACGATGGGGGCATCAGCAGTTATGGCCCGCGGCTGGATCAAGGGCAGTTGATTGCACAATTCGATGGTCCGTCTACCGATATCGACGGCAATCCGGTCAGGGGCGGTGACGTCATCGCCAGAACGCTGCCCGATGGCTCATTTACTCCGATTACCCCTACACCATGGGTTTCAAGGCCCGATAACGTGCGTAATTTTTTCGAGACCGGTATTACCAATCAGAACAATATTGCCGTTACATCATCTGGCGATAACGGTAGTAGCCGTATTTCGTATAGTGGCCTTCGCAACGACGGCATCGTACCGAACACGGATCTGAAACGGGACGGTCTGGCAATAAGTTTGGACCAAAACGTGGGCGAAAATCTTAAAGTAAAGGCGTTCGTAAACTACATTAACAGTCGAAGCGGCAACCGTCCCAATCTGGGATATGGCTATGAAAACCCACTGTATGGATTCAACTGGACGGGTAGGCAGACCGATATTGCGGCCTTAAAAGACTATTGGCAAGCCGGGCAAATAGGGGTGCAGCATTACGATATCAACTATCTCTGGTTGACCAATCCCTACCTGACCGTTTATGAGAACACCAATAGCTTTAACAAAAACAGACTTTTGGGGAATGTTTCGGCTACCTACGATTTTACGGATAAACTAAGTCTTGGCGTACGTATCGGTATGGACACCTACGACGATAACCGCGAATTCAGAAGGGCGGTAAGCACCAATAATAATCCTTTGGGTAGCTATAGAGAGGATGTTGTAAGGTTTAGGGAAGTGAATACCGACTTGCTTTTGTCCTATTCCGATACGATAACCGATGATTGGAAATATACCATTTCGGCAGGAAGCAATATTCTCGATCAAGGCATTCGGTACAAGTTTGCGGAAGCCTCGCAACTTTCCATTCCTGGCGTATATACTTTGGCCAATTCACGTACCCCGTTAAAAGGAAATAGCCAAGTATTCGACAAGCGGATCAACAGTGTTTATGGGACGGGCAATTTGGGATATAAAAACTCCCTCTATCTCGACCTCACCTACCGAAACGATTGGAGCAGCACTTTGCCCAAGGATAGCAATTCCTTCGGATATTATTCCGCTGGCCTGAGTTATGTGGTCAGTAACATGTTCGAATTTCCGGACGCTATCTCCTATTTAAACCTACGTTTCAGTGCCGCCAGTGTGGGCAACGATACCGACCCATATCAAAATGCGCAGAATTTTCTGTTCAACCAAAACTATGGCGCCGCTGCCCGCGTCACCAACGAAACGGTGCTAAAGAACGCCAACCTAAAACCCGAACGGTTGAATGCCCTCGAGGCGGGAGTCGAAGCCTGGTTTTTGAACGGAAGGATACAGTTGGATCTGGCAGGATATCAAAACACCAGTGTCGACCAGATCATCTCACGGCCCATTTCGCAGACCAGCGGCTTTGCGAATTTTAACGTCAACGGGGGCGAAGTTCGTACTCGGGGCTTCGAGGCATCCTTAAGTGCTAAGGTTGTGCGCCTTGAAGATTTCAAATGGGAATCTTCCATAAATTATTCGACTTTCCGCAGCGTTGTCACCGAACTGCCCGAGGGTGTAGACCAGTTTGTGACCGGAACCGCAAATATTTTTTCTGGTACCGGAGGTAATCAAGTGCTGTACATCGCCCGGAAAGATGGGCGGGTAGGCGATATGTACGGCACGGGCTTTGTCGAGGTCGACGGCCAGATGCTGTACGGAGCGAACGGTCTGCCCGCCCAAGATCCTATCCTCAGACTGCTGGGCAATTACAATCCCGATTTTACCGTGGGCTTCAATAATAAGTTTTCTTACAAAGGACTTGATTTGACCATTTTATGGGATTGGCGCAAAGGCGGAATCATCGTTTCAAGAATTAAAGCGCTGGGAAGCACTTCCGGGGTATTGCAGGAAACCTTGGTCGGCCGTGAGGATGGTGTAATCGGTGAAGGAGTGGTCAATGTAGGTACGGCCGAAAATCCACAATACGCCCCCAATACAATCTCGGTGCCGGCAAGTTCGTTCTACAATAATTTTTACGACCGCGGCAACGAAGCCAGTGCCCTGTATAGCGCGTCATACGTAAAACTCAGGCAGGTGGCGTTGTATTATAACTTGCCGGACAAGCTGACCAATTCCATAGGGTTCGACAACATCAAATTGGGACTGGTTGGTAGTAATCTATTATTGTTCACCGAAAACCCCCATTTCGACCCCGAACTGAATGCCGTTCAGGAAAGAAGCGTCATTTACGGTGTAGATGATTTTTCGTATCCCTCGACGAGAAGCTTTGGGTTTAGCTTAAAAACGGAATTTTAAAAGAATGGACGGTAAATACATAAAGAGAAGAAGGAAGCAAAAGACAAGCGAGTCAAAAGCTCCCCTCTTGAGATCAAGAGGGGAGGCGGCTTTGCCCTTGGGGGAGATTGACCCGCAAACCGGCTCAAGAACTGCTAATAGTAAGTTTACATATCAAAGGCACTAATTTGACCTAAGTATTGATTAAAAAACATACCAAATGAAAATAAAACACATCATATTTCTCCTCTGCATCGCCCTTTGCACGGTTACCTGTACCGACGATTTCGAAACTATTAACGAAAATCCGAACTCCCCTCAAAACGTCGGCCCACAGTTTTTGTTGGCCAACGTTATCTCCGTCGAAGCAAATCAAAATGCCTTTTTTCAAGGCTTTCGTTTGGCGAATTACCTGGCCCAATTTGCGGCTAGTGTCGAATTTGAACGGATCGACCGCTATGAAATGGGCGCAAATAGCGAATATTGGAATATTATTTTTCGGTTGTTGACCGATATCGAATCCATGAAAAATGCCGAAGGCTCTAACGAGGCCTATGGGGCCGTGGGCGACATTATGCAGAGCTATATGTTCTCGCAGCTTACCGATCTTTGGGGTGATGTGCCCTATACCGACGCCCTAAAAGCGCTTGACGGACAGTTCACTCCGAAATATGACACCCAAGAAAGTATCTACACAGACCCCGAAACCGGAATTCTCGCCGTTTTGGAACGGTCGGCCGCTATCTTGGAAAATACCAACACGTCTATTCAAGGCGATGTCATGTTTGGCGGAGATTTGGACAAGTGGGTCCGTTTCTCCAATTCGTTGCGCTTGCGCTACCTATTACGTATCAGCAAAAGGTTGACCGATTTAACGGAACTACAGGCCTTGGCCGATTCGGGAAAACTGATGGATAGCAACGACCAAAATGCGGTAGTGCCGTATTTGGGTGCCGCGCCCAATCAATATCCCTTGGCCAACGCCTCCTTAGGCCTTTATTTAGAACACCGGATGACTCGAACCGTCGATTCCGTTATAAGTCTTTGGAACGACCCTAGGGTAACCGTATTGTATAAGCCCACCGAAGTAAGTGTTCAGGCGGGCAATCTGGCCTATAAGGGCCTATTAAACGGACAAAATCGAGAAACCATTTCAGCTGCCAATATTAATTTAGATGATATTTCTCCCTTCGGAACTATTTTTAGGGAGGTTCCAGATGGCGTCGATGCCCAGTTTATGCAATATTCCGAAGTACAGTTCGCCTTGGCGGAAGCTGCGGAAAGGGGCTATATCACCGGGGATGTTGAAACTTATTATGAAAATGGTATTGCCGCAAGTTTTGCTTACTACGGTGTCGAACTTCCTGCGGACTATTTCACAAGGGATGCCATAGCCCTCAACGGTACCGACAACCTCAATAAAATATTGACACAAAAATGGCTCAGTTTGATTTCTATCGGTCATGAAGCCTGGTTCAATGTGCGTAGAACCGGCATTCCCAACCTAAAACCCGGCCCGGACAACCTGAACAACGATAGATATCCCGTTCGGTATTTTTATCCCGAATCCGAGCAGGCGACCAATAGTGCGAACTACGCCGCGGCCGCCGAACGTATGGGGGGTGATGATATCAACAGCAAAGGATGGTGGGAGAAGGAGTAGTTGACAGTTGCGGTTGCAGGAGGCAGATATTGTGGGGAGCGTTTGTCGCTAGGGCAGTTATGGCATTCTGTCAAGCCTACTATGAAGATAAGCATCTGAACGCCCACAAGAGTAAGCACTAGTTCAAATTAAAGGAATACATATGTCCATACTCCAAAAAGTACCGTTTACAATTTTGTCCATTCTTGTCATTCTGTCTTGCACGGAAAACCCATCCACCAATGACGAAGCCCTAAAGACAGCCCCATGGACAGAAATCGCCCAAAAGGCCGAGGGCAGCACCGTCAACTTCATGATGTGGCAAGGCAGCCCTGCAATAAATGAGTACATCAATAACTACGTAGTACCTTCGGTCAAAGAAAAGTATAACATCAGTTTAAAGATCAGCGGCGGCCAAGGCCCTGAAATCGTTCAATTGGTGATGGGCGAAAAACAGGCAAACATTCAAAGCGGGCAAGTCGACATGGTCTGGATCAACGGGGAGACGTTTTTCCAGCTTCGAAAGCTTAATGGACTATGGGGTCCGTTCGTAGGGCAACTGCCGAATGCGAAACATATCGATATGAACGACCCTTTTATAAACACAGATTTTCAACAACCGGTAAAGGGCATGGAAGCCCCGTGGAGTATCAATCAGTTCGCTATCGTATACGATTCGGCCAGAGTGCAAAATCCTCCGAAAAACCTGCAGCAATTGACTGAGTATCTCGAAAGGTATCCTGGCACCTTTACCATTTCCAATGATTTTACTGGCATGACCCTTCTCAAAAGTTTTATGGCTGAACTCGGTGGAAGTCCCAACAGTCTCGATGGCCCGTTCGATGAAGAAAAATATAACGGACTTTCGCAAAAACTATGGGCATATGTCAATGGTCACAAAAAGTACTTTTGGAAGGAAGGCCGTACCTTCCCCAAGGAGCAATCCAAAATGGGACAGCTGTATGCCAATGGTGAACTTTTATTGGTCTATGGTTTTAGCGAGGGCGGTATCGAAGAAAAAGTACTGAACGGTCTTTATCCTAGATCTACACGCGGTTATGCTTGGAAAAATGGCACCATTAAGAATTCAAATTATCTTGGGGTGCTGTACAACGCCCCCCAAAAGGCGGGTGCCATGCAGGTCATCGATTTTTTGCTTTCCCCCGAAGCCCAGCTGAGAAAAGCCAATGTAAACGGAATGAACTCGAATACCGTGCTAAACATTGAAAGCCTGTCTGCGGATTGGCAAGAAAAGTTCAAAACGGTCGCCAAACGCCAATACGGCCCTGAAATGAAACAGTTGGAAAAAAACGCCATCGCCGAACCGGCCCCCGAATATATGATCCGTCTTTATGAGGATTTTAGAAAGCAAGTCATTGAAAAATAAAAGCCCAAATTTTGGAATCATCCTTTTCATCGCCATTGGTGTAGTACCCTTTGCGGCCGCTTTCATCTATGCACTGCTCTATAGTTTTGGGGTTATCGGTGTGGCCAACAAAGGTTTTACCACTGAATTTTGGACATCGGTAGTAGCTTCCGGCGAATTTTTCCGGTCTTTTTTATATAGTTTGCTAATTGCACTGGTCGCGGTATCCATTTCTGTGGGCGGCGCCTTATGGTCGACCCTTAAATTCCGAAAGCGGTTGGAGCAGAAATTCCTGTCCTTTGTCATTTACCTGCCTTTGGCCGTGCCGGGCATCGTCACCGGTTTCTTTACCTTTCAGCTTTTTTCAAAAGGCGGATTTTTTGCCCGGCTAAGCTATCAGTTAGGGTGGATAACCGAGGCGTCACAATTTCCCGATCTCGTCAACGACGCTTTGGCGTTCGGTATCGTGCTATCTTTTATTACGATGATTATGCCCTTCTTTGTGCTACTCTTTTTGAATGTCTACAAAAACGAGCGTATCGAAGCGCTGTCCGTATTGGCGCAATCGCTGGGGGCGAACGCCAAACAGGTTACACAGCGAATAATTTTGCCCATTTTGATCAAAAAGACCTGGGTGCTGATCGTGCTGTATTTTATTTTTTTGCTAGGCGCCTATGAAGTGCCGTTGATACTTGGTCAGGAGTCGCCACAAATGCTCTCCGTTTTAATTATCCGGGAAATAAAACAATACGACCTCGATAAAATATCCGAGGGCTATGTATTCGCGGTGATGTATACCCTTATTGTTTCGGCGGCTGCGATAGTGCTTTTCCTTCCCAAAAAAAGGCGTACGTATGAAACCTAAACAAACGCTTAGCTGGAAACCTTTCGTGTTGAGCGCCGCGGTGCTCTTGATCTTGTTTCCGTTCGTATACCTTGTCTTGCTGTCCTTGGCTTCGGAATGGCGGTTTCCCGATTTGCTACCTTCCTATTTTGGACTAAGAAACTGGGCGACCATACTAGGTTCCGAAGCCGGATTGTTGGAAAGTTTTGTATCCTCCTTGTTAATATCCCTGTCGGTAGCCATGGTATCCACGACTTCGGGATTTCTGATCAGCCGTGCAGTGTTCTACCATCCAAAGAAAAATACCTTGACCCTGTTGGCCTATTTTCCCTATATCTTGGCTCCAGTCGTTTTTGCGGCCTGTCTCAGTTTTTTCTTTTTGAAAATGGGCCTGTTCGGAAATATCACGGGAGTCATCGTGGCCCAGTTTATCATCGCTTTTCCCTATGCCCTTTTATTCTTCAGTAGTTTTTGGAATAAAAAAGTAAAAAGCTACGAAGACTTGGTCGCCACCTTGGGCGGAAACCGTTGGCAGACGTACATCAAAGTGCTGTTTCCTTTGGCAAAAGGCTTGCTTTTAATCTGCTTTTTCCAGACGTTTTTGATATCATGGTTCGAATACGGACTCACCTCGATTATCGGCATCGGCAAAGTACAGACGCTGACCATAAAGGTTTTCTTGTTTATAAAGGAAGCGAACTATTATTATGGGGCTTTAAGCTGTTGCCTATTGATTTTTCCGCCGATTGTTTTGTTGTATTTCAATAAGCGGTACGTGTTCAAAAAGTTGGTTTAGTCAAGGCGTCTACCGACCAATCGGTCGGTACGATTTCCTTTTATCGATAACATGAGGAAAAAAGGATACTTTATCGATGAAATACGACTCTTGCTATTTCAGAAGCGTATATTTGGGACCAATGCGCCATTGAGAAACAAACTGAGTGGTCTGTTTTCTTAATTAGTAGCCCAACTTGCTCCTGACCCTTTCCAAAACCCCATTCGCTACTTTTTTTGCTTTTATAGCACCAACGGCAAGGGCTTGGTCTACTTCATCTAGGTGGTTGATGTAATACGCATACTTTTCGCGGGCATCATCGAATTTTTGTGAAATGAGTTCGTACAAGGCCTGTTTGGCATGTCCGTAGCCATAATTTCCGGCGAGGTAATTGGCACTCATTTCTTCAATCTGCTCTACGGAACCCATTAGTTTATAAAGGGCAAAGATAGTATCGGTGGTCGGATCTTTCGGATCTTCCATAGGCGTACTATCGGTTTGTATCCCCATGATTTGTTTGCGCAGCTGCTTGTCCGTCTGGAAAAGGTTAATTAAGTTGCCCCTACTCTTGCTCATCTTTTCGCCATCGGTACCGGGTACGTACATGGTCTGCTCTTGTACCTTGCCTTCTGGAATCACAAAAGTCTCCCCCATTTGGGCATGAAAACGGGAGGCCACATCGCGGGTCATCTCGATATGCTGCAATTGGTCTTTACCAACAGGAACAATATTGGCGTCATATAATAAAATATCGGCTGCCATAAGCATGGGATAGCTGAAAAGTCCCGAGTTGACATCTTCTAACCGATCTGCCTTGTCTTTAAAGGAATGGGCGAGCGTAAGGCGTTGATACGGAAAAAAACAGCTCAAGTACCAGGCCAATTCAGTAACTCGGGCTACATCGCTCTGGCGATAGAAGACCGTTTTTTCAATATCAAGGCCAAAGGCAAGCCAAGCCGCCGCTATAGAATAGGTGTTTTGCCTTAGTTCATCCGCATTTTTAATTTGGGTCAGCGAATGCATGTCCGCAATAAAAAGAAAGGATTCGTTTTCGGGATTCTGTGCCATTTCGATTGCCGGCTTTATCGCCCCTAAAATGTTGCCCAAATGCGGGGTGCCCGTACTTTGTATGCCTGTTAAGATTCTTGCCATTATTTTCTTGTTTCGGATTTCAAAATCTTCATAATTAATTTGTACTTTTTATTGAAAACCAACCCTTCCGGCAGGCGTGACAGTGCAATTCGTATCAACCCAAGACACAATTTTCACGAAATAACACACATTCTTTTCCCTAGTCATAAACCGGATTAAAATCCGGTTGGTTCTAAGCAAGTCAAAGATAAAGAAATCGGTGATACCTCCTAAATTGTTACTTTTGAACAATGCTCTCCATATTTAAAAAAATAGGCTATACCTTATACCGGATCTGGTTCTATATTTTGGTCACCCTGCCCATAATTATTTTCTTTCCCTTCTTATTGTTGGCCACGCTTTCCGAAAAATGGTATCGCATTTTTTTTTGGATGGCCAGAAATCTGTGGGCGACGCCTATTTTATATGGAATGGGATGTCCGCCGAAAGTAGCGTGGGAGCAGAAATTGGAACGCCGGAAAAGCTATATGCTGGTGGCGAACCATACCAGTATGCTTGACATTATGCTGATGCTCTACATCAGTAAAAAGCCATTCGTTTTTGTTGGAAAAAAGGAGCTGGTCAAGATTCCCCTTTTCGGATTCTTTTACAAACGCGTATGCATCTTGGTTGATCGTGAGGATACCAAAAGCAGAACCGGAGTCTATCGCCGGGCACAAAAGCGATTGAATCAGGGCCTTAGTATCTGTATCTTTCCCGAGGGAGGCGTGCCAGATAATGAAAAAGTTTTACTGGATACGTTCAAGGACGGTGCATTTAAGATGGCGATAGCCCATAATATCCCCGTGGTTCCAATGACTTTCTATGACAATAAAAAACGTCTTTCGTTTACATTTTTAAGTGGGGGTCCTGGAAGGGTCCGGGCCAAAGTGCACCGATTTTTTAAAACGGGTTTTTTGGGGGAGGAGGATAAGGGCAAGCTTAAGGAGGATGTAAGACGTGTCATCTTAGGGGAGCTCGAAAGCTTTTAAACCGTTATAATTTAATAAAAACCGATTAACGGATGACTAAAAAATTAAAACCTAAAATTAAGGCCACTATAAACCCCAATCGTAAAAGGCCGAAAATCACCGGAAACGTTTGAGAAGGTATTCAATTGATATTTAAAGACAGGCTCGATATTCAATTGAACCTTTGGCGTAAACTTATAATTGACCCCAAATCCTATATTGGTGCTAAAATTAAGGTCGTTCAAATTGCGGGCTTCGCCGATTTCGGTAGTCAGCTCACCGGAATTCAAGATGACGGAGTTGTCGATTAAGAACAAAGAGCTTATACCGCCCACCAAGTTCACACCGAACCGCCGGTCGATCAGCGCGTAATCAAGTTCCAATGGAACTTCGAGGTAGCCGAAACTTTGGGCTATAGTGCCATCACGAGGGGAATTTAAGGAACTGAACTCGGGGACGGAGTTGTCGGAAGAATCCAAATTTAAATTAGGACTGCTCGCCTCAAGATTCCCCGGGCCGCCGGTATAATCTACATTTTGCAATCTGCCGCTGGTAGATGCCGCCAATGTAGGTGAAAACCCTACGTTGTTCGTGTTGTACCCATACTCCGCCTTATGGATACCCGAACGTACGCTCAACTTTTTGGTTACGGCGTAAGCAATGGATACTCCGTAGCTCAGATTTGTACTCCCCGACTTTGCATTTGGAGAAAAACCGGGGTCAATCGGAGACCCCTCCCCCATAGCATTGAAATAGACGGGAGCAACATTCGGCCCGGCCGACCAACGGCTGCTTGGTTCTTCGGCTATCTTTTCTTCCTTGGCCTGCGCTTCGAGGGCATCAAAAACAGATTTTTTATTGTCGTCAGACGTAGTCTTTTCCTTTTCAATTTGATTGTTTTGGACGATTGCCTTATCGGATTTTTCAGAAATATTTTTTTGATTTCTTTGGCCCGCCACTATACCATCTTGGGGGGGGGGGTTAGAGTCCGTTTTTGAAGTATCCGTTTTCTCCGATGTACTCCCATCGGCTATTACGACAGCCTTATTTCCTTCGCTTAGAACAATAACTTTATCTTTTTTCTGGATGGTATTTGCGTCATCATCTGTACGGCCACTATCGGCATCTGCCCTGTTACTATCCGGTTCATTCGTCGCTAACTGACTTTTTTCGGTATCGGTATTGCCAGAATTCTTTGTGCTTTTAGCCTTAGGGAATGTGACATCATCCGTATCCGCAACTTCGGTATTTGGCAGCCCATCCTTAAAAGAATCCGTTTCGGATTTCGAATCGGAATACCTTTCGGTATGTATTTGGTCGGAAGCCTGAGGACTATTGACTATAGCGTCGTCGGTAACTTCCGGAATTTGCGAAGCATCCTTTTCATCCTTCTTAAAATCGGTATTGACCCCATCTTGTTCTGTGTCTTTGACTTTCGTGTTTTCGGTATCGGTAATTGTAGGGGTTTCATCCCCCGAATCACTCAATGTATAAAGGGTAAAAAGTGCTATGGCCAAGACCGCCGCCACCCCGCCCAATTGCCACCACAACGGAATGACACGTTTTTTTCGCTTTTTATCCAGCGAATTTTCGATAGCTGTCCAGACCTTTTCATCGGGGACTTCCCGAAAGGTCTTAAACTTTTCCCGAAAGAGGTCGTCTAAATTTTTCTTGTCCATATAAATGGCTTAGGTAAACGATTTTTTTCAGCTATAAACAACTTTCCATTAGTATCAATAAAAGAAGGCCGATGACGGCGATATTACGTTTGGTTTCGATTTTTTCCCTTAGAATCAAACGGGCACGGGCTAAATTCGATTTTGAAGTGCCGGGTGATGTACCCAAAAGCGAGCCGATTTCTGCATGGGAGTATCCATCTAAAACATATAAATTAAATGTCAAGCGATATTTATTGGGCAGCTCTTGAATATAGCCCAATAAGGTTTCAAGCCCCAAATCGGCATAGTCGTAGTCGACTTCTATTTCGACCTCGTATTCAAAGTTGTCGGTGACCAATTTTAAGTGTTCTTCTTTGCGGTATTTCTGCATCACGGTGTTCACGGTAATTCGTTTGGCCCATCCTTCAAAAGAACCTTTGGCGGTATATTGCCCGATTTTGTCAAAAATGGTCATAAAACTATCGTGAAGGTTGTCTTCGGCCTCCGTCTTATTGCGCGAATATTTGAGGCAAGTGCCGAACAAGGTCGGAGAATACTCCCGATATAATTGTTCTTGCGCCTTCCTATCGCCCTGTTTGCAATTTTCAACGAGTTCTTCGAGACTCAAAATTGTGGGTTGGTTTAAATACGTGTGCAACACTCCAAATATAATACCAATTTACACCTGAAAATGGTATATGGGGTATGACTGTTCTGCGGGGCTACTGATTGTGTTTTACAGGTACTTCGATTTCCAAGAATTCGGCCTCGCCATTTGTATTGTCACCGGCGTAAAATCTAAATAAATACGGGTTCGTATAAATGACTTCGAATTGGAAAGAATCTTGAATTGAATCGTTTACTGCAGCGCAATCCGCCTGATCGAGAACGATACCGATGGCCGCAACGGTCCTGATGTTAGTAGAGTCGGTAAAATCTCTTACCACATCAAAGGTTTCTGAAAACGTACATTCGTCCGGCCGGAACATTTTTACATCGATATTATAGACCCTGCCCAGTTCAAAGGTGTCCGGCAAACTGGCGTTTACTGTTTTCAAAGTGGTATACCTAAAATTGGTTTGATCGTCATCAATACTACAGGATACTGATATTGCTGCCAAAGTAATGGCGCATAATAAGACATAAGTTCGTTTCATAATACTAGTTCTTTTTCTACTAGATGAAAAAATGTGGTAAGGGTTGCGTGTGTAGATGGAAATTTTTATCAAAATTTTTCGCATTTGCATATCGGACTCATGTTGCATAGCAAAAACAAGGATAATGTGGTTTCGTTGGGTTGGGCCAACTAGTTGGATCTATAGAGGGAATATGGACTCAAAATGGGACATTCATGATGAAAGAAACGGTTCAAATGAGTTCACTAGGTTTAGTGGCCTGAACGAACAAACTCCCTATTTCTCTGTGTTTTGAGTCAAGGGTGGAATCATAATTACGTATCTGCACATCGACAAACCCGAATTCGGCCAACTTTTTGTGCATCGTTTCAAAATCCCAGTCAAATCTATGATTTCCGAAACTACTGTAACTATACCCTCTCGTACGCTGCCGAAAGTGATAATTTATGTGTTCCATAAAGGTGGTACACTCTTCAGGATGCCATTTATGCTTCTTACAAGCTTCTAAATATGAATGCTTTCCTTCAACATATTCAACAAGGGGCCATTGGGTACCGGGAACGGAAATCGATATTTGCCCATTAGGCCCAAGCACCCTGAAACACTCTGAAAAATGCAATTCGACACCTTCCGGGTAAGAAAGATGCTCGACAAAATGTTCTGAATAAACAAAGCTGCAAGAAGAATCCGTTAGAGGCAAGGGTTTTCTTAAATCAAGTTTTAGATCTGCGGAATCAGAAAAATCAAGATTTAAAAATCCTGTTTTAGGCGAACTACCACTTCCGAAGTTAATTTTCAGTCCTTTTTCCTTTTTATGCTTTTTTCGGCATTTTGATACATTTAGTCTATGCACAAATGCCACATAAATTTCAACAAGTAAGTTCACAAAATGGTCACCGATCGGTGATGACTGTCTTGCCTTTCTTAAGTATTCTATCATGTTAATCACTGTTTGTCAACAAGGTAAACGTACGAATAAATTTAATATCGGTGATAGAAAATAACGAAATGACAGTCCCCTAAGTATTGAGAAACGTAATCTTGCAGCCTTGATTAAAAACTATCGCCATCTGCATTGAGGCGAGGGGTAGCGCGTAAGAAAAGAAAATCAGGATTGCGATTGACGACCATAACTGTAATTGCCTACTGATTCAGGGTTCCGATAGCATCCCGTATCTTTCCATCCAGTTCGTCGAAAAGCTCGGGATTGTCCAATAACAGAGCCTTTACGGCATCCCTTCCTTGTCCAAGCTTCGTATCGCCGTAGCTAAACCAGGAGCCACTTTTTTTGATGATTTCGTATTCGACACCTAGATCGATGATTTCACCGACCTTTGATATGCCCTGACCGTACATGATATCGAATTCTGCCGTTCTGAAAGGTGGCGCCACCTTGTTTTTGACGACCTTGACCCGTGTTTTATTTCCTTTGACGTTGCCATCGGTATCCTTTATTTGCGTGGAACGACGAATATCCAGCCGCACGGAACAATAGAACTTTAGTGCATTACCACCGGTAGTAGTTTCGGGATTACCGAACATAACCCCGATTTTCTCCCGCAATTGGTTGATGAATATGACCGTACATTTCGTTTTACTGATCGATCCTGTCAATTTACGCAAGGCCTGGGACATCAAGCGGGCATGCAGGCCCATTTTCGAGTCGCCCATCTCGCCTTCGATCTCGCTTTTTGGGGTTAGGGCGGCCACGGAATCTATTACCACAATGTCAATGGCACCGGAACGGATCAAGTTATCGGCAATTTCCAACGCCTGCTCCCCGTTATCGGGCTGCGAGATGATAAGGTTGTCTATATCGACCCCCAAATTCTGGGCATAGAACCGGTCAAAAGCATGTTCCGCATCAATAAAAGCTGCGATTCCACCTGCCTTCTGGGCTTCGGCCATGGCGTGCAAGGTCAAGGTCGTTTTACCTGAAGATTCCGGACCATATATCTCTATGACACGACCTCGCGGATAACCACCGACCCCAAGCGCAATATCAAGCCCGAGAGATCCCGAGGGAATCGCATCGATGTCTTCCACCACACTATCGCCCATCTTCATCACGGCGCCTTTGCCGTAGGTCTTGTCCAACTTGTCAAGGGTAAGTTTAAGTGCTTTTAATTTGGCTTCTTTTTCGGAACTCATAGTGTTGTTTTTTGGAAATTATGTATTGGGATTGTAAATGCGTTAGAGGCATTTTTTCGAGGGATGCTAATTTACTATTTCTTTTGCATTTATTCCACCTTGGAATAGAAATTCTGTTCGTCATTTCGTTTAAAGTGGGGATAGTCGGTCATACTACATCCTATCTACCTTGAATCCCAATAATCCCTTATCTTTGCCTCCTCATTAATTTTCAATTTAAAACATTCGTATAGCATGCAACTGAACTCATCCGAAGCTTTCGTTTTGAACCGAAAATATCGGCTTTTATGGCCAGATGAAGTTATTTTTTATCAGCATAGGGGTGCTACGGTTATCAAAAATGAGGAAATATGGTCGCAAAATGTGATATTTGTAGGCAAAAGAAGAGGTTCGGATGAGTTCACTTTATAATACCTTAAGTGCGAACGAAAGGGCAACGCTTATCAAAGAAGCGGGGCAAGAACGCCTGACCATCTCTTTCTACCAATACGCACATATCGGCAACCCCAAACTATTTCGCGACCATCTTTTTATCCGTTGGAACGCGCTCGACGTGCTCGGCCGTATCTATGTTGCCCACGAAGGTATTAATGCCCAGTTATCCGTTCCCGCGGAAAATTTCGATGCCTTCAAAACACATCTGGATAGCATTTCTTTCCTGGAAAACGTCCGTCTGAACGTTGCCATCGAACAGGACAATCTTTCCTTTTTAAAATTGAAGGTGAAAGTCCGGAATAAAATTGTGGCCGATGGGCTTAACGATGCTACCTTCGATGTGACCAACAAGGGCATCCACGTTGATGCCGAAGCCTTCAATGCCCTCATCGAAGACCCTGATACGGTATTGGTTGATATGCGCAACCATTACGAAAGCGAAATCGGACATTTTAAGAACGCCATCACTCCCGATGTGGATACTTTTCGCGATTCGCTGGATATCATAGAAAGGGATCTTGCGAATCATAAGGAGGATAAAAAACTGGTCATGTACTGTACCGGCGGTATCCGATGCGAAAAAGCGAGTGCCTATTATAAACACAAGGGTTTTAAACAGGTATACCAGTTAGAGGGCGGTATCATCGATTACGCCAGACAGGTCGAAAAGAGGAAGCTGGAAAATAAGTTTCTAGGGAAGAATTTCGTCTTCGACCACCGCCGTGGCGAACGGATTACCGATGATGTCATCTCGCATTGCCATCAGTGCGGTAAGCCCTGTGATACCCATGTTAACTGTGCCAACGAGGCCTGCCATCTTTTGTTCATACAATGTGAGGGGTGTGGCGAACAAATGGATAGTTGCTGCTCGGATGCCTGTAAGGCCGTCTATAACCTGCCCCACGAGGAGCAGAAAAAACTGCGGAAGGGTAAGGGGGCCAGTAACAAGATTTTTAAAAAGGGACGGTCCGATGTGCTGAAATTTAAAAGGTAGGGGTGCCAAAATTCTCTCCCAGAAATTGGCATCAAAATTTCATTACCTTTACCTTAGAGTAATTTACGAACCTTATCGTGAAAGACCGATCGGTATTTTCACGACCAAGATATAACATATGAGCTGTAGCAGTTGTTCGACCGTTAAGGACGGACAACCTCGAGGATGCAAGAACAACGGAACTTGTGGTACCGATGGTTGTAATAAATTAACGGTCTTTGATTGGCTTTCGAACATGTCGCTCCCCAACGGTACCAAACCGTTCGACTGCGTGGAAGTCCGTTTTAAGAATAGTAGAAAAGAATTTTTTAGAAATACCGAAAACCTTTCCCTTTCCATAGGCGATGTGGTTGCCACCGAGGCGCAATCAGGTTACGATGTTGGCATGGTTACCCTAGTGGGTGAACTGGTCAAGGTGCAGATGAAGCGCAAAAAGGTCGATTTCAAGAGCGATGAGTTGCCAAAAGTGTATCGCAAGGCATCTCAAGGCGATATCGACAAATGGCAAAAATGCCGTGACCGCGAAGAGGAAATCAAAAAACGGGCCCGGGAAATCGCTATCATCCTTGACTTGCAGATGAAAATCTCCGATGTGGAGTTTCAGGGCGATGGTTCGAAGGCCACTTTTTATTATACCGCCGAAGAGCGCGTCGATTTCCGTCAATTGATCAAGGATATGGCTAAAGCTTTTGGCATCCGTATCGAGATGCGCCAAATCGGCTATCGGCAAGAGGCCCAGAGATTGGGGGGCATCGGGTCTTGTGGGCGTGAGCTTTGCTGCTCAACATGGTTGACTGATTTTAGGTCGGTA
Source organism: Pricia sp. (assembly GCA_024635875.1). Classification (GTDB taxonomy): domain Bacteria; phylum Bacteroidota; class Bacteroidia; order Flavobacteriales; family Flavobacteriaceae; genus Pricia. The sequence goes on from JAGXIC010000296.1 coordinate 18,450, forward strand.
TCCACTTCGGCGGCACGCTATCAACAGCTTTCATTGAATCCGCAGAAGTTGGCTGGTCAATGTGGGAAGCTGAAATGCTGCCTGAACTATGAGTTGGACACCTATTTGGAGGCTTTAAAGGATTTTCCATCCACGGATACCAGACTCTACACCGAAAAAGGAATCGCATTTTGCCAAAAAACGGATATTTTCAAGGCGATACTTTGGTTCTCATATAAAGATGACCCCTCGAACTGGCATGTGCTGACCAAAGAACAGGTAAAGGAAATCCTAGAAAAAAATAAAAAAAAGGAAAAAGTTGCCAGTCTAGAGGAATATACTGTCGATAATTTCGTTCAAAAGGAAGAAAAGGTGTTCGAGAACGTGGTCGGCCAAGACAGCCTCACGCGTTTTGATCGCCCCAAACGATCGAAAAACCGAAATCGCAAGAGAAACAAAAGCAGAGGTCTTTCGGGCAACCAGAAAGGAAACCGGAAGGGAAACCAAGGACAGAACACCAATAAAGGGAACAACACCAAAGGTAAATCGAACAACAAAAGAAGACGTCCCAATAATGCGTAACGCCCTACTAATCTTGATTAGTGCTTCAGTATCGTTTTCCTGCAATACGAAACTGGTAAAATCCGAATTTCGTGCCACCAATAGCGGTGCGTGGAACAAAGATAACACCATTGCGTTTAGCTTCTCGGAAATCGATACTGTTCAAAGGCACAATATATTCATTAACGTGCGCAATGACGCTACCTTTGCGTATAGTAATCTATTTCTAATCGCGGAATTGGAATTCCCCACTGGAGAGACCTTAAAAGATACCCTTCAGTATGAAATGGCCTTGCCCGATGGCACATGGTTGGGAAAGGGCTACGGAAGCATCAAAGAGAATAAGTTGTGGTATAAAGAGAACATCGTTTTCCCCACAACGGGCGTATATACTATAAGAATTTCCCAAGCCATGCGTAAAAATGGTAGCGTAAATGGCGTCGTCAATTTAGAAGGTATAACGGATGTAGGATATGAAATCGAAAGGAGTTCGGAGTAGGCGGAATGCAACGAAAAAAGTTAAGCGTTGTGAGTTCTGACCTGCCTGCCGCCGGACAGGGTTATGGAGCGCGGAACGCAGTTAGCAATTTTGAAAGACCATCCCTTTTATAAACGTATAAACTATTTTTGCATTTTAGTTTGAGATCAATAAGTAATAATTTGTAATTAGTAATTTTCCCACAATGGCAAAAAAGGCCGCTAAAAAGAACACGCACACGGGTTTCTTTACATATATCAAATGGTTTTGGATACTGTTTTCCGTGGGTATCCTATCTGTAGTACTACTGTTTTTATTGGCTTCTTGGGGATTTCTCGGCACAATGCCCGAATACGAATACCTTGAGAATCCACAGACCAATCTGGCTACTGAAATCATTTCTTCGGATGGCATAACCTTGGGCAAGTTCTATCTCGACGACAACCGTACACCTGTGCCATTCGACAGCCTTCCCGATAATTTGGTCAATGCGCTTATTGCTACCGAGGATGAGCGTTTTTATGAACACTCCGGAATTGATGCGTATGGCGTAATGAGGGCGTTTGCATATTTAGGAACAGCCGGAGGAGCAAGTACGATAACACAGCAGTTGGCAAGACAACTTTTCGTAGGGATACGTTCAAAGAACAAATTCGAGACGCTCAAACAAAAAGCAATGGAATGGGTGCTCGCCACTCGCTTGGAAAGGCAATATACCAAGCAAGAGATTATTGCCATGTACCTGAACCAGTACGATTTTCTGTATAACGCGGACGGCATCCGATCGGCGGCGAAGATATATTTCGGGAAAGAACCCCAACAATTAAAGACCGAAGAATCGGCGGTCTTGGTCGGGATGCTCAAAAATTCATCCTATTACAATCCCATCCGAAGAAAAGAATTGGTATTGAATCGAAGAAATACGGTTTTAGGACAGATGTACAGAAATGACTTTATAACCGAACAGGAAAAAGATTCGTTGCAGAACCTGAAAATGGCTATCCGCTTTAATCCCGAATCGCATAAGGAAGGACTGGCCACTTATTTCAGAATGTATTTACAAGGCTTCATGAACCGATGGATCGCTAAAAATCCCAAACCGGCCTTAGAGGGCCAACGAGATCGCTGGAACTTATTTCTTGACGGATTGAAGATATATACAACCGTGGATTCCCGCATGCAAGCCAATGCCGAAATTGCCGTACAGAAACACATGACCAAGCTTCAGGCGGAATTTTTCCACCAGAATACCCCTGACAGAAATCCGACCGCCCCGTTCTTGGCCATGGAAAAGCCCGAAATTGATCGTATCATGGAACGTGCGATAAAAATTTCGCCGCGTTGGAAACAAATGAAGGCCGCGGGAACCTCGGAAAAAGAAATCCGTGAATCGTTCACCAAAAAAACCGAGATGTCGGTCTTTGATTGGACCAGCGATGCGCGCGAAAAAGATACCATTATGACCCCGATGGATTCCATCCGATACTATAAAACCTTTTTACGGGCCGCCATGATGTCTATGGAGCCACAAACGGGCCATGTAAAAGCATGGGTAGGGGGCATCGATTACCGCCACTTTCAATATGATAACGTTTATCAAGGGTCGATGCAAGTGGGCTCCACGTTTAAGCCCTTTGTATATGCCGCGGCAATTGACCAGCTACGGTTATCGCCCTGTGATAAATTTCCGGATACCCAGTACTGTATCGAGGCAGGAAAACATGGTAACCCCGAACCTTGGTGCCCCAAGAACTCAGATGGGCGCTATTCCGGGAGGGAATACACTTTAAAAGATGCCCTGGCCAACTCGATCAATACGGTCACTGCGCAACTGATCGATAGAGTCGGCCCTAGGTCTGTTGTTTCCATTGTCAATAACCTAGGCTTGACCAAGAAGATTCCAGAGGTGCCATCGATAGCCTTGGGGACACCTACTTTCAACGTCTATGAAATGGTGGGCGCCTACGGCACCTTCGCCAACCAAGGGGTATATGTAAAACCGGTCATGGTGACCCGTATCGAAGACAAAAACGGAACCGTACTTTACGAATATGTACCGGAAACCAAAGATGTCTTGAGCAAAGAGGTGGCGTATACCATGTTAAATTTAATGGAGGGGGTTACCGAAAGCGGTTCGGGTGCACGCCTACGACATTCATCCCAGAACAACGAAACGGTATATAAAGAGATTATAACAGGATACCCTTACGAATTTACCAACCCGATAGCCGGAAAAACAGGTACTACCCAAAACCAGAGCGACGGCTGGTTTATGGGCATGGTTCCGAATCTAGTTACAGGCGTATGGGTGGGCGGCGAGGACAAGCCGATACATTTTGAAAAGACTACATACGGTCAGGGCGCGGCCATGGCCTTACCGATTTGGGGCCTTTATATGAAGGCGAACTACGAGAATAAGAATCTGGGTATTTCTGACGGGGAATTCCAGAAGCCCGATGATATGTCCATCAACCTCGATTGTGACAAACAGGTCGATGAAGAACCTAAGGATACCGATGTAGAAGAGGATCTTGACGATCTGGACTTCTGATCGGCCTTATCGAACTCGTCAGTACGTTTAAACAACAACCACTAAAACCCCTTTGCCTTATCTAAGAAAGCAAAGGGCTTTTTTATTTAAAAAGCGTAAATTTAGAGGGTAATTAACTCCAAACCCATCAATTTAAAAGCGTATGATCAGAAAGACGGTAGATAATGTTCAAGAGGCCCTAGAAGGCGTAAAAGACGGTATGACCTTTATGCTGGGCGGTTTTGGCCTATGCGGAATTCCAGAGAACGCCATTTCAGAATTGGTGCGTTTGGTTATTAAGGACATTACCTGCATCTCGAACAACGCCGGTGTCGATGATTTTGGGTTGGGACTTCTACTACAAAAACATCAGATAAAGAAAATGATCGCATCCTACGTGGGCGAAAACAAGGAATTCGAGCGGCAGATGCTAACCGGTGAAATGGAAGTTGAACTTACTCCCCAAGGTACGTTGGCCCAGAAATGTCAGGCCGCTCAAGGGGGATTCCCAGCGTTCTACACCCCTGCCGGTTATGGTACTGAAGTCGCCGAAGGCAAGGAAACCCGTGAATTCAACGGCAAGATGTATGTTTTGGAAGAAGCCTTCAAAGCCGATTTCTCGTTCGTAAAAGCCTGGAAAGGCGACGAAGCCGGAAATTTAATCTTTAAGGGAACGGCACGGAATTTTAATCCCTGTATGTGCGGGTCTGCGAAAATCACGGTTGCGGAGGTGGAGGAACTGGTGCCTGCGGGAGAACTTGATCCGAACGAGATACATATTCCGGGCATTTTTGTACAGCGTATTTTTCAGGGGAAGGATTATGAGAAACGGATCGAGCAGAAAACGGTTCGCAAGCACAATTGATACATTATTATGTTAGATAAAAATGGAATTGCTAGACGAATAGCAAAAGAAGTAAAGAACGGCTACTATGTAAACCTAGGAATCGGTATTCCCACCTTGGTCGCCAATTTCGTCCGTGATGATATAGATGTGGAGTTCCAAAGCGAGAATGGTATACTTGGGATGGGCCCTTTTCCGTTCGAGGGCGAGGAAGATGCCGACCTCATCAACGCCGGAAAGCAGACCATTACCGCTTTGCCTGGCGCATCGTTCTTTGATTCCGCCACCAGTTTCGCCATGATTAGGGGCCGACATGTCGACCTTACAATTTTGGGAGCAATGGAAGTTGCCGAAAATGGCGATATCGCCAACTGGAAAATTCCAGGTAAGATGGTTAAAGGCATGGGCGGTGCCATGGACTTGGTGGCATCCGCAGAAAATATCATCGTCGCCATGATGCATACCAACCGTGCGGGCGAATCAAAACTGTTAAAAAGGTGCAGCCTGCCGCTTACCGGAGTTGGCTGCGTCACCAAGATTGTCACGAATCTTGCAGTGCTGGAAGTAACTTCAAACGGATTTCTACTAAAAGAACGCGCGCCAGGAGTAACCGTAGAAGAGATCCGGAACGCCACGGAAGGCGTCTTAGTAGTTGAAGGAGAAGTTCCCGAAATGGAGGATTAAACTCAGGCAAAACGGTCAAACTCAAATACAACTACAAATGTTATATTCAAATAGGGAGTGTTCCGATTAAATTTAATATTTGCGCTTAAACTTGACCGCGTTTCATCGACGAAATTGACCATTGCTATTTTTCACAACACTATCCGACCGCTTCACAACAATAGTTTTCTTTTTCCAGGGTTCGATCGTACATTTACAGTGTTATTAATTGAAAGTCCAACCCCAAATCGGACCACGAACTAAACCTACAAAACTATGGAAGCTCAAATGAACCATCCACAAGAAGAGATTCAAGTGTACAAGAACGATTTTTTAAGCGGAATTGTCATGTTGACCAAAAAGTTATTTATGCTTTAACCTACTTGCGACCTATCCCCAAAAAAATGCGGCTTTCCCCAAAGGCCGTTTTTTTTATTCCTTGTTCGCCATACGCACGGCGCTTACCTTTTGGTTATTTTTAGGGTGACATCCTAAAAACATGAATTTAAGACTACAACGCTGTGATTTCATTGACATAAGGCAACTTGTTGCCATTTCAAGAACCACCTTCATCGATGCTTTCGAAAAAGCTAACAATCCCGAGGACTTTAAGGCATATATCGATTTTGCCTTTGAGAGAAGCAATCTTTTGGGAGAACTAAAAAACCCAGATACCACCTTCTATTTTGTTTACAAGGATTTCGATTTGGTCGGATATGTAAAGCTGAACGAAAACGATGCCCAGACCGATATCAAGTCCATAGAAGGGATAGAACTGGAACGCATTTATGTGCTTAAGGATTTTCAAGGACAACAAATCGGGCGGTGGATGTTGAAAGAGGTAAAAAAAATAGCGGCCATTAAAAAGAAAAATTTTCTGTGGCTAGGCGTTTGGGAAAAAAACTCTAATGCCATCAAGTTCTACCAAAACCATGGCTTTTCAAAATTCGGGACACATCCCTACTACATTGGAGAAGACGAACAGACCGATTGGTTGATGCGGACCGAGATATAGTGGCGTTTTCGAAATCCATCATTTGAATTTTTCTACTGCCTGTGTGGCCAATAAAGTCTTGACCACGACCCAAAATTTCTTTGTAGCAGGGTTTAAATAGGTATAGGTATCGGTGTTTTCAAAATAAGAACTTACCAGGAGTTTGAGATACTCCAAACGAAAATTTGGCCCCATAAAATTTTCATAGGCCATGGTCCAGGTTTCGAACTCCCTACCATTGATAGGCCCCCTTATAAGTAGATTGACCTCGCGATGCCGCCAATCTTGTTTGATTTTCTCGAACAGTGTTTCGACATCCCGTTTGCTGCCTTCTAGATACTGAACGAATTCATTATTGTAAGACAATAAGCACCCAGTTATCTCATTTGCACGATTAAAATCTTTTGCCTGTTCCAACAAGCTTCGAATTTCAGTCTGTCCTATTACAGGATTTTGAATCGATCTGTATACGATACAGAACATAGGATAGTTGTTTTCTCCGGAAGATAGTAAATATTTTTATTACCATTATTAAAGAAGGCACTTACGGTTTTACAAAAACTACTATTAGACATTGAATAGCTTCTTAATTTTTTGGAGACCATCAAAATTTCTTAAAAATATTCTAGACCATACGTAAGTTTTTATCCAATCAGCATGACAAGCCGGTCTCTCATAGCATTTTCACGAAATAGCCCTCAAAATTTCTGTCGCCAGCTCTAACGTCTCGTGTTTTTTAGCGAAACAGAAGCGCAACACCTTATCATCGCGATTATCAACGTTGAAGGAAGATATGGGGATACTCGCCAACTTGTGGTTAAGAATCAAGCGTTGGGCAAGATCTTCATCCGCTTCATTGGTAATCGGCGTATAGTCCAACAATTGAAAATAGGTGCCTTGAGAAGGGGTGAACTTGAATTTGGAATCTTTCAATCCCTTTAAAAAGAAATCCCGTTTTTTTTGATAGAAAGCATTCAGTCCCAAATAATTTTTTTCCTCTTTTAGATATTTGGCCAAGGCCCGTTGCACGGGGTGGTCAACACAAAAAACAGCAAACTGGTGTACTTGACGGAATTCGTGCATCAGCTCGGCGGGTGCGGCACAGTAGCCTATTTTCCATCCTGTTACGTGAAAGGTTTTTCCGAATGAGGCGCAGACGAAGCTTCGGGATGCAAGGTTATCGAAACGGGATGCACTTTGGTGTTCTTTCCCATCGAAAACGATATGTTCATAGACCTCGTCGCTGATCAGGATGATATTCGTAGGCCGGAGAATCTCCTGTAACTGTAACATATCGTCTTTTGAAAAAATCCGTCCGCTGGGATTGTGGGGCGTATTGATGACGACCATACGGGTCTTGGAGGTAATTTTGCTTTTGAAGGCTTCCCAATCCACTTGATATCCATCGGCATCTAACTGTAACGGAACGGGAATCCCGCCATTGATTTTTATGGCCGGTTCATAGCAATCATAGGCGGGTTTCAGTACGATAACCTCATCGCCCGGATGCACGAAAGCCGTGATGGCGGTATATATGGCCTGAGTTGCCCCAACCGTCACCGTGATTTCCTTTTCGGGATGGTACTTTTTTCCGTGGAGCTTTTCGATTTTTTGTGCAATAACTTCCCGAAGTTGGTAATGGCCTTGCATGGGAGCGTACTGGTTATGGCCTTCCTTCATGGCGTTTGTGACCAAATCCATTAGTGTTTTATCCGCTTCAAAATTCGGGAAGCCTTGTGACAGGTCAATGGCATGGTGTTTTCGGGCCAAATTGCCGACGGTCGTGAAAATAGTGGTTTTGACGTCAGGGAGTTTCGAGCGAATATTCTTTTGGGAAAGGAACATAAAAACGGTTTTTAGGGACGTAGTGTTTTGGACTATTCGTCGATCGCTTTGGATCGATTACTCTCAATATTTTTGTAAACTCCATAAAGAGCGCGGTATATGGGGGGATTTCTAAATCTACAAAATTAAAGGATAGCACCTTGCTATAAATTTCTAAACAATCCCTTATATTTAACTACTCTAATACATAGAATTCATGCAGAAGTCCAAAATCATCCCTTTGATATTGATGTCCATTATAACTTACGGAACCCTTTTTTCACAATCAGTGAAAGCCACGGCAAAAATAAAGGCCCTTATCATAGATGGGCAGAACAACCACGACCAATGGCCAAAACTGACCTACATCCTAAAAAATAAAATGGAAAAGACCGGACTTTTTTCTGTGGACGTCGTCCGCTCTGCATATACTTGGAAAGGCGATGAATTTTTAGAGGATTTTGCCATCGAGGGTATGACTAAGACCCAAGCTTTGGCCAAACCGAAGCCAGACCCCGATTTTGCTCCCGATTTTGCTAAATACGATGTGGTCATCAATAACTTTGGATGGAATGCTGCCCCATGGCCCGAAAAAACGCAAAAGAAGCTTGAGAAATACATGAAAAAGGGCGGTGGACTGGTCGTTTTTCACGCCGCCGACAACTCCTTTCCCAAATGGGAAGCTTACAACCAAATGATCGGTCTAGGCGGATGGGGAGACCGCACCGAAAAGGATGGGCCGTACGTATATCTCAACGAGGCCGAGGAATTGATTCGTGACGATTCACCGGGAAAGGCAGGAGCCCATGGCCCTCAGAGCGAATATCAGATCGTGGTCAGAAACGATAAACACCCGATTACCAAAGGAATGCCTATCGTATGGATGCATACCAAGGATGAACTGTACAACAGTTTACGAGGCCCCGCCGAAAATATGGAAATTTTGGCCACCGCCTATTCCGATCCGGGTAATAAAGGTACGGGCCACCACGAACCCGCGCTGATGGCATTGACCTACGGAAAAGGCAGGATTTTCCACAACATCATGGGCCACGCGGACTATTCTGTGCTGGGCGTCGGTTTTTTGACCACGATGCTCAGGGGCGCGGAATGGGCGGCAACGGGAAAAGTGACCCAAGACTTACCCGATGACTTTCCGGCGGCGGACAAATCAAGTTCTCGGGAGTTCGAAAAGAATTAAGTGTTTTTTATTTACATCTAACATCTTTCCTTCTTAAGTCAGTTTTGGATATCAAAATGAATCATCCTAGTTAATTTTATGGAGCTATCCCTCAGTATACCAGCACTTCTTTTTCCTGCCATTTCGTTGACCATGTTGGCGTACAACGCGAGATATTTGGCGATTGCGGCCTTGATCCGTCAATTGCACCAAAAATATCAGGAAACGGAATCGAAATCGATTGGTCTCCAGGTGCAACAACTTCGCAAACGCCTGACCATAATCAAGAATATGCAGGCCACGGCAATTTTCAGCTTTTTGTTAGCGGTAATAACAATGTCATTGATATACGTAGAACTGCGGTTTTGGGCCAACCTCATCTTTGGTTTTAGTCTTTTTGCGCTGATGGTTTCCTTGGTTCTTTCGCTTATCGAGGTACAGCTTTCCACGAAAGCCCTTTCCATTCAATTGAAGGATATGGAATAACCTATCCAATTTCTACTGAAGACCGTATCTTTGACGAAAATTTGAAGTATGCAGCCCAAACATCCTAGCGAATCCCGCACTTTAATGACCGATATGGTGCTTCCCAGTGAGACCAACCCAATTAACAACTTGTTTGGAGGTGAGCTTTTGGCCCGTATGGACCGTGCCGCTAGTATTGCCGCCCGCCGCCATAGCCGACGCATTACGGTTACCGCCTCGGTAAACCATGTGGCCTTTAATCAAGCGGTACCCTTGGGCAGTGTGCTGACCGTTGAAGCCGTGGTATCA
>JAGXIC010000297.1 GCA_024635875.1 Pricia sp.
CCTCCTACACTGCGCCCCGATCCACCAAGACCGACTCCGACCGAATTATTTCTGGGTTTTTGGAATGAATTTCTTTCGATGTTTATAAAAAAATCCGGTTCTTCGGTCAATTGTATTCCTTTGGCCTGCATTTCGGCATCCACGGCGTCGAGCAGGCGTTTGGTATCCAATGCGCTCAATCCGGTCTGCATGTCGGGATAATAGTTATAGGTAGTGTAATTCGTAAAATCGACTTCGCTATCGTAGTCGTAGTTCACTTTGATAGCATTGCAGGAGAACAAAAATGTAACTGCAAATAAGAGTACTATCCTTTTCATCACTTCCATTTAAACAAAATTACGGAAAAGCATCGTTTTCGGGAGGAGCCAGCGCCTACCTATTATTGAAGTGTTAAGTTAAGCCAAAATAAAAATAACTGGCGCTTCTCGCAATTTGTGCTACTTGTTCAACATTTTCCAAAGACGGTCTTTCAATTCGGCAATGCCTTGTTGTGCGACCGAAGAAATGAACATAAAGGGCACATCCACTAAATCTTTAGCCAGTTCCGTTCGCATTTCTGCCATGAGCTCCACGTCGAGCATATCGCTTTTTGAGATGGCCACCAACCGCTCCTTATCAATCAATTCGGGGTTGTATCTGCGGAGTTCATCCAATAAAATCCCATATTCCTTTCCAATATCCTTGCTATCCGCTGGAATTAGGAACAATAGGGTCGCATTACGCTCGATATGGCGTAAGAAATAATGCCCCAAACCTTTTCCTTCGGCGGCCCCTTCGATAATTCCAGGTATATCGGCCATGACAAAACTTTGAAAATCGCGGTATTCCACAATTCCCAAATTGGGCTTCAAGGTGGTAAACTCATAATCCGCGATTTTCGGTTTGGCGGAAGTGATCACGGAAAGTAAGGTTGATTTTCCCGCATTGGGGAAGCCTACCAGTCCTACGTCTGCAAGCAACTTGAGTTCCAAGATGGCATCAGTTTCCTGGCCTTTGATTCCGGGTTGCGCATATCTTGGCGTCTGGTTCGTACTCGTTTTAAAATGCCAGTTGCCACGCCCGCCCATACCGCCTTCGACAAGCATCTTTTCCTCATCGTGTTCGGTAATCTCAAAAAGCGTTTCGTCGGTTTCGGCATCCTTGACAACCGTACCTAACGGGACTTCCAAATAGACGTCCTCACCATCCGCTCCCGAACTGCGCTGCTTACTTCCATGCTCGCCATGTCCGGCCTTAAAGTGTTTCTTGAACCTGAAGTTGATGAGCGTCCAAAGATTTTCGTTACCCCGAAGAATCACATGGCCGCCACGACCGCCATCACCGCCATCGGGTCCTCCCTTGGTAATATATTTTTCCCGATGTAAATGCACAGAGCCCTTGCCCCCGTTGCCCGATTCGGCATGGATCTTTACGTAGTCTACAAAATTGCCTTCGGTCATTACGGGAGTTTATGAGTTAAAAAAGTTTATGGAATATAATGTTACTTGGAAAACAATAGTACGTTATGGATATGAGATTGGCACTGAGCTCCCTGTATTTATGTTCGTGTTTTGAAAAATACTAAAGTATAAGGTCCTAAACATTATAAACCCATAAACCGCCTTTTACAACTCCTCGATTACCTTCCCCAACCGCCGTGTTACCGCATCGATTTCGCCAATACCGTTGACACTTTGAAATTTCCCCTGCGCTTCGTAATATTCCTTTAGCGGGGCGGTCTTCTCATTGTATTCGTCAAAACGATTGCGAATTTTGGTCTCGTCTTGATCGTCGGTTCTGCCACTAATTTTTCCGCGCTCCAATAAGCGTTGTATGAGAACCTCATCATTGGCATCCAAGGCAATCGTAGCATCGATTTTCATCTCCTTAGACTCCAGTAAAGTATCCAGGGCATCTGCCTGTGCTGTGGTTCGGGGGAATCCATCAAAGATAAAGCCACTGGCATCAGGATTCGTATTTACGGCATCCTCGAGCATCTGTATGGTCACCTCATCGGGTACAAGATTGCCGTGGTCCATATACGATTTGGCCAACTTTCCGAGTTCGGTTTTGTTTTTAATGTTATACCGGAACAGATCGCCCGTAGAAATATGTTTGAGGTTGTATTTGTCCTTCAAGAATTCCGCTTGCGTACCTTTTCCGGCACCCGGTTTCCCGAACAGAACGAGATTTATCATATGTTTATGGTTTAGTTGGTATACCTCTCTTAGGTTCCGGCCCAGTTCTTTATAGTCCAAGCCATAGCCGACAATGAACTTATTGGGTATTTCTATGCCCCAATAATCGATAGCATATTCGCCAGTATATATTTCCGATTTAAAGAAAAGACTGGCAATTTTGAACTCCCTTACGTTGGTATTGGAAAATAGATGCACCAGCTCCTTTAAGGTACGGCCGGTGTCAATAATATCTTCCAAAATAATCACGCTTCTGCCCTCGATATCTTCCGAAACGTCAAGTAAGGTCTCAACGATACCTGTTGAAGTAAGCCCCTGGTACGAACTGAGCTTAACGAACGACACCTCACAGGGATGTGGATAGGCCTTTAAAAAATCGGATACGAACATAAAGGACCCGTTGAGCACCCCGACGAAAATCGGCGTTTCGTTTTTGTAGTCAGCGGCTACTTTTTCGGCAACGCTTTTAACGGCTGCCAGAATCCGGGCTTCGCTTAAAAATGGTTTGAAATGTTTATCGTGGAGTTGTATCACCGAATAAAATTTATAAGAAACTGTTTTGAAATCTGTCGATTAGTTTTTTATGCCCCTTTTTGCGCAGCCATCGCCCTATCTTGCCCCTTGACCAAAGGACAAATCATTGGTCTTTGGTCTCGGTCCTGTTAAAAGGACATTAAAAATTCGAATCACAAACTTCACAACAATTCATAAAAAGCCAAATATAGGGTTTTGAATTTGCTTTTTATATAGCGCAGGCTAGGTTTTGGGAATTCGACGTATTTTTGTATCAACAACAGAACCTATGTCTATGGAAAAGTCAAAAGGCTATTTTTCTTCGGCTTTTAAATTAGGGATTCTAGGTGGTGGCCAATTAGGGAAAATGCTGCTCTACGAAACCCGAAAATTCGATATCCATACTGTGGTGATGGATGCTTCCGAGGATGCCCCGTGCAAAATCGCCTGCAATGAATTCGTGCTGGGCGATTTGATGGATTTCGACGCCGTGTATAACCTAGGGAAACAGGTGGATGTACTCACTATCGAGATCGAGAACGTCAATGTAGATGCCTTGGAAAAGTTGGAAGAAGAGGGCATAAATGTCTATCCACCGACCAAAGCCTTGCGCATCATACAGAACAAGGCCCAACAAAAATTGTTTTATGTGGATAAGGGGATACCCACCGCCGATTTCCACCGGTTTGCCTACAAAAGCGAAATAGAGGACAGTATCGCAAACGGGGGGATGGATTTTCCCTTTATATGGAAAGCTGCCCGTTTCGGATATGACGGCCAAGGTGTAAAAGTAGTACGAAAACTAGACGACCTGAATGGCTTGCCCGATGGGGAATGTATTGTCGAAGACCTAATAGATTTCAAGAATGAACTCGCCGTTATCGTCGCCCGTAGCGTTAGCGGTGAAGTAAAGACCTATCCGGTGGTCGAAATGGAATTCCACCCCGAGGCCAATCAGGTGGAATATGTGATCTGTCCCGCTAGAATCGATGCCAAAGTAGCCCAAAAGTCGCAGGAAATCGCGTTACTGGTTGCCGATAAAATCAAACATGTCGGACTTCTGGCGGTGGAGCTTTTCCAGACCCAAGACGACAAGATATTGGTCAACGAGGTCGCACCACGGCCCCATAATAGCGGACATTATAGTATCGAGGCCAGCTATACCAACCAGTTCGAACAACATATCCGGGCCATTCTTGATCTGCCGTTGGGCGATACCCGAAGTAAGGTCGCCGGCATCATGGTCAATCTGGTCGGCGCCGAAGGACATACCGGGGATGTGGTTTATGAAAATATGGCCGATATTTTGGGGATGGATGGGGTTACGCCACACATATATGGTAAAAAACAAACCCGTGCGTTCCGAAAAATGGGACATGTGACAATCATTAACAAGGATGTTGACGAAGCGCGAAAAATCGCGCAGCAGGTGAAAGAGCGAATAAAGGTTATCTCTAGATAAGTGGTATGTGGGGTTTTTGTGTATGCGTTTTGTCAGGCAATTTTCGTAAAATTGGCGGACCGGCACAATACAAAAACAAGAACTAACTATTAGTTTCTCGTTCATCTAAAATCGAATTCGTTGCTAAACTGAAATTGTCATATAAGTTAAAATTAGATTGTATGCAAAAAATCGCCATAGTAATGGGCAGTACCAGCGATATGCCCGTAATGCAGGATGCTATCGATATACTAAAGGAATTTGGCATTAAGGTCGATGTCGATATTGTCTCCGCCCACCGCACGCCGGAAAAACTGTTCGAATTCGGGAAAAATGCCCATAAAAACGGATACTCGGCGATCATCGCCGGGGCAGGGGGCGCGGCGCATTTACCTGGAATGGTAGCTTCGTTGACCCCTTTGCCCGTTATCGGTGTGCCGGTCAAGAGCAGTAACTCCATCGATGGCTGGGATTCCATTTTGTCCATTCTACAAATGCCGGGCGGTGTTCCGGTGGCTACAGTAGCTCTGAACGGTGCCAAAAATGCAGGGATTCTCGCCGCACAGATCATTGGCGCTTCCGATACATCCGTTCTTGACAAAATCATTGCCTACAAAGAAGGTATGAAGGCAAAAGTTATAGATGCAGCCAAGTCAGTAAGTAGTACCCAGTAATAGGTAATAATTGCAGTCCGCCTTACATGGTTTAAGGTTCAATCGCTGCTTCGCAGCTGTTCAAATTTCAAGGCTATTTCGGAACTGGCAACTCTTAACTCTTAACTCTCAACTAAATAAACCCATAAACTTTTTCAATGAACCCCCTTCTAACAAAATTCGATACTGCCCCATTTTCCCAAATAAAAAACGAGCATTTCAAACCAGCCTTTTTACAAGCAATCGAAGATGCCCGGTCAGAAATCGATGCTATTAGCGGTAACCCAGAAAAGCCGTCTTTCAAAAATACTATCGAAGCCTTGGAATTTACGGGGCAACAACTCGACCGCATTTCCAGTGTATTCTTTAACCTGAATTCCGCAGAAACGAACGAGGACATCCAGAAAATTGCGCAGGAGGTCTCCCCCCTACTCTCTGAATTCAGCAACGATATTACGTTGAATGTAGAATTGTTCAAGAGGATAAAACTTGTGTACGACCAAAAGGATGGATTAGAATTATCTACAGAACAACAGACACTTTTGGAAAAGAAATATAAAAGCTTCAGCCGAAACGGAGCCAACCTATCCGAAGACAAAAAGAAACGCCTGCGGGAAATCGACGCTGAACTTTCCAAACTCAAATTGACGTTCGGAGAAAATATCTTGGCGGAGACCAACAAATATGAAATGCACTTGACGGACGAAGCCGATCTTGATGGCCTGCCCGAGGGCGAAAAGGAAGCGGCCGCACAGTTGGCCGAATCGAAAGATAAAAAGGGATGGCTGGTAACCTTGGATTATCCGAGCTACATCCCCTTTATGAAATATGCCAAGAATCGTGAACTTCGCAAAGACCTGTCCTTGGCATTCGCCAGTAAAGGTTTTCACAACGATACCCTCGACAACCAAGAAAATGTACTCAAAATAGCCAATCTACGCTATGAAAGAGCCAAATTGTTGGGCTACGAGACCCATGCCCATTTCGTGTTGGAGGAGCGTATGGCCGAAAACCCCGAAAAAGTCCGTGAATTCTTGAACGAACTACTTGAAAAGGCCAAACCTGCTGCCGAACGCGAGTTTATACAACTTGAGGATTTTGCCAAAAACTTGGACGGCATCGAACAGCTTGAAAAATGGGACGGCAGCTACTATTCCGAAAAACTGAAACAAAAGCTGTTCGACCTCGACGACGAAAAGCTGAAACCTTATTTTAAACTGGCGAATGTCATCGCCGGCGTATTTAAAGTAGCCGAAAAATTGTTCGGACTCCACTTTGAGGAAGTATCCGACATTGACAAATACCATGAAGAGGTCAAGACCTATAGGGTGTACGACGAACAACATAATTTCATATCCCTTTTTTACGCCGACTTTCATCCCCGAAAGGGAAAACGGGGCGGGGCCTGGATGACTTCCTACAAACCGCAATATAGAAAGGACGGAGAGAACGTACGGCCACACATTTCCAATGTATGCAATTTTACACGAAGTACATCCAGCAAACCATCCCTATTAACCTTTAACGAAGTGACCACATTGTTCCATGAATTCGGGCATGGCCTACACGGCATGCTGGCCGACACGGTCTATCCGAGCCTATCCGGCACCTCGGTCTATTGGGATTTTGTGGAACTGCCCAGTCAGGTTATGGAAAACTGGTGCTACGAGCGGGAAGCCCTTGAACTGTTTGCGACCCATTACAAGACCGGCGAGCGGATTCCCATGGAACTTATAAAAAAAATCAGAGCTTCGGCCACCTTTCAGGAAGGCATGCAAACCCTTCGCCAGTTGAGTTTCGGATTGTTGGACATGTCATGGCACGGTACAGATCCCTCCCATATCACCGATGTCAAGGCCAATGAAAACCTAGCTTTCGAAGGTACTAAACTGTATCCTGAAACTACGGAAACCTGCATGAGTACTGCTTTTGCCCATATCTTTCAAGGTGGTTATTCCTCAGGATATTACAGCTATAAATGGGCAGAAGTGCTCGATGCCGATGCTTTTGCCTACTTTAAGGAAAAGGGAATCTTCGACAAAGCCGTTGCTTCAAAGTTTAAGGACCATGTTCTTTCGAAGGGAGGCACGGAAAATCCGATGATACTTTACAAACGATTTCGAGGTGCTGAACCCAAGGTCGAGGCACTTCTACAAAGAGCGGGACTATTAGAATTAACTGACGTAAAAACTTACAAATGAGTCAAAATATTTACGAAAAAGATTATGAATTATAATATCATTCTCCTACATTTGTCTTTCATAAGTAGGTTAAAAAGGTTATATCAAAGTAATTTTTTTTAACGACTAAAGAGGGCGTGGGGACGCCCTCTTTTTTATTTTATAACCCCATCCCGCATCTGTCTACAGACTTTTATAGGTTAAGGTATCGATAAGTTTTTGGAATTTTTTTTTCGTTAACCCCCAATTTCCGACCTTCGCAAAAAATAGCACTTATGATTCTTTTTGTTGATATGGACGAAGTAATGGCGGACACCTTCGGCGCACATGTCGAAATTTATAACCGTGAGTACGAGGAATGTCTCACGCTCGAAGCCTGTATGGGAAAAGAGGTCTGGCATACGGTGCCCGAAGACAGGCAAACCAGTGTTCGCAACCATGCCCGTAACCGCGGCTTCTTTCGCGACTTGAACCCGATTGCCGACAGTCGCTCCGTGCTAAAAAAACTAAACGACAACTATGAAGTTTACATCGCTTCTGCCGCCATGCAATTCTCCAACTCCCTAGAAGAAAAGTCAGAATGGCTCGATGAACATTTTCCGTTCATCCCTTGGCAAAGACGTATTTTATGCGGAAACAAGCACATTTAAAAAGGGGATATACTTATCGCCGACAGAAGCTACAATTTGAGTGAATTTGAAGGTAGGACTCTACTTTTCACATCACCGCACAACGTAAATACCAATGGCTTCGAGCGCGTAAACAACTGGAAAGAAGTAGCTGATAAATTGCTTTGAGCCGGTTTACATTTCATAGAGGACTCTAATGGGTCGGCCACATATCCTTGCGGAATTCGAACAGCGATCAATATCCCGGTATTGGCATCCTTTCGTGAAAATTCTGTGATACAGTATTACTTATTTTGGGCAATGCCCAAGGTCACCATGAACCACAGTAGCAATGTAGCACATAATTTCATGGCGGTGGGTTTATCCAAAACTAATAATAATGGCGGCTATCCGATTAAAAAACACCAACGAAAACCAAGTGAAGGTCATTGTACCAAAATCGTTTATCTTTGAAGACGACACTAACAAAATGACCGAGCACGTACTACATCCGGAAAAATGGATCGATGCCTACGCCGATTATCTTTTCAACTATACGATAGGGCGGGTAAACGATGTCGAAATTGCCAAAGATCTGGTACAGGAAACGTTTTTGGCCGGCCTAAAATCAGCAAAAAATTATAAGGGAGATGCGGCAGAACGCACTTGGCTCATCGCCATTTTAAAACGAAAGGTCATTGACCATTACCGCAAAACAAATTCCAAAAAGGGCAGGGCCGAAGTGCGAATGGACTATAGTGCGCATACCGATGCACAGGGCGATTGGATCGAAGAACAAGTGGCAGACCCCTTCAGTTCTTTTGAGAACGATGCTATCGAAAACCAAGAATTAGGGCAGGCCATTCATTCGTGCATCGCCAAACTGCCCAAAAAACAGGCCTTGGTCTTTACCATGAAAACCATCCAGGGCATGGATACGGAAACTATTTGTAATGAACTCAACATTAACCCGTCTAATCTTTGGGTGATGATCCATCGGGCGAGAACGGGCCTGATGGGATGCCTAAATCAAAACTGGTTCTAATCATGATGATTTCTTGTGAAAAAGCTGCCCTAATCTGCAATAAAACCCAATACCGGGAAGCGACTTTTGTGGAAAAGATGAAACTGAGGTTCCATCTGTTAGTCTGCAAAAATTGTCCGGAATTTGCTAAACGGAATACCAAACTTACTACACTCTGCCAAAAGGCCAATCTGCAAAGCCTTACCGTAGAGGATAAGCGTAGGATGAAAGAGCTTTTACGGGAAGAAGCCTAAAGATTGTTTTAGGAAACCAGTAGGAGCAGCAATACCCACCAAAAAATAGGAACGGCCTCGATCAAGAAGGATGCGAAATACCGATGTTGCTTCCGCTTCGTAATCGAAATCAATATCCCCAGGGTTGCTAAAAGTATGGCATTGGCAATCAGCTCGGTCCGGCCGACCGTATCCTTCAATAAAGTCAACAAAAAAAAAAGGCAGTATGGCACAGGCACCGATAATTTTGGTACCGGTTATTCCAAAACGCTGTGGTAGGGTCCGTAGTTCAGGACTGTCATAGGCCAGGTCACGAATCTCAAAAGGCACCAACAAGATCAGTACTAAAAGAAAACGCTGTACCGTTTCGACCCGAACATCCCAAGAAATGGAATGCCGCGCTGCGATAACCGGAAGAATTACCGTCGTTCCCGCCCAAACCATCGCCACCACAAAAATTTTAAGTCCCCCTAAACTTCGCAGGTTCTTTGTATGTGGCAGTACCGGAATCGCATACAATCCGGTCAAAACAGCCAGACCGGCAATCGTAATATAGACCTGCAGGCTTAAAAAATAGCCGTGATAAAGCGCAAAACCTAAGGCTACGAAGCTTGCCCATTGTATCTGCCTTTGGTGCAGACCGGTCACTAAAATGTATTTCTCCGCCTCTACACCATATTTCACAAAATTATAACAGGCGATAGATCCGAAAAACAGAAACCAGTAAAGATGTGCATCTACCGAAATGTTTAAGTTTAGGCAGGTCACATGAACCAATGCCAAGATGGCCAAGGATACGTGAATACTGGCGTCAAGATAAAATTCAAAAAGTCGGCGTAAAACCTGCATTGAACAAATGTAGGCAACCCGTTAATAACTATTGTTTGCGGTTCAAAACTTTCGTCCTATACATTGATAATCTGGCGGATTTCAGGGTATAAATCCTTAAATTTGCAACTCCATTTTAAGCGTATTCTATGAGGACAGATTTATTTGCATCGCGCCATATCGGCATTACCAACGAAAATCTTGGGCATATGCTCGAGGCCATCGGTGCCGACAGTTTGGATCAGTTGATTTTTGAGACCCTTCCCGAAGGTATTCGATTAAAAAAACCGTTGGATCTGGAGGCTCCTATGAGTGAACACAAATTCTTGGCGCACATGCAAGAGCTGTCAGAAAAGAATCAGTTGTTCCGAACGTATATCGGGTTGGGTTATCACGAAAGCCTTACTCCTTCCGTTATCAAACGAAATATCCTGGAAAATCCGGGATGGTACACAGCGTACACTCCCTATCAAGCCGAAATCGCCCAAGGACGGCTTGAAGCCCTTCTCAACTTTCAAACGGTGGTGTCAGACCTGACCGGTATGGAATTGGCCAACGCTTCGTTGTTAGACGAGAGTACTGCGGCCGCCGAGGCGATGACCATGCTGTTCGATGTGCGAAGTCGAGATCAAAAAAAGAACAACATCCTTAAATTCTTTGTGTCGGAAGAAATTTTACCCCAAACACTCTCCCTCTTAAAAACAAGATCGACCCCGCTGGGGATCGAATTAGTGGTTGGCGACCATGAGAAGTTCAGCTTTGGTAACGATTTCTACGGAGCCTTGCTACAATATCCCGGAAAATACGGACAGGTAAACGATTATACCGATTTCGTTGTGAAAGCAAAGAAAAGCGATATCAAAACGGCCGTGGCCGCAGATATATTGAGTTTAGTGCTGCTGACACCCCCGGGAGAATGGGGCGTTGATGTAGTCGTGGGCACCACACAACGTTTTGGAATACCCTTGGGGTATGGAGGTCCACATGCCGCGTTTTTTGCGACAAGGGAAGAATATAAAAGAAGCATTCCCGGTAGAATTATCGGTGTCACCAAAGATGTCGATGGCAAACCGGCCTTGCGGATGGCCCTTCAAACCCGTGAACAACACATCAAACGCGACAAGGCAACCTCGAACATCTGTACGGCACAAGTACTTTTGGCAGTGATGGCCGGTATGTACGCGGTTTATCACGGCCCGGAGGGACTAAAGTATATTGCGAAAAAAGTGCATTCGTCCGCCGTCACCCTGACCGATGCCCTCGAAAAGTTAGGCCTGTACCAAATCAATACCTCCTATTTTGATACGATCACGGTCAAAACGGACGCGAAAGCATTACGACCGATTGCCGAAAAACATGTGGTCAATTTTTTATATGTGGATGAAGGCACGGTTTCCATTGCCATAAACGAAGCGACATCACTTAAGGACCTCAACCAGATTGTTTCCGTTTTTTCGGAAGCTCTAGGGAAGGATACTTTTACCATCGATACCTTATCAAAAGAAAGTGCCATAGCGCTTAGCGTGCGGCGTAAAGCGGATTTCTTGCAAAACAAGGTTTTCAATTCGTACCACTCCGAAACCGAATTAATGCGCTACATCAAAAAATTGGAGCGGAAAGATCTATCGCTTAACCACTCCATGATCGCTTTAGGAAGCTGTACTATGAAATTGAACGCAGCTTCTGAAATGTTCGCGTTGAGCATGGCGCGGTGGGGCAATATACATCCCTTTGTTCCCATAGAACAAGCGGAAGGCTATCAAATCGTTTTAAAGGAACTGGCCAAAGATCTGACGACGATAACTGGTTTTGCCGGCACCTCCTTGCAGCCCAATTCAGGGGCGCAGGGGGAGTATGCGGGTCTGATGGTCATCCGTGCCTATCACGAGTCACGAAACGAGGCCCACCGCAATATCTGTATCATTCCCGCATCGGCACATGGTACGAACCCCGCCTCCGCCGTGATGGCCGGTATGCAAGTGGTGGTGACCAAGACCGACGGAAAAGGAAATATCGATGTTCCTGATTTGGAGGAAAAAGTGGCGAAACACTCCGCTAATCTTGCGGCGCTGATGGTCACTTATCCCTCCACCCACGGGGTTTTCGAATCTTCAATCATGCACATCACCCAATTGATCCACGATCATGGAGGACAGGTATATATGGATGGTGCCAACATGAACGCCCAGGTCGGCCTGACCAACCCCGGTAAAATCGGGGCCGATGTGTGTCACCTCAACTTGCATAAGACCTTTGCCATTCCCCACGGCGGCGGCGGGCCCGGCGTTGGTCCCATCTGCGTCGCGGAACAATTAGTGCCGTTCTTGCCGAGCAATCCGCTTATCAAGACCGGGGGTGACAAAGCCATTAATGCCATTTCTGCGGCCCCTTGGGGCAGTTC
>JAGXIC010000298.1 GCA_024635875.1 Pricia sp.
ATGGTCTTCATCTGCTGGTGCAGAAAATATTCGCGCTGCTGCTGGTCCATATCGCTGCGCACCTTGCTCTGAATATTGTTCTTGAGCTCAAGTTTCTGAAGCTCCACGTTCATATATTTCAAAGTGGCCAACGCACGCTCTTGCAAACTGTTGATTTCCAGAAGTTCTTGTTTCTCCTTGACCCCGAGATTGAGGTTCGACGAAACAAAATTGATCAAAAAGGAGTTGCTTTGGATGTTCTTGATAGCAAAGGAAGCCTCACTCGGAATATTCGGATTGTCGCGAATGATCCTAAGCGCCAAATCTTTTATAGATTCAATGATGGCCAAGAATTCCTGTCCATCTTTTTCCGGTCTTTCCTCGGCCGTTTCCCTTACCGTTGCCGTCATATAGGGCTTTTCAGTAAGAATTTCGGCAACTTCGAAACGCTTTTTCCCCTGTAGGATTACGGTGGTGTTGCCATCAGGCATTTTGAGCACCCGCAGAATACGCGCTACCGTACCCAAGGTATTGATATCCTTGGCATGCGGATTTTCGGTCTCCTCGTCCTTTTGGGAAACGACGCCAATAACCTTCGATCCATTGTTGGCATCCTTTATCAAATTGATAGACGTATCCCTTCCGGCCGTAATCGGAATCACGACCCCTGGAAAAAGTACCGTATTGCGCAGTGGCAAAATCGGCAGGGTTTCCGGCAACTGTTCGTTGGCCATCTCCTCCTCGTCCTCGGGCGTTAATAACGGAATCAATTCCGCATCCTCCTCGATGGACTGCAACGACATATTGTCAAAATCTGAAAAATTAGAATCTCCCATAGGTATATTTTCGGTCATTCTGTCATTTGTAGAACAGAAATCCTCTTTTGTCTTAAATTATAAATTCTTTGTAAAGCCCCCTAGTACCTGTTAAAATACAATAAAACTTTTTCTTTCGCCACTGTAAGGACAATTGTTGTGCCATAGGCTTCGGGGAAGCCCCAAATTCCAGATCTCAAATTCCAAATTCCAAATAAAAAAAGAATTCAAAAACTGTAACAATCCTTAACTTATCCCATCCTTATTACAAACCATCAACTTTTTGAGCCACAAAGAGGAACATATTGATACGTTGATACAACAGTGTCTTGAGGGGAAACAAAGTGCGCAGCTAGCCGTATACAAGCGTTATTTCAGAGCTATGTACAATACATCCCTTCGCATCGTTAAGATGCGTGATGAGGCCGAAGACGTTATGCAGGAATCCTTTTTAAAGGCATTTACGAACCTGCATACGTTCAAGGGCGAGGTCGCTTTCGGAGCTTGGTTGAAACGCATTGTTATCAATAGCAGTATCCAGCACTATCGGAAACAACTGAAAAAGAAGCAGGTCACGCTCGAAAATGTGATGTACAAGGTCGAAGATAACGAGGCAAGTGTCCCGGATCATACGTCTACCGAACTGAAGGCTCAAAAAGTGATGGAGACCATGAGCCGATTAAAGGACAACTACCGGATTTCTTTGACCTTACATCTTATAGAAGGCTATGATTACGAAGAAGTCAGTACAATCATGAACATTAGCTATGCCAATTGCCGAACGACGATATCCCGGGCAAAAGATAGTTTGAGGAAAAAATTGATACCCACTTAATATGGAAAACGAAACTATAGAAAATTTGTTCGACACCCTTCAGGAGTCCTTCGATACCGAAGCCCCAAAGGCGGGCCATGAGCTTCGGTTTCTCGAAAAGTTGAACGCGTCAAAAGATCTTGCATCCCAAGAAAAAAAGAGAAAATTATGGTGGAAACCCTTGGCCATAGCCGCTTCGATAGCCTTACTATGCGCTGCTGCGGTAGGCCTGTACGAATCACAGCCGACCTTGGATCAAAAGGTAGCTGAGATATCACCTGAAATTTCGCGTTCCCAGTTTTACTTTGCCGGTCTGATCGATGAACAGATAAAGGCCCTAGAAAACGAAAGCAGCCCACAGACCCGCCAGATCATCGACGACACGATGCTACAGCTAAAGAAATTGGAAACCGATTACTCGCGGCTGGAGCAAGATCTGATAAAAGGCGGCGATAGCAAGCTCATATTGAGCGCGATGATTACCAATTTTCGCATTCGCATCGACTTATTGCAAGATGTACTTGATAAAATCGAATCCCTTAAAAATTTAAAAACTCACGATGATACGGAAACTATTATTTAATTCTATTGCCATTACGCTCATAACGCTGCCCATGGCATTATGCGCCCATGACGGAAATCCCAAAGGAAAATATACCAAGGAAAAAACGATCAAAAAAGAGTTCAAGGTCAATTCGGACGCGCTTTTGGCCGTCGACAACAGCTACGGCAACCTCAACATCAGCTCCTGGAACGAAGACCGGATACTTATTGAGGTCCAGATAAAGACCAGCGGCAACAACGCCGAGAAAGTACAAGAAAAACTGGACGGTATCCGTATTGATTTCGAGAACAGTAGTAGCAGGGTTTCCGCCCGCACCATTTTTGATACCAACGATTCAGGCTGGGGATGGAACTGGGGCAGGAACAACAATGTGGACATGCAGGTCAATTACTCCATTAAACTGCCGGTGAAGAGCAGGTTGGATCTGGAGAACGATTATGGAAGCATTATTCTGGACCGTGTAGACGGCCATGCCAAAATCAGTTGCGACTACGGCCGCTTGGATATCGGGGAACTCAACGGTCGCAACAACCAGTTGAATTTCGATTATACCTCGAAATCGACCATCGGCTACATCAAAAGCGGAGATATTTCAGCGGATTATTCCGGCTTCACCATTGAAAAAGCGGGAGACCTGGTCATCAGTGCCGATTACACCAATTCAGAAGTAGGACAGATGGATAACCTGCAATATTCCTGCGACTACGGAAAAATCGAAATCGGTGAGGCCAAGAACGTACAGGGTAGCGGCGACTATATCAACGTTGATTTGGGCACGATTCACGGCAACGTGGATATTACCGCGGATTACGGCTCACTGAAAATCGACAAGATGGCATCCGATGCCAAAAATATGCGTTTAAATACGGATTACACAGGCGTCAAAATCGGCTACGCCCCCGAATACCATTTCAATTTCGAGATTAAAACCAGCTATTCCGGCGTCAGTGGAAAAGACGATTTTCAGATTGACATCAGCGAAGAGAAAAATACGAGTACATATTACAAAGGCTACTATGGATCGCCCGACAGCGGCAATGCAGTTTCCATAAGTAGTGATTATGGCGGGATTACGTTTTATAGGAATTAAGTTTAAATCAATAGATTCGTTCCGAAAACTATGCTGAGTCCAGCTGGAATGCAGAATGGACAAGAATCAATTAAAACTAACTATTTATCAACAGATTCCCGCCTACACGCGAATGACAAAAATTCACTAAAAGATGAAAAAAGTAGCCATTTTAAGTTTAGTAGTAGTATTCACGACCTCATGTTCAGCACAATGGGGCAAGGCCATCAAAGGAAATGGAAATATGGCCAGCATCGACCGCAGTGTGGGAGAATACAACGAAATAGGGGTATCCGGATGGTTCGATGTTGACTTAGTGGACGGAAAAGAGGGTGAACTAACTATTGAAGGGGAAGAAAACCTGTTGGAATACATTATTACCGAAGTCCAAAACGGCAAACTGGTCATCAAACAAGAAAAAGGGGTCAACCTAAAACCCTCAAGCTGGGAAGATGGTATTCGTATTATCGTTCCGGTAGAAAGTATCGATGCCGTCAACCTATCCGGTTCTGGGGATATCGTTGGAAAAATCACCTTGAAAGCATCAGGTTTTAAAACTGCCATGTCCGGCTCCGGGGATATCACCCTAGACCTTGACACCGAATCCCTAAGCGCTGCCATGTCCGGTTCCGGGGACATGAACCTCAGTGGAAAAACGATAGATTTTGATGCCACAATTTCTGGTTCAGGGGATATAAAAGCGTATGACCTAATTGCAGATAATGTGGAAGCTACGGTTTCAGGTTCGGCAGATATCAAAGTTACCGCCAATAAAATGATCAAGGCCCGTGTTTCAGGCTCCGGGGATATCAGCTACCGCGGCAACCCGGAGAAAGTGGATACCAAGACATCGGGGTCGGGCGATATTTCAAAAGGATAGATTTCTTTGCAAGCTGCAATTTAACAACGTCAATAATTTCACGTCTTTCACAACAAAATCACAGGAAATAACGTTCTAGAGGCTGTTTTTAGCTGTAATTCATTTAAAACAGACCTCTACTATGACGTTCAAAACTATTAGGAAGTTGTTATCCCTTGTGTTCTTTGCGCTTACGTGCGCCACAGCCTCTTCGCAAGAAGGTTTTAAGTTAGGCGCCCACGGAGGGATTCCCCTAGGGGATTTGAACGATCAGATAGGCCTAGTCATTGGTGCTGATATCGGCTACTTGTGGGCACCCAACAAAGTCTTTGACCTAGGAGTAAAAGCGGGAATAATTCACGGGTTTCCGGAAACTTTTAAGGTTGAGACGGTAAGCGTAAAACTACCCAGCGTGCAATTCGTGCCGATAGCCGCTTCAGTGCGCATATGGGCCGCGAAATCGTTCTCCTTTGGTGGCGACGTAGGCCATGCCATTGGATTGAACAAAGGCAATGAAGGGGGATTTTACTATCGCCCGCAAATCGGATTCCAAGTGGGTCCGCAATCGGAGATTAATTTCTCCTACACCGCCATAGACCTAGGTGAAGCTACTTGGTCGACCGTTACCCTTGGGTATGTTTACACTTTTTTATCGGCCAGACACTTTAGATAACGAAAAAGTGTATCGCGGAGAAGGTTAAAATTCTAAGCTCCCCCCGAAGTTTCGGGTGGAGCTTGATACTTTGGTTTTAATCCGCTATTGGCGCCAAATACTTTCTATCCACATAAAAAGTGGCAAAGGGCAAGAGTGATGCCAATAGAAGGATAAACCCTTTTTTGAATCCCCACTTTTTCGTTTTCCAAAAGACTAGGACCAAAACGATATAAGCAATAAATAAAACCCCGTGGGCATAGCCTACATATTTATTCGGCATTGGCAAATCCGCAAGATATTTCAAAGGCATGGTCACGGCGAAAAGGGCGAGGTAAGAGATACCTTCGAGGATGGCGGTGGTTCTAAAAAGAGTGAGCATCTAAAAAGTTTAGGAGTTAGGGGTTTAGGAGTTTAGAAGGTTTAGAGGCTCGCTATTTGGAGAGATACTTTCTAAACTTCTAAACTGCGGCCGAAGGCCGCTTAAACTCCTAAACCAAAAATTACAAATGGATAACTTCATCGTAGGCAGCTGCCACAGCCTCCATGACCGCTTCGCTCATGGTCGGATGCGGATGTACCGCCTTTAGAATTTCATGTCCCGTGGTTTCCAACTTACGGGCGACTACAGCTTCGGCAATCATATCGGTTACGCCAGCGCCGATCATGTGGCAGCCGAGCCATTCGCCGTATTTCGCGTCGAAGATAACTTTCACAAAACCATCGGGTGTACCGGAGGCTTTCGCTTTTCCGCTAGCAGAGAAGGGGAATTTTCCGATTTTGATATCCAGGCCCTTTTCCTTGGCCTGTTTTTCAGTAAGTCCAACGGATGCTACTTCGGGCATGCAGTAGGTACATCCGGGAATGTTACCATAATCTAAAGGCTCGACGTGCATATCGGCGAGTTTTTCGACACATAGGATGCCTTCCGCCGAGGCGACGTGCGCCAAGGCTTGACCCGGAGTGACATCACCGATAGCGTAGTATCCGGGAACGTTGGTCTGATAGTAATCGTCGACCAGAATTTTGTCCTTATCCGTTTTAATGCCGACATCCTCCAAACCTATATTTTCGATGTTAGATTTGATTCCTACGGCCGACAGAACGACATCGGCTTCCAATACTTCCTCTCCTTTAGACGTTTTAACCGTTGCCTTGACCCCATCACCGGAAGTATCGACTTTGGTCACTTCGGATGCGGTCATAATCTTTACGCCCGCCTTTTTAAAACTGCGCTCCAATTGCTTGGAGATATCCTCGTCCTCTACCGGCACGATATTAGGTAGGTACTCGACTACGGTAACATCCGTACCCATGGAATTGTAGAAATAGGCGAATTCGATACCGATGGCACCGCTGCCCACGACTATCATTTTCTTTGGTTGTTTTTCCAAGGTCATGGCCTCGCGATAGCCGATAATTTTTTTGCCATCTTGTTTTAAGCTGGGCAGTTCGCGGCTTCGAGCACCCGTGGCGATGATGATGTGTTTGGCACCGTGTTCGGATTCCTTGCCATCTTCGCCTTTTACAGCTATCTTTTTACCTGGCTTCAAGGTACCGAAGCCTTTGATGACCTCGATTTTATTCTTTTTCATCAGAAACTGGACACCTTTGCTCATACCATCGGCAACGCTTCGGCTCCGCTTCACTACCCCATCGACATCCTTATCGATGTTTTCGGCTTTGAGTCCATAGTCCTCCGCATGTTTGAGGTATTCGAACACTTGGGCGGATTTCAATAAGGCTTTGGTCGGAATACAGCCCCAGTTCAAGCAGACCCCGCCGAGACTTTCTTTCTCTATAATGCCAGTTTTAAACCCCAATTGTGAAGCACGGATAGCGGTTACATATCCTCCAGGGCCACTGCCCAAAACTAGTACATCGAAATCGGCCATATTCTTGTGTTTTAGCTGTTGAAATTTAAAGACGTGCAAAAATACGGAATTCAAATTCCAAGCTCAAAAAAAGTTTAAGGATTTCGGGGTTTATAAGGCATGACTTGCCAACCGGCAATGGTATCTGTTGTTCTTGTGGACCTTAAAAAAAACAATTGTCCGAAGTTTTCTTTTTCATGCTGGTCGACCCGGTCAAATAAACCACTCCTATGCACTAAAAGTACATAGTTTTTAAGTAATGAATAGAATTCATTCCGTAACATTCCAAGTTACAGTAGCAGTAGCAGTCACAGCAACTGGGCAAAAGTTTTTCGCCCTGACTAATTCAGGGAAGGCTAAATGCACAAAAGCGCATAGCTTCGACTACCAACTTACTCCCCAGCTGGCACAAAATTTAATGCTGCCCCGTTGATACAATGTCGCAAACCAGTAGGTTCCGGTCCGTCTTCAAAAACATGACCAAGATGGCCACCACATGTGGCACAATGCTCTTCGGTACGCTTGTAACCGATTTTATAATCGACGTCATAGGCGACATTACCTTCAATTTCCTTGTAAAAACTGGGCCATCCGGTGCCGGATTTGAATTTGGTCTCACTTTTAAAGACCTCTGTACCACAGGCGGCACAGACATAAGTACCTTCCGCCTTATTTTCGAGTAATTCGCTGCTGAACGGGTTTTCGGTAGCCGCATTACGAAGGACCTGATATTCCATAGGGGTCAGTGCTGCCTGCCATTCGGCATCCGTTTTTGTAACCTCGAATTTCTTTTCGGTCTGGTCATCCTTTTTCATCGCAGTTTCCTTTTCTTGAGAGTTTCCTTTGCAGCCTGTCAGTAAGAGACATAATGCAAATGCTATTTTAGTGTACATGACATTTATGTATTATTTGTGTATATCTTAGTCGGTATAGAAGCACAATCCTTTCAGCTGTATATACGGATATTGAATACTAAAGTTTTTATTGGGATAAAGATACATCCTAAATAAAAAATAGAACCCTACCGGTAGTGTAGGGTTCCATCCTATTAATTTGATAAGCGTATCAGTTCATTCTTATTTTCTGTACCTCCTTTTCGGAGATTCCCAGAGAACTCATTACAGAGTTAAGATTTGATTTGTCCATTTTTGCCGTTGTACCTAAATCCGCTGGTACTATCACAATTCTAAATACTTGTCCGTCAATCAGATCAGTCGCTACCAAAGCCGCATCAAAATCCGGTTCAAGAAAGACACCATAGTCATTTTGGGTAAAATCGAAATTATAGTAGAGAAGGCCTTGGTCACTAAAAAAAGGTTGTGGTAGCTGTCGCCATACGTCAAGACCATTATCGACTTCCTCCAGCCTGTAAATTAATACTACGTCATCTGGCAAAAGTGTAATATCCGATGGATATTGTAATAATGCCTCGTAACGATTTAATCCGGTATTAAATTCCATATCTACATCAATTTCAAAGGCTGCCGCTTCAAATGCGGCACCATCAAGGCCATCAAAACCCGGAGGTCCCGGAGGTCCTGGATCACCTGTACACGAGACTAAAAACAGGGTCAAAAAAGCGCCCAATACTCTTATTACATTTTTCATAATTCTAAATTTTTGAAGGTTTAAATTCCGTAAATTAAACTTAAAGATTCAAAAAGCGTTCCGTTTTTTAAAAATCCGTATCTTTTGTCCGAAAAACAGCAAACTATTGAAGTAAATCAATAAAGAAGTTAAGCATTGGTCAAAGTTGCTTAGATTTGGTGCCAATTTCCTTAATTAATTCAACATCCACTCCTATGGCCGAAGTAACCGTTTACAGTCTTTTTTCAGAATTCGATATCGACCTCTTCAAATCGGGCAAGCATTTTCGCCTCTATGAAAAATTGGGGTCACATCCCATGGAGCTCAACGGGGTCAGTGGCACCTATTTTGCAGTCTGGGCGCCAACGGCGCGATCGGTATCGGTGGTCGGCAATTTCAATAGTTGGAACGAACACGAGCACCTTTTACATGTACGATGGGACGCCAGTGGTATCTGGGAAGGATTTATCCCCGAGATTGGCCAGGGCGAAATCTACAAATATAAAATCCATTCGAACAATCACGGGGTAGTGACCGAAAAGGCAGATCCCTTTGCCCGATATTGCGAGCAGCCTCCGAAAACCGCCTCCGTCATATGGGAAGCGGATTACGAATGGAAGGACGAAAAATGGATGGATACCCGAAAATCAAAAAATTCTTTGGATACACCATTCTCCGTCTATGAGGTCCATCTTGGTTCTTGGAAAAGGGATGCGGAAAACAATTTCCTGACCTACGAACAACTGTCTGAAGATTTGGTGGCGTATACCAAGGATATGGGCTTTACCCACGTAGAATTCATGCCTATCATGGAATTTCCCTACGATCCCTCTTGGGGCTACCAGCTTACGGGATACTACGCCCCGACCTCGCGGTTCGGCGACCCGGCAGGTTTCAAATTGTTGGTCGATAAACTGCACCAGGCCGGTATCGGAGTGATATTGGATTGGGTACCTTCCCATTTTCCGGAAGATGCCCACGGTCTCGGGTTTTTCGACGGGTCGCACCTGTATGAGCATCCCGACAGACAAAAGGGATATCACCCCGACTGGAAGAGTCTTATCTTTAATTACGGCAGAAACGAAGTCCGCGCTTTTTTGATCAGTAACGCCATCTTCTGGCTAGACCAGTACCATGTCGATGCCCTTCGCGTAGATGCCGTGGCCTCGATGATATATTTGGACTATTCTAGGGAGGAAGGCGAATGGCAGCCCAATATGTATGGCAACAATGAATATCTTGAAGCTTTATCCTTTATCAGAGAATTTAACGAGGCGGTCTATGGAAGCTTTCCTGATGTTCAGACCATTGCCGAAGAATCGACCGCCTTTACCGGGGTATCGAAACCGGTACAATATGGCGGACTCGGTTTCGGCATGAAATGGATGATGGGATGGATGCACGATACCCTGCTGTATTTCAAAAAAGAGCCCATTTACCGCAAACATCACCAAAACGACCTGACCTTTGGCATGACCTACGCCTTTACCGAAAACTTTATGCTTCCGTTTTCACATGACGAGGTTGTTTACGGTAAGCAATCGTTGGTATACCGGATGCCCGGCGATGAATGGCAGCAGTTCGCGAATCTACGCCTGCTTTTTGGTTATATGTTCACACACCCCGGTACCAAACTGATTTTTCAGGGCGGGGAATTCGGTCAAACTTCCGAATGGAACTTTCAGCAAAGCCTCGATTGGCATTTGACCCAGTATGAAGTGCATGCGGGCATTCAGGCGTTGATCAGAGACCTGAACAAAATTTATAAGGGACAACCGGCACTCTATGAAAAACAGTTTAGTCCCGATGGCTTTCAATGGATCAATTACGGAGATCATGAAAATTCTGTTTTGACTTATATCCGAAGAGGACACGATACCAAGAACGATCTTTTTATCGTTTGCAACTTTACTCCGGCACCGAGAGAAAATTATAACGTCGGTATTCCAAAGGACTCCGGAAAGATCAAGGAAATCTTAAATAGCGACGATAAGAAATATGGCGGATCGGGCATGAAGAGTAAACTGACCCAGCTTATCGAAAAACCTTGGAACGGCCGAGAGCAGTCCATCGAATTGACCATTCCGCCTTTAAGTATCGTTATTTTTCAGTAGTCCTTCCCCACGACAACGTTATAGTTCACAATCGGTGGCAACCCATTTGGTAACTAAAAGTTAATATGCTTATTTTAGCGGGTCTTTAAAGATATACTGAATGATTAAAAATACAGAACTTGAATACAAAGGCAATCTCTATCCCAACCACATTGTACATTATATAAGGGATAAAGATCGGTTTTACTTTACGACCGAAAATGGGGTGATTCTCGAGGTTACGGTTATTCAAGATCGTACCATTCGGTTTCGCTATGCCACCGAGCATACGTTTCAGCCGGATTTTTCGTACGCTATAGATCCGGATGCCCGAAGAGGCTATAACCACCTCGACATCGCCGAAACGAAAACAGAATACATCATAGAGACCGCCAAGGTACAGGTACTCGTGGACAAGCGCACCTTGCGGACCCAGATTTCCGACCTGGCAGGTAACATCATCAATGAAGACGAACTGGGCTTTCATTGGGAAGAAAATTACCAACATGGTGGCAATACCGTGAAAATGGGTAAAATCACCCAAAATTCCGAGAGCTATTATGGTATGGGCGACAAGGCTACCCATAGTAACTTGAAGGGTAAACGGGTAAGTAACTGGGTGACCGATTCATATGCCTATGGCAAAGATCAAGACCCGTTATACAAAGCCATTCCTTTTTATATCGGTTTACACAACAGCCAAGCCTACGGCATCTTTTTCGACAACAGCTTTAAAACACATTTCGATTTTTCGCACGAACGACGTACGACCACAAGCTTTTGGGCCGACGGTGGCGACATGGACTATTATTTCTTCTACGGCCCCGAAATGCGTAAGGTAGTGCGTGCCTATAGCAATTTAACGGGTGCACCCGAACTGCCCCCGTTATGGGCCTTGGGATATCATCAATCAAAATGGAGCTATTTTCCCGAAAGCCAAGTAAAGGAAATCGCCAAAAAATTCAGGGATGAAAAAATACCCTGTGACGCCATCTATCTCGACATCGATTATATGGATGGGTTTCGCTGTTTTACTTGGGACCTGTCTCTTATACACATCTCCGAGCCCACGAGACGCTCATGA
>JAGXIC010000299.1 GCA_024635875.1 Pricia sp.
GTTCCACCATCCGGAAGAGTGCGAAAGACCGGTTTCTGCGGAGACGTTTTTCAATTTTCCATTGTCGTTTTCAAAAAATTGGATGGCCATAAATTCCCCTACTGCGATGAGGTCGGTGTCTCCATCGTTGTCGAAATCCGTCCATAGGGCGTCCGTTACCATGCCTGTTTTTCGTAATGCCGGAGCCAGTTGGTTGGTTACATCCGTAAATTTTCCATTATCGTTTTGTAACAAATAGCTGTTGGGTGGTAGCGGATACTTTAGCGGTATTAGCCTTCCTCCAATAAAAAGATCTAGATCTCCATCCTTGTCGAAATCTGCTGCCCGGACACAGGAACCGCTGGACCGGAATTTCGGAAGTGCCTTTTCATCTAACGTAAAATTCCCCTTCCCATCATTGTTGTAGAGCCGATCTTGAAAATATTCGGAACTTTCGTAAAATTCGTTGCTGCCACTGACAATATACAGGTCTTGATCCCCGTCATTATCGTAGTCAAAAAAGAGGGTGCCGGTATCCTCCTCATATTTTTCTTTTTCGTTTTTTACCAAAGGTCTTTTCTCGAACCTGCCGTCTTTTTTGGCGTAGAAGAGCTGTCCGCTATGGTTATAACCACCACCCACAAAAAAGTCTTCCAGACCGTCACCATTGATGTCCGAAACGGCAATTCCCGGACCTTGACGTGAATGTTTATGGGGGAGCAGAAATTGCCGGTTAAAGTCGAGATAGTCTTCTTCCTCGTGCTCGAAAGTAAGCCCAGAGGTTTCGGTGACCTCTTGAAACAATAAGGGGGCAGGGGAGCTTGCAGTCCGTTCGACATTGCTGGTGGCGGTTTTTGCCTTATGAATTACCAGAAATTGATTGGATTTCAGGTCGTATAGCATAGAGCGTTTTTCATCCTGCCATTGTACAGAAAGACTGTCTATGGTATGGGAGTCTCCAAGTCCAAAATGTAAGTTATAATCCATAGAGGATTGATAGCCCCGGGTAACGGAATGGTGAAGCATTTGCATTCTGCCATTGGTAAATAATCGAACTTCTGCCCCCAAAGCGTTTAGATTCAGGCTGTCCCCAACCAAGCCGATATTGATAAAATTGTGGCGAGGAAGCTTTTCGGATCGGTTTTCATAAATAAATGCTGGGGCATTGATGTTATTGGCCACGATATCGACGTCACCGTCATTATCCAAATCGGCATAGGCCGTACCGTTGGATAGGGAAGGTTCATTGGCGCCCCATTTTTCGGAGACGTCTTCGAAGCTCAGGTCATCGTTGTTTTTGAACATAAAATTGGATAGTTCGATAGAGGGCATCTCCCTTGCTCTTCGTTTGAGTGCGGCATCAAGGCTATCTTTGGTCACGATGCCCGATAAGGAACCGGTGTAGTTGATAAAATCGAGATCGGTGATATCGCGCAGATAGCCGTTGCTAATGAACAGGTCTTTCAGCCCGTCATTGTCAAAATCGGCAAAGAGAGGCGCCCAGCTCCAGTCTGTGGCGTCGATACCTGCCAATTGCCCGATTTCGGAAAAAGAAGTTGGATTTTCACCGATTTTTCCATTGTTGAGCTGCAGCGTATTGCGCATATACTGGGGCATATAACCTTGTTGCAGGGTATATTGAAAAAGGTCGTAGTTCAGCGGGCCTGACATTTTCTTTTCGTGGAAGTTGTCAAGAGGCAGCATATCGGCGGTAACCATATCCGTTAAGCCGTCGTTATTAAAATCGGCCATGTCGTTTCCCATGCTAAAATGGCTGACATGGTTTAGATAGGTTTGGGACATTTGGTCAAAACCCCCTCTCTGATTATTGATATACAGGTAATCGTTGGCTATAAAATCGTTGGTGACGAAGATATCTTCCCAACCGTCTTCGTTTACATCGGCAATACCTACGCCCAACCCCATTCCGTCATAGACAATACCTGCTTGTAGGGAAACATCGGTAAAGGTGATTTTAGATGTTTCGTTTTCCTCATTGCGATAAAGTCGGTCGTTGGCAGGTCCGCTTCCATCCTTGATCAAGGGTCGCACGTTGTTGGGGTCCCGAACGGCGTTGGTGTGGTTCAATAGGTACAGGTCAAGATCCCCGTCTTTATCATAGTCAAAAAAGGCGGCTTGAGTAGAATAGCTGGTATCGGCCAAGCCAAAAGCCTCGGCTTGTTCCCTAAAGGTAGTATCACCTTGGTTGATAAAAAGCAAGTTTTTGCG
Organism: Pricia sp.; assembly: GCA_024635875.1. Classification (GTDB taxonomy): domain Bacteria; phylum Bacteroidota; class Bacteroidia; order Flavobacteriales; family Flavobacteriaceae; genus Pricia. The sequence goes on from JAGXIC010000299.1 coordinate 2,209, forward strand.
CTGTTCAGGTTCATTGTTTCCAGAACGACAAACATAGATATCCAATAGTCCATCGTGGTTGATATCGACCATGGTAACCCCGGTAGACCATCCGGGAATATCGATTCCGGCGGCATCGGTGATATCCTCGAACTTCAGATTGCCTTTGTTCAGGTACAGGCGGTCATCGACCATATTCCCCGTAAAATAAAGGTCTGGCAAACTATCGTTATTGATATCCCCTATGGCCACACCCCCTCCGTTATATACATAAAAAAAGTCGACCATATTAAAGGTGTCGTTTTCAACGATTCGGTTGTTGAACATGATGTTGGAGCTATCGGAAGATAATAGACGGAAACGGGTTTCGTCGTTTTGGGTATCGCTATTGCCAGATTTCTCGTTAGTGCAAGACAACATAATGCTCAACGCGAAAATCAAGATAAATCGGATTGTTAAACGGTTCATAGGCGTAATGGCAATTTCAATATATTCGAAAGGTACTTCCAAATTGAGATTTTGTTGCAATTTCGAATAAAAAAACCTGCCGCTTCCGACAGGTTTTTCAAATTTAAACTAACTCAAAATTTCAATATGCCGGATTTTGTGTAACGTTCGGATTGCCCAGCACCTCGTTCAACGGTATCGGCAATACATAATCTTTGGCCGAAAGCGTACGATCTACATCGTAGGTATCTATGAATTCCTGAATATATTCCCCAAGATAATCGGGCGAACCGCCGAAGGTGCTTTTGCGCTTAAGTTCTGGATAGGTTTCACACTCCATGGCGAACTCAAGTACCCGCTCGTTCACGATAGCATCCCTTAAAGCATCTTGGCTCAAACCCGAGAGCGGTTCAAGACCTGCTCGCGCACGAACCAGATTGTTGCCGAAATAAGCATCGCCCGTTCCACTTTCATTGGCAGCCTCGGAATGGCCCAATAAAATATCGGCCAAGCGAACATACACGATATTCTTCTCGGTATCGTTGGAATTGGAAATTCCCATCTCGGTATATTTTGCGGACCATCCATCGGAGAATATAAGTTCATCGGGATTGTTTGGGTCGGCATCAGCGGAGACCATTCCACCAAAACGGCTTAGATTATACGGTGCGGCATCGCTCCAGTGAACGATCGGCAATTCTCCCTTGGAAGTTAGGCCTGGCCGGGTACTTGGGTATTCGCTTATAAAAGTACCTGCAATACGCTTATCGGCGGGATCGTACTTTTCACGAAAAGCCTTGGTAGCATTGATCCAGTGCCAGCCAACACCTCCTAGATCATTTGGTAAATCCCCAGGAATATAATGTTGGTGGTAATTTTGGTTTTCTCCCGCATTCGCGGAAGATGAAACTTGTGCCTCGAAGATACGTTCGCCCGAATTTTCGGTGGCAACGGCAAAATTGTCGGCAAAGTTATCAAAAAGGGTAAAACCGCCATCATTGACGATTGTTTCTGCGGTAGTTCGTGCCTCGTTCCATTTTTCATCCTGTAGATAGGCCTTGGTCAATAGGCCCAACGCTGCCCAATGGGTCGCACGACCTATATTTTCTGACGTGTATGATTCGGGCAATAGCGCGGCAGCTGTGTTCAGATCCGCTTCGATCAAATCCAACGCCACACGTTTACCGTTTTCGTTTGAGGGTAGATCTTTATCACTCAAAGTTTTTTCGGTAGTAACCGGAATATCGTCAAAATAGCGAACCAGATTGTAATAATAGAAAGCCCTCAAAAATAGGGCTTCTCCCTTCACACGGTCTATTAAGGCAGTATTGGGCACCCCGTTTTCTTTGAGTTGGTCGGCTTTTTGAATGACCGCGTTGGCGCTATTTATATTCTCGTAAGATATTCTCCAATAAGTAGCAATGTAGTCATCGCCTGGGTTAACGTTACCGTTTTGAAAATCCAAGGGGCCTTTTTCCCATCCTACCTGATAACCTACAAGGCACTCGAATACGAAACGATCATAAAAGTGGTTGAACCAATCACGGCCGTAACCGATACCGTCATAAACGGCATTTACACCAAGTTCTAATTGCTCAGCGGTGTCAAAGAAATTTTCTTGTGTTGTGAAATCTGGATTTTCCTCCAAATCAGAACATCCGAAGGGAATGATAAGGGCTAATACCCAAAACCATTTTAGCGATTTAAATTTTACTTTTTTCATAATGCTTTTTTTTGTTAATGTACTAAAAATCAAGATTAACTCCTAAAGTAATTGTCCGTGCCCTAGGATAGGCGTCATAATCATCACCTCTATTGAGGTTGTCCTGGCCCCTGTTATTCACTTCAGGATCAAAACCTGAATAGTTCGTGATAGTCAAAAGATTTTGGGCACTTACGTAAATCCGTGCCTTACTGAAGTATTTATCCAAATCGGAAATAGTATATCCCAAGGATACATTCTGTAAACGGATAAAGGACCCGTCTTCAATAAAATAATCGGAATCACGATATGAATTGGCAAAATCCCTATTAGCATCGATTAGAGGTCTTGATGCGTCGGTGTTTGTAGGTGTCCATGAATCCGATAGAATGGTACTTAGCTGATTGATTTTCTGAACGCCATCCCCTAACTCCGAGGCTTGGAGATTCCTCACATCAAAACTTTGAGATCCCCTGAAAAAAACACCGACATCAAAATTCTTGAAATTTAGGGTAGTATTGAGACCCCACGTAAAATCAGGATTTGGATCGCCAATGATTACGTAATCATCAGGTGTAATATCACCGTCACCGTTTACGTCTCGGTATTGTGGATAGCCCGGTTTATCACCTGATCTTGAGGCATTGTTGGCAATCTCCTCTTCCGATTGAAAGATACCGATATAATCATATCCCCGCCAGACCCCGATTGGGTTACCTGCTTCCACCCAACTGCCGTCGACGCCCAAGTGTCCGCTGGTTGAACTGGAGAAAAAGGGTGTGCTCTCTCCCAAATCGGTTAATTCATTACGAAGAATGGAGATGTTTCCGGAGATATTCCATTTAAAATCTTCATTATTGATTACATAACCATTTAGACCTACCTCAAAACCCTTGTTTTCTAATGAACCTGAATTTTTAAGGATTTCACTAAAGCCCAAACTGCTCGGGATGGCTACGCGAAGAAGAAGATCTTCCGTCTGGTTAGCAAAATAATCTAAAGTCAAACTTAGGCGATCGTTAAAAAAGCCGATATCGAGTCCAATATTTTTCATCGTAGTAGATTCCCATTTCAAATCAGGATTTCCAAGTCGCTCATCCGCAAGTCCCAAAACCAAACCTCCGTTGACTACGTAGTTATATTCATTTAGATTGGCTAAAGAATTGTAAACAGGAATTTCGGAGTTCCCCGTCAAGCCCCAACTTGCTCTAAGTTTAAGGTTGTTGATGGTTTCAGAAAGGCCTGCGTTCTCGAAAAAGCCTTCATTGGCAATGTTCCAGCCCAAAGCTATTGAGGGAAAGTTGGCCCATTTGTTATCCGCCCCGAATTTTGAAGAACCATCCCTTCTGAATGTTAGGGTAGCGAGGTATCTGCTGTCATACGTGTAATTGATCCGACCTAGGAGTGAGGCCAATGTCCATTCCCTTCGTCTTGATTCAGGAGTTTGAATATTAGGGCCTCCCTGGAGTGTTGCTTGCTCGACCGACGCCGCTGTAATTCCCCGGGTGGTGGTCTGCGTAAATTTATTGACCTCCTTTTGGTAGGTATATCCGGCCACGGCACTTATTGAATGTTTGTCATTTAGTATGGTATTATATGAAAAGATATTTTCGTTTAGAATGTTGGCGACACTACGGTTGGCCAAGGTCAACTCTCCGGTGTTGTCGCGACCGATACGGGTATTGACCGATGGAAAGAAACTGGTTCTGTTTACGTTCCAGATATCGGCACCGATACTGGTCTTAAAATCCAAGCCCTCCAACAGGCTAAAAGTAAATGCGGTGTTGCCCAATACTCTATTTGTAATATCTTCATCGGTGGCATACTCCAGCTCCTGTAGGGGGTTAATATCAAAACGCCCATCATAGGAAGCTAATGCATAAGTACCGTCCGCGTTACGGACCGGTCCTGTTGGATCTAGTCCCAAGGCCGTAATAATGATGCCGCCAGGTCCGCCACGATCTGTAGGGGCGTTGTTCGAGACCGTTCGATTAAAAGCCAAACTGGTGCTTACAGTAAGAAAATCATCGAAAGCGCTATTGTCCAAATTTATCCGAATTCCGTAGCGTTCGAAGTCCGTTTTCTTGATAATACCCTCGTTTTTATGATAGTTGCCCGTTAATGCATACCGATTGTTCTCATTACCACCGGAAAAGCTTAATTGGTGATTATGGATAGCACCTACTCGGGTAACCTCATCAAGCCAGTTGGTACCCACGCCAAAGGCGACGATTTCCGCTTGGCTGTAGATTGGAGCACCGCCCTGACTGGTTTCCAAGGTATTTAGATATGTAGCGAACTGACCACCGTTCAATACGTCGATACGATTGGCAATGGTCTGGGTGGAATAGGACCCTTCATAGCTGACCTTGGCTTTTCCGACCTTACCACGTTTCGTGGTAATCAAAACAACTCCGTTAGAACCGCGCGAACCGTAAATAGCCGTTGCGGAAGCATCTTTTAAGACTTCAATGGATTCAACATCATTGGGGTTGATAGAGGCCAAAACATTGGTGGCCTGTCGGTTTCCTCCCGCACCGTAAGCTGAATTGTCAGGGTAAATAGGAAAACCATCGATGACATATAAAGGTTCACTACCGCTATTGACCGAATTTGATCCCCGAATCCTCACGGAAACCCCACCACCTGGTGCCGCTGAAGTCTGTACGACCTGTACGCCAGGGGCTCTTGATTGTATGGCCTGATCCACCGAAGTGACCGGTAGCTCTCTTAATGCATCTCCATCAATGGAAGATACGGAACCCGTAAGGTCGCTCTTTCTAACCGTACCATAGCCTACTATGACTACTTCATCAAGTGCCTCCGATTGCGGTTCCATAGCGACATCAATGTTGCTACGGCCGTTAATCGAAACATCTTGGGAAGCAAAACCAATGGAAGAAAAGGTAAGCGTGCTTACATCTGCCGGTACGCTAAGTTCATAATTGCCATCAAAGTCGGTAATAGCACCTGAGGTACCCGCTACAACGTTAACACCGGGCAGCGGTTCGTTCGATTCCGCATCGGTAACGGTTCCGGTAATTGTCTGTCCAACAACCGCAAATGCGGTGCAGAAAAAGAAAAGAAAAAGCCACTTCGTTTTGAGAAGGTAGTTCATTTGAATTGAGTTTTGAGTAGTTGAATGTGTCTCGATACATTGACGATAACAAAATGCTAAAGTAATGTTTTGTTTTCGTTAACAATACTAGTGACAATTCACGGCAAAAAAAATGGATAATTCTATCAAAAATATGGACTATTTTACTTTTATCAATGATATGGTAATTTTTTGAAGCTAGCATTCACATTTTGGTATTTTGAATTCCCGATTTTGGCAAGATGTCAATACGGCCGCATTTTATCGAAAACTCTAGTTGGTAAGCTAGCAGAACGTCACAGCCATTAATTTTATAGGCCTAAGATCGCTGACTTTTTTTATAAGCCCTAGGCGACATCCCCATATTTTTCTTGAAAAGCCGCGAAAAATAAAGAGGATCCTGAAAGCCCATGCTAAAGCTAATTTCCTTGACGCTCATATCCGTATATTTTAGATATTCACAAGCCTTTTGGGTCTTTTTGAGGTTAAAAAAGTGAATAATAGCATAGCCTGTACGTTTTTTAAAAAGACTGAACAGGTACGAGGTCGAGTAATTGAACTCCTCGGCAATATCTTGAGAAGCGAAGGATTTATCTAGATTACCGGTCAAGAAATCGATAATGGCCTCCACCAGGTCTTCGCGTGCATGCGCATCGGTCGATCGGTCGATTTGTCCATATATGAAAGAACTAATAAAATTCAGGGCCAAAATGTTCGCATATTCTAGACTAGACTCTATATAATCGCTCTGAAAAATTTTGTAGATCTGATCAAAAAGTCCGATACGTCCGTTTTCAAAGGGAATGATATCGTTCGGGCCGATGTTCATTTTATAGCGGTCGAATAGATTTTTTGCCGTGGCACCCTCGAAATGCATCCAATAAATACTCCAAGGATTCTCTTTGGAAGCACCATAACGATGGGTCTCCCCCTTAGGCATCATAAAAAATTGGTTGGTATGTATCTTACGATGGTGGCCATTTAATTCCAGCCAGCCTTCCCCCTCGGTGCAATAGATAAAAACGTATTCGTTGGCCCCGTTCTTGCGTTCCCGAAAATGGTTCTCCGCCCTCGGGTAATATCCGATATCGGTCACGTAAAAGCTGCTGGAAATCGGGTTGTTGGCCGCCTTCTTTTTGACCGACTTGGGAAGTGTTATCATCCGTTGGCCCACAAAACCTTCTTTAATGGTAGGATTGTCCATGTTTTTAAAAGATTCGTCTATGTTATTGTTATGCTAAAATACGTAATATTGAAAGCTATGGGATTGATTATTCTGATTAATCAAATTTCACGGGATTATTTTACGCATTATCAAAAAGAATGGAGTATTAAAATCTGAGTAAATACTGATGAATTATTTTATAGTCAAGTTTTAATCCATGTATTGTCGTTTCTTAATACTTAAGATATGCGATTGCCTATCATTCTTGAAGGCAAGTAAAGATTAGGATGGTCACGTGGAAACCTGCATATTAAAAAATCTAACACAACTTATCAATGAAGAACCAGACGAACAAAGAGAGGAAGTCGAAGTCTCGATTTCTGAAAGATTTAAGATGGATATTCATTCCACCAGTTTTTTTCTGCTTCGGAAACCTTGCCCCTTTGCAAGCGGTAAGTTTTAATAGAGTGGCCTCTGTTGAAATCACGAAGAGCGCGGAGGCGATGACAATTTTGCTTCAACAGGCGATAGACCGAGGTATCGCGGCCGAACCGCATCAAGTACTGTACCCGCTGCCCCAAGAACAAATAGACAATAACCCCAATTTGGAGCAAAATCCCGGCTATTGATTATTGACTTACTTGCCGAGATAATGAATTTTTTAGAATATTAAAAAATAGATTTTGAGGAAAAGCCATATCACATGTATTACAGGTTTCCTATTCTTTTTCACTGTTTTCGGTCAGGAGAAGCCTAATATTTTGTGGATTACCATCGAGGATACCTCTCCCCAGTTTATTGGATGTTACGGAAACAAGGATGCCAGTACCCCGGTAATCGACCAACTAGCTAAAGAGGGAGTACGTTTTACCAATGCCTTTTCGACGGGTACGGTGTGTTCGCCCAGCCGAAGTACGATCATCACCGGAGTGCGTACGTTCAAAATGGGCAGCGGCAACCATCGGAGCAATTATCCTATTCCCGATTTTATCCATGGCTTTCCCTACTATATGAAAGAAGCTGGGTATTATGTTACCAATAATAAGAAGACCGATTACAACGTTGGCAACGTGGAACAATTTACCACGGAGGCTTGGGACGAAAGCTCCTATAAAGCGGGGTGGTGGAACCGCAAACCGGGACAGCCGTTCTTCGCGGTGTTCAATTTTATGGATTCCCATCAATCCCGAACGATGACCATGCCCTATGATTGGTACATTAAGAATGTCTGGGATTCGTTGCCCAAAGGAGATAGGATCGGGGATAACGACTTCGAGATACCTCCCTTCTATCATGATTCCCCCGAAATGCGCAAGTATTTTGCGCGGGTCTATAACTCCATCAAACTGACCGATAACAAGATCGGTGACTTATTGAACAGGCTTGATAAGGATGGATTGCGGGACAACACCATTATATTCTTTTATGCCGATCACGGCGAAGGTATTCCCAGGGGAAAGACCAATGGCATAAATTTGGGATACCGGGTACCTTTTGTAATATGGTTCCCCCAGAAATACAAAGGTCTGTCCCCGTGGGGCACCTCCGGGGCCGTTTCCGGGGAACTTGTCGATTTTGAAGACCTGGCGCCCACTATGATCAGTCTGGCCGGCGGCAAGATGCCGGATTATCTCAAAGGCCGTATATTATTGGGAAAGGATCGATCGAAACCTGTGGGGCATCTTGAACTTTCCAGTGACCGTGCCGACAATGGCCCCGATATGGTGCGAAGTATCACGGACGGAAAATACATCTACTCCCGCAACTTCATGCCCTTTGTGCCCCAAATGCGGTATATCCGCTATTTTGAAATTGCGGATATCGTGAAACAGATGCGCAGCGACCTATCGAACGGCAAGTTCGACTCCCTCCAAAAAAGCATTTTCGAAGAGCGGCCACCAGAGTTCCTGTTTAATATCGAAAACGACCTTTGGGAAACCCATAACCTTGTCGACGACCCCAAATTTGCGAAGGTATTGGAAAAAATGCGGAAGGAGTTGGATACGGATATCATAAAATCCCGTGATGTAATGTTTCTCCCCGAATACGAAATAGGTCAAATTTCCAAAACAGGAACGCCCTATGAATTCCGGTTGGATAAAAAGAGATATCGCTTAAAGGAAATCTATGGGGCGGCCTCCCTTTCCGGCAAAAGGGGCAAAGACATTGTTAAACAGCAGGTGCGCCTGCTCAAGAGCAAAGATAATATCGTCCGCTATTGGGCCATGATCGGACTGCGGAGCCAAAAAAAGCAAATCTTGGAACTTTATAAAAAGGAGATTGTAAACGCCATGGACGACGCATATCCGCCTGTTTCCGTTACCGCCTCGGCTATTGCCTATCAGTGCTTTAACGATTCAGAAGCAGAAAAAAAGCTCAATGAATTTTGTAAAAACAGCAATATGGATATTGCCCTAATGGCAATCAACTACCTGCTATATAGTAAGAACAAATCACCTTTTATCGAAACGATCAAGGCCGTACATGAAATGCCGGATAGAAACTATAACGTAAAAGCGGCCTGTATGGATTTTCTGGGGATATTGGGCATCGTGGAAAATACTGCGAAGAACGAAAATTAATAGTATTCCTTGAGATGTTTTTCGTTTGAGGATTAAGATAGTTGTTTGAGTTAGTTTGGCCCTTTACCTCGCAGCGTTCATAGGCTGCGAGGAAAAAGGGTTAACTTTAGGGAAAAATGACCCATGGACAATCATCAACAGAAAGAGTTTTTTAGCATACGGACCCGTTTAATTTTGGGGATTTTCTGCGTGCTTTTCCAAATTTCGGCTGTCCAGGGCCAAAACCCGGATATTCCCGTCAACTTCGACAGTTATGACAAATCCTGTGGAATTTCGGTCAGTGCCGATAAGGGCCTGATTACCGCCCAATGGGAAGGGAACGGCAAAACCAACTTTGTTATTTTTCGGGTAGAGGCCTTTCTCGACGAAAAATGGATACGTCCGCAACCGGCCCTTATACAATCCATTGGGGTGTTCGAGAATGAAACAAAAAAAGAAATTTTCAGCGAGCTTCAACCGGAATATGCGCTGTTCTTGGGCGAACGCGATCTGGAACGAAGGAACGGCTGGCAGATTTTTTTCGATTATCCCTACAAAAGATCCTATGCGATACAAAAAAGCGATACTCGATACCAAAAGCGTATCGGTTTCCAGCACAGGCAACCGCGCGACCATTTCGTTCAAAGGCTTAAAAGCGGGCGAATTTGAAGGCGACCTGAATTTTACATTCTACAATGGCGATGCCCTGATGCAAATGGAAGCGGCGCTTGCCACGCAAAAGGATGCCAGGGCCTATCTCTATCATGCAGGGCTCTCCACATTGGGTGATAGCGTTAAGAACATTTGTTGGCAAAATAATAATGACGAGTTCATACGGCAACCCTCCCATAACGAATTTGCGACCCCGAAAACCACGCGTTTCCGTACGATAATCGCCGAATCGGAAAACGGATCTTTGGCGACATTCCCCTCGCCGCATCGGTTCATGCCACCTTTGGACGGGGTCGGAAATTACGGATATAACTGGTCCGGACAGAACTACCTCGACCTGTTCAACGGCTTCGGATGGGGAGTACGCCAACCGGTTTTTGGCGATAGGCGGCAAGTACCTTGGCTGAACGTGCCTCCGGGCAGTGTCCAAAAAATGGGACTTTTCCTTTATTTGGACGATCAAAAGGCCGAGACCGTGTTGGACAAGATCAAAAAATACACGCACAACGACCGTTTTGTCGATATCCCGGGCTATAAAAAGTTCACCAGCCATTACCACGTAGAACATTCCCTGGATTATATCAACGAACAAAAGGAGCAGAACACGACAGATATCCCCAAAGGACTTGAAAATCCAGAATTCGTGCAGTTCTTTAAAAAAATGGGAGTCGATATCGTCCATTTGGGGGAGTTCCATAATGGGGAAACGCCCGAACTGGTTACCGATGAGCGCCTGGCACAATTGAAAACGATGCACGAGGAGTGCGAACGGCTGTCCGACGAAGAATTTTTACTGTTGCCTGGTGAAGAGCCCAATGTATATCTGGGCGGGCATTGGATGAGCCTATTCCCCAAACCGGTCTATTGGGTCTTGAACAATAAGGAACAAAAACCCTTTGTCGAGATGTCTAAAACCTATGGAAAAGTATATCACGTAGGCAGTTCAGCCGATGTGCTAAAGTTATTTCAAAAAGAAAACGGACTCATGTGGGTAGCGCATGGCCGAATCAAAGGTTCGACCGATTATCCCGATAACTACAAAAATGAGGACTTCTTTGCCTCCGACCGCTATCTCGGTGCGGCCTGGAAAAACATGCCCTCAGATCTATCCGAAGAAAAGATGGGAAACCGTGTATTCGGCCTATTGGACGATATGAATAATTGGGGCCATAAAAAACAGGCCTTGGGCGAAGTCGATGTTTTCGATATCCAAAACGATTACGAACTCTACGGCGCCATGAACATTAACTACTTAAAGTTGGACGTACTGCCCGACTTCAAGGAGGGGTGGCAACCTATTCTGGACGTTTTGCGCCAAGGAAATTTTTGGGTCGGAACCGGTGAGGTATTACTGAAAAACTATACCATAAACGATCAGGAATGCGGCGGTACGCTAAAGTTGAAAAAAGGACGAAAAGCTAAACTCAAGGCAGATTTGGAATGGACGTTTCCGCTCAGTTACATGGAGGTCATAACCGGCGATGGAGCGCAGGTAAAAAGAAAACGTGTAGACCTGTCGGATACCGAATCCTTCGGGAGTAAGGAATTCGAAATGGAATTGGACCTTGGCAATAGCAGCTGGGTACGCTTTGAAGTTTGGGATGTTGCCGATAATGTTGCCTTTACCCAGCCGATTTGGGTTGAAAGTAATTGACCTCAAGTAGAGTTCAGTATAAATCAAAACAGTAGTAACTGAAAAATATACCTATGAAACATCGAAAATTGTTTGAATTCCTCTTATTTCTTTGCCTTGTTGGGTTTACCGGTTGCAATGAAGAAGCGGAAACTGCTGAAAAGAAAAAACCGAACGTCGTCTTTATTTTGGCCGATGATTTTGGCATGCATGACCTAAGTGTCACGGGTAGCACCTATTACGAGACACCTAACATGGATAAAATCGCCAAAGAGGGAACGATGTTTACTCAAGGCTATGCCGCCAGCCGGGTATGCAGTCCTTCGCGCGCCAGTATCTTACTCGGACAGTTCACGGCACGTCACGGCATTACCGACTGGATCGGGGCCGCCTCCGGTACCGATTGGCGCAAACAGAACCATAACGATAAAGTGCTTCCCGCTGAATACGTCCATGACCTGCCAGCAAAAGATACCACCTTGGCAGAGGCGATTAAGGCTAACGGCTACCACACCTTTTTTGCCGGGAAATGGCATTTGGGCGAAAAGGGCTCATGGCCCGAAGATCATGGCTTTGATATAAATAAAGGGGGCTGGGATGTAGGCAGCCCCAAGGGAGGCTACTTCTCGCCGTGGGACAACCCGAATTTGGAAAATAGGGAAAAAGGGGAGAACCTTTCCATGCGTCTTGCCAAGGAAACGTCCGAATTCATCGAAAAAAATAAGGACAGTACCTTCTTTGCCTATTCGTCCTTCTATGCCTTTCATGGTCCCATTCAAACTACCGAAGAAAAATGGGGAAAATATAGGGACAAGGCCGCCAAAATGGGCATCAATGACCACGGCTATGAAATGGAAAGGGTACTGCCAATCCGGATTGTACAGGACAACCCCATTTACGCCGGGCTCGTAGAGCAAATGGACGATGCCGTAGGGCTAGTGCTCGATAAATTAAAAGAACTAGGCTTAGATGAAAATACTATTGTGGTCTTCACTTCGGACAATGGTGGGGTGGCCTCCGGAGATGCTTTTTCAACGACCAATCTTCCATTACGTGGTGGAAAAGGCTATCAATGGGAAGGTGGCATCCGGGAACCCTATTTTATCAAAGTACCCGGATTGAAGAACGGCGCTTCGATTGACTATCCCGTAACGGGGGCGGATTTTTATCCTACGCTACTCGATTTGGCGGGAATCCCCTTAAAACCAGAACAACATGCTGACGGCGTCAGTCTAAAACCGCTGTTCGAGGGACAAACTTTGGATGGCCGGCCCTTGTTCTGGCATTATCCCCATTATGGCAACCAAGGCGGCGAACCGGCATCTATGGTCCGTGAAGGCAAATGGAAATTGATCCATTATTACGAGGATGACCATAAAGAACTATACGATCTGGAAGCCGATCCCGGCGAACAAACGGATGTATTGTCCCAAAATACGGACGTAGCCGAAAGATTAGGTGACCTGCTGCAATCCTATCTCGAAAAGGTCAACGCCAATATGCCGAGCAAGGATACCAGCTTTGATGCCGATTTAGCCAAAAAGCAGCATCAGGAAAAAATCGACGTTCTTATGCCCAAACTGGAGGCGGAACGAATGAAATTTTTATCGAAAGATTTTAGGCCAAACGAGACTTGGTGGGATAGTAAGGTGACGAAGGAATGATGGCATTCTCTCACTGAGATCTAAAATCGACGGCACTTTATAATCCATCTGATGAAGTGGTCCAGATTACTGTTTCAATCCTATTTCTAAACGCTATCCTGAAAAAGTAAGATAATCCATATGTATCCGACTTTTCTCCATTTTATAGTATCATTCTATTCAATATATTGCAAGAATATTTCCATAATGTTGTAATTCTATGTGCATCACTCCCACCGCCAATAATCTAAAAAAAATCCGACATAGATAGGGTCTTAGTGGTTGTACCTTCAAAATCTATCGTCACTATGATCACAAGACTCAAATAAAAATTTTATCCATTTTATGATGCCAAAGACCAAAGCACATCTTCAGACAAGGGATATGATAATTCTCTTCATGCTACTATGCTTTTTGACAATGCCACCATGCCAAGAGTTTCTATACGGCCAAAATCTGCAGGTACGTATAGACCCCGAAAAAGAATACCAGCAGATCGATGGCTTCGGGGCATCCGATGCGTGGCGGTGCCAGTTTGTGGGCAAGAATTGGCCGGAAGAAAAAAAGAACCACATTGCCGAGCTACTTTTTAGCCAAGAAGTGGATGCGGAAGGCAATCCAAAGGGAATCGGACTCTCCCTATGGCGATTCTACATAGGCGCAGGAACCACCGAGCAGGGGTTAGCATCCTGTCTCTTATACACATCTGACGCTGCCGACGATA
>JAGXIC010000035.1 GCA_024635875.1 Pricia sp.
CCCCTACTCTGTAAAACCTTATCCAAAATAGGTCGCGACGACCTTGCGTTTATGCTATTGAACCGTAAGGAATTCCCGTCCTGGTTATATCCCATAGGTATGGGTGCCACCACAATTTGGGAACGGTGGGACACCCAAAAACCGGACGGGACTATCATCGAGGGCATGAACAGTTTTAACCATTACTCCTACGGGGCCGTTGGCGAATGGATGTACAATTATATCGGTGGCCTGAGTATCGACCCGGAAAATCCAGGATACAAGCATATCCTTTTTCATCCGCATCCCGGCGGGGGCCTGACTTCGGCAACGGCGGAATTCGAATCCCGCTACGGAAAGATTAAATCCGATTGGGAAATCACCGATGGCGAATTTCACTATCAAGTCGTGATACCTGCCAATACCACGGCGACCGTCACCTTGCCACAAGCCAAGCTTGAAAACGTTTCCGGTGACAACGGTCAACTGAAACCCGAACTACTAAAAAAATCAAAACAGATGGAAGACGGTGTACAACTTGAAATGGGCTCCGGAACCTATAACTTCTCCTATGCCTTGGAGAAACTTAAATCGTAAGGATGATGAAATGCTTTCAAATTAACCCATTGATACTCAACGTGATATTTATTTTTACTGCTTCGGTAACGGTAATCGCCCAGAAATCCAGTTCCAAATTACCCACTGCCGAAGATAAAAATACGTTTGAAGAAACGGAGGGACTGCTAATGGTGGAAGCGGAAAATTTCTTCAAGCAAAGTCTATCCGAAGTACGACAATGGTATAGAACCACCAACGGTTACGCTCCGGTAGCAGGTAATGACGAAGACGAAAATCATAGCTCTACTGCCAAAGGTAATTCCTATATCGAAATTTTGCCCGATACCCGGGTAACGCACGCCGATACGCTTATCCGTGGTGAGAATTTCTCAGATGAGCCGGGCAAAATGGCCGTTGTGCATTATAATATCAAGATAAACAATCCCGGCCGTTACTACGTTTGGGTACGTGCATTTAGCACCGGCAGTGAAGATAATGGCGTTCATGTCGGCTTGAACGGCGAATGGCCGGAACACGGGCAACGCATGCAATGGTGCGATGGAAAAAACCAATGGACTTGGGCCAATCGTCAAAGAACCAAAGAAGCGCATTGTGGTGTGCCCCATGAAATTTATTTGGATATTAACGAACCTGGCGTACATGAAATACAGTTTTGTATGCGTGAGGATGGATTTGAATTTGATGCATTTATTTTGACCAAAGACGCGGAATATATTCCCAATGAGGTTCAGGAAACATCTTCATCGGTATCCGCGGATAGTGAAGGGCCACCACCGACCATAGGTCCGCCATCAGGACGCATAGCGGTTGTCGCGGACGGCAACTCGCCAGACCCGGATGATCTGGGAGGCACGGCCGTGTCAATTGCCCTACTACGTGCTGCCGGCCTTGAAAATCGATTGGTACACTATTCGCATAGTTGTGATTTAGAGCGGGTCGAGCGCATTTCAAAAGCGGCCGAGCGAGAAAGACATGCCTTAATGCAAAGTGCTTGCGATGTTACCGCTAGACGGTGGGGTGGTTTCGAAGGGCTGAACTTCTACGATGCCAAATGGCAGCAAGAAGAAACCGTTCAAAATTTGGGCAAGGCCATTGAGGCATCCTCGGAAAAAGATCCGCTATGGATTATCGAGGCTGGAGAGCCCGACATTATCGGAATGGCGCTCGAGGCTTCGGATACATCCAAACACAAGTTTATCAAAGTGGTCACCCACCATCCGGCGAACGATGACGCCGGTGATTTTTTCACTTGGCAGCAAATTCTCGACTTTGGTGTGGAAGAAGTACGTATTCCGGACCAAAATACAAACCTGAAAGTTGATCTTCCGGCATGGGACTGGGCCGAGAATCACGCCGACCCAAGGCTTCAATGGGTATGGTTACAGGGAAAGATAGCCGAAAACGACAATGTGGTCAATTTTCAAAAAGGAAAATGGGACTGCTCCGATGCGGGCATGGTACTGTATTGGATAACGGGTGCAACTAATGGCGGTTTGGAACAAGGGACCGTAAGCGACGTTAAAAAAATACTATTGGACTATATTGAGCAATAGTGTCAACAGGTACTTTGCACGTTACTGATCTATTTTTAATTTTGTACAATGACTAAGAAAACCTCCAATACCTCAGTATATATAGTAACATGTACTTAGTCTGGCAGGACTACTTTTGAGGTGCCGATGTGGTTCTCATCCCGGTTTTCTCCTTTTGTTCAACAAAATAAGGCTGAAAGGTATAATTGGAATACTCGTCCCACTTCGCGTTGACGGTAGGTAGCAAAGCGTTTAATTCTTCGATCTTCGGTTTGAATTCCGGAGTATTTACCTCATTGGACCATTCGTTGGGGTCTGCACTATGGTCATAGAACTCTTCCGTACCATCTTCATACCGGATGTAACGATACCCCTCAACCTTAATCGCATGATTGTTCATACCAAAGGTTGTGATGGCATAGGAGCCCTCCTCTTTGGTTTCATCTACTAGCATTGGTACCAGACTTTTACCTTCGTTTCTATCATAAGGGGTTAACCCACTTAATTCCAAAAGTGTCGGATAAATGGATAGCATTTCTATGGGAGCTTTAATTTTCTTGTTCTTCGGTACATTCGGACCTGCCAACATCAGAGGTGCTTTGGTGGCGGTTTCCCACAGGGCATGCTTGGCAAAAGTCCCTTTTTCCCCTAATCTATAACCGTGATCGGACCACAGAACGATGATAGTGTCATCTGCATGATCACTGCTTTCCAAAGCGTCCAAAACACGTCCGAGTTCATAATCGACAAAACTCATACAGGCGAGATACGCCTGTACTATATTTTTCCATTCACCAAGCTCAATGGCCCATTCGGTGGATGGCATCATAGGTAAATCGTTAATTTTCAGCCCAATGGGCGGAATATCTTTTAGGTCATCAGAAAGATTTGGAGGGGTCTCAATACTGTCGATAGGATGCAAATCGAACCATTTTTGGGGCACGTAAAGTGGCACGTGCACACGCAAGAATCCCAAGCCCATAAAGAATGGGGTGTCATAATCTTTATGTAACCGCTCCACGACCCAATCTACGGATCGATGGTCCGGCATCAATGAATCACTTTCGGGGAAAGCGCCCCAATCGGTGCTTGTTTTTCCATGTACTCCCTCAGTGCCTTCGCCGTAACCATCCCAGACAAATCGCTCTTTAGGTAAGGGTCCAAAACCTTTTACACGACTTCCGGTTTCATCGAAAAGGCCGTCGGGGGCATGCTCATGGAACAATTTGCCAATACCCATGGTGTGGTATCCATAGTTTTTGAAATACTCCGGAAGAAAGATTATCTCTTTTGTGGCCGGGTTGTCAGGTCTGCGTAATTTATTATCATCGGTCATTCCATATAATCCCGTGGTAGAAGGCCGCAATCCGGTCATTACAGATGCCCTTGAAGGCCCACATAAGGGTGCTTGGCAATGCGCATCCGTGAAGGTTACACCCATTGCCGCCAATCTAGCAAAATTGGGTGTTTTCGCGTTAGAAAATCCAGAAATAGGGGTAATCCAATTGTTCAGATCATCGATAGCGATGAAAAGTACATTGGGCCTTTCATGACTGTTTTGAGCTTTTAGAGGTATAGTTCCCGCAAAAACTAGGCTTACAAAAAAAGTGAAAAAGGTTTTCATCGATATATTTTTTTATTCGATTAGAATGAAGTTGATTTACAATCGATTGCATCTTTCAACAATGCGGATTTGAAATAGCTGGGCTCATTGTTTTGATAAATTTATGAATGTAAAACGAAAAGAATATGTCGATAGATGTTGATTTTTCAATCAGCATAAGGTACTGTGCCTGTGCTGTCGACTGGGTAGCCCCATTTGTTAATATACTCCATTCCAGATAGAAACTTGTCGCCGTTTTCTTTTAGCCGTAGTGACAAACGATTTTCCAGTTCATACTGCAATTCGGAGTATTCGGTATTATTAACGAGATTGGTCATTTGGTAAGGGTCTTTTTCGTTGTCGAACAATACCCAAGGTCCATTCAAATCACGTGCATACGTATAGCGTGCCGTTCGTAATCCACGGTACTCCCGACCTCCCTGCGATACCCGGTTCCATTGACCAAAAGGTTGCACGCAGGCAATCAGGGCATCCCGATTTATTTCTTCCTTGCCTTCCAAATAATCTTTATAGTTCATGCCTTCAACGGTATTGGGAATGCTAATGTCGCACAACGCCAACAAGGTCGGTAGAATATCCTCAGAATTTAATAGCGCTTCCTTTTCGCCGGGAGTAATCTTAAGATGCTCGGGAATGCGCCATAGCATCGGCACCCGGATAGATTCATCATAGGGCTGTTGTTTTTTATACGCCCCTTGTGATCCGAGTAGATCACCATGATCGGAGGTAAATACGATTATGGTATTATCGAGCTGTTCGGTCTCGCTTAGATTTGTTATCAACCTCCCCACCATGTCATCTAGGGCGGCGATATGGGCGTAATACCCCGCCAAATCTTTTTTGACCTGCTCCCGCATTTCTTCCGGCACATTCTCCCGTAGTTGCATTCTATCGGGATGAAAGCGGTTTTGGTAGGCTTCGGGGGCCGTTTGATAGGGTGCATGCGGAGTTCCATAGGATAGGATCAATGAGAAAGGTTTGCTTTCTTTATTTCTGTCGGTCAAATAAGAAACTGCGGCATCAGTCTGGTCAAAGGTGTCATAACCCTCCCAAATCTTTTGTGCAGGATTGTCGTTATCGTAATAAACGGAATGATTGTAGTTGTGCGTGCACTCGTTGGCTTTCCAGAAATCAAAGCCTTGTCTTCTTTTTCCGGGGGGTATAAAAGAAAGGCGTCCGTGCCCGTCTAGATGCCATTTGCCGATATAGCCGGTGTCATATCCTGCTTTTGAAAATAGTTTGCCCATGGTGACCGCAGCGGTATCCAATTGTACATCGTTCATAAAGACGCCATGGGTAAGCGGTCGTTGCCCCGTAATCAGGGAAGCCCTAAATGGGGAGCAGACCGGCATGCCGGATACGGCATTTTTGAAGTTGACGCTTTTGGAGGCCAGACTATCCAAATTTGGCGTATTAATATTCGGGTCTCCAGCATAACCGGTGGCTTGGGCGCGCCATTGATCGGTCAAGATGATAAGTACGTTAGGTTTTGACCCGGGTTGATTCGAAGTTCGGGATTGTTCTTCGGAATTGCATCCAAGCAACAGTAGCAAAGAAAATACGCATTGCATGATTCGGGTCATAAGGTTCACGGACTAGAGGTGTTTTTTAGTTTTGGCTTGTAAAGAAATATAATGCTGAATCTACAATAACATATTCTTGTACAACGCTGTTCGCTTGAAAAAACTTGGAGATAACAGGGTAGTCTAATTATTTTGGTCTTTGAATTACGCTTTAGTACAACCTAACGAAAGTAATTTCCTGCTCCAAAAAATAATCTGGCATCTCTATGGTTCCCACAACCCAGCGTTTTAACTCCAAATCATTTCCTTCCTTATCTTTATAACTGTAACCATGCGCATCGAACCCGATCGGCATACCATTATCGTCGCCCATAAATAGTTGGCTGTGGCTGTTTTCGCAAACTTGGAGCGTCAAAAAAGGCTCGTTGGATAAAATAGCCTTGAATTGGGCCTCCCTGCTTTCATCCGGACTGACTTTTTTCGGATTTTTTTCAAATGCAGCCAACAAAACTCCGTTTGCAGGTAACTGAAATCCGAAGCTCCTAAAAATATCTCTTAAGTTGGTGGCATGATTTCTGCCATACCATGCACCTGTCCAGTCGTATAGATTATCTAAAAGTTTAAATGCCTGTACTGCTACATTTTTTTGTGTATAGGGCAAATAACCTACATGGACATCCGCATCCGGTCTTAGCCAGGCCTCTTGAACACGGTAGTTTCCCTTCTCATTTCGAGAGGGTACCCGGATCGACCTGGAATCCGTACCGCCTAGGGGAAGCCGGTCTCCCATACGCAACCATCCGGAAACATAAGTACAATCCGTATCCGAATAGAAAGGTACACGGTCGCCCGTACAGACTATAAAATCACCAGTACCGCTGAAACTATCGATCTTCGGAGCTGAAACGAGAGCGATATCTTCGGAAGCCACCCAGCCATAGCCCCGTTCGGAAAGGACGAACAGAAAGGCACCTGTCTTGGAAACTTGCAAGATGGTGATGGGGGTTGCAATCGGCAATACGTCTAGGTTCCACAGGTCCCAACGCGCCTTGCCGTTGGTAAAAAGACCGATGTACTCGGGTTTGATAGGGGGTATAATGTGCAATCTGCATTGGGTAACCGTTATTGCCGTTTGAGGGGTGGTTTTATTTCTTTCCGGGGTATAGGAAATCTCGTTTTTGATGGCTTCAAGTTCACCCTCGCCGTAGCCAATGGCCATAATATTACCGAATTCCCTGCTTCTCAAATAATCCGTCCCACTTTGCACCATGTGTTGGGTAAGGTCCACCAATTCGGCAGATGTCATGGCACCTACGTCGGGAACGTATGCTAAAAGCCCTGGACGGTCATTTATCTGCTTTTCGATTCGTTTTGCCATCGCACTATCCAGTTCCGATGGATTTGCCATTCGCTGTCGATAGGAGGCATTTCTACTTTTTATTTCCCCAAGACCGAGTATCACCTTGTCCGGATTTTTCATTTTTGATATCCAATAGGAAGCTTCACGCATTTCGGGCAAGGTACCGGGTACGACCCCAGGTGCCCTCAAATAAAGGTCGGATTGCTTTTTGGCCTCCTTTTGTGGGCCGTTCACTTCGTTCTGGGCAAAAAGATCGCTTCCATAGGTTCCAAGGCAAAGCCAAAAAGCGAAAAACCAATAAGATAGCTGTTCTTTCATTTTGGACATCCGTTTATATGAAAACCGTCGCTATTATTTATTCGGTGAAACCACAAATCCCGGAATATTGGTGCGGATGCTATAGATTTTATCTACTGCCGTCATATAGAGGGTTTTCATATCCTCCCCCCCAAACGCACAGCTGACAGGATAGTCGGGCGTATTGATAATCCCTATAGCTTTACCAGTATTGTCGAATATCTGTACTCCCGCCCATGTACCTATATAAAGGTTGCCGTCAACATCGACCTTCATTCCATCGGCACCAGAGGATTTGCCTCCACGCTCGAGGACATTCTCTATTAAAAATAGTTCTGCGAATTTGCGCCCGTTGGCAATTGTACCATCCCCGTTTACATCATAGGCCCAAATGAAATTATCCTTATCGCTGTCCACATTCCACCATTCCTCATTATCATAGGTATTGTTGATGTACAACGTTTTGCCATCCGGACTTAAGGCGACACCATTCGGCATGGCGAAGGCATTAGGCTCCAGAAGCCGAATGATCTCACCCTTAGGGTTACGATAATACACCGTTCGGCCAGGTTGATTTTTATTGGCATCCGGAGTAAACTGCGGATCAGAGAAATAAATTCCGCCTTTTGAATCCATAATCAGATCATTAGGACCATCCAAGGGTTTGCCGTTGTAAGAATCGGCCAGTACCTTTAGTATATTGCCGTTGGTATTCATTTCAACGATGCGGTGGCCGAACATATCGCAAACGATCAGATTGCCGTTATTGGATATCAAACCATTGGTCTGCATCTTGTTTTCCACAACGTTCCTATAGCTGCCATCGGGATCCATTTCGACCAATGTGCTTTTGCCAGGATCACCGTTAAAGGCCTCATCAAAAAACATATTGGAAAAATAAAGTTTGCCATCGAGCCATGTTGGGCCCTCAGTAAAGGTCAGGCCCGGTTCGCTCTTGCTCCCGTCGATGACCAATTTCACCTCGGCATCTTGGGGTATGATGGCATTGTACCTATTTTGCTGGGCGACGCTCTTTTCGTGATAGTCCGCACGGGGAGGGAAGAATATGTCAATGGCATCGCACCCATTAGGACCCATTGTGCCACCGTGGACCATATCCGAGGGGAGATTTATAACATCGCCCTTTTCAAGTCTTATTATGGTATCCATTATTATTTGATCAGAATATCCGCGAAGTACGGTCATGACCTGCTCTTCGGGATGAAGGTGATGCGGGAACGTAATCGAGGGATCCATACGGATAAAGCTCATTTGAACTCCCTTTCCTGATATAATCCGTGAATTCGCCCCCGGCAACAACTCCGTGTATTGAAAATCGTTCAGGTCATATACCTTTTGGGGCTCTACGTTCGCTGCCACAGGATACTCTTCTATTGATATGGATTCCGGTATGTCCCCATATCCTGTTTTTTCCAGATAGTCTTTTGCTGCTGGACTATAAACTTCCAAGATTTCGGCACCCTTTCCACCAGCCTTTACGGCCGTCTTGGCCCCCTCTTGCAGGTACAGGAATTCGTTTACCGGCATTGCTGATAGAACCGCTCCGGGAGCTTCTCTGGGTGTAGCGTTTAAGGACACGTACTCCCCGTCAACAAGCTCTTGAACATTTCCTTCCAAAACAAAAAGAAAGCGTTCGCCCTGAATCGTTTTTTCAGGTATCGAACTATTTGGCTCCAGTGTGATAAAACTCATCAAACCCCCTTTGCCCCAGTATGCCTTTGCGCTGACCCCCTCAGAGAGTTGAATGGCGGGAAGGTCATTATAATTCACCTTTTCTCCAGGTTTGATATTCGATACCAGTTTAGTGTTTTGTATGTCAGTACGTGTACGACTTTCCAAATTGTACTCGGCGATTACCCTGTCGTTGCGATCGGCCCAGGCGTCATTTTGGTTCCGACATGCAAATACAATCGTTAAGAGAAATACAGTAACTAGGCAGTTTTTTATACATTTCATGGTTTGATTCTTTTTACTTTTCATTATGGTTTTATCGGAACGAAAATTAGAAAATAAGATAGTATGAACTATCCTGTAC
>JAGXIC010000036.1 GCA_024635875.1 Pricia sp.
GGGCCATACTGTGAAAATTTATGGGGTAGGGTGCTTTGGAAGTTAAAATCGATAAAATCATCGTCTTCGCTCAGATGGTTCAGGTTGTATTTTGTGGATGCCTTTTGAAAAATGCTGGCCTCTGTCTTGTCCGAACGGGTTCTTGGGACTGAAGCCTCTGGTTTATAGGAAACAGTCAGCACGGTATCGGCCCCAATAGTAGCTAATTTTTGAACCTTGCCGTTTGGCCATTGTATGCATAGGCTATCAATCGAGTTTCTTTGTCCCAGACCGAAATGCAATGTGCTTTCGGGTTGCGAAAGATAGCCTCGACCGGTTAACAGCGATTTTTTCTGACGGTGACCCTCCATAAAAATTTCAACTGTGGCACCGATACCTGCCGGGTTGTCTTCAGTACCCTTTAGCTTAATCCTAACGTAATGGTCATCAGCATTGAGTTCGTTCGTTTTATTTTCGAGCAAAAGGGCATTTTCATTGATGTTGTTGACCACCAAATCCAAATCACCGTCCTGATCGAGGTCGCCGTAGGCAGCGCCGTTGGAGTAGGTCGGAAAATCAAGTCCCCAGTCCGCTGTACTATCTTCGAATTGATAATTTCCCTTGTTCCGGAACATAAAATTGGGAATCTTGATCTGGGGGATAGCGGCTATCAGTTTTTCCTTACTTACAAATTGTTTGGCCGTGGAACGGAAATCACCAAAATCACGGTCCGTAACGTCTTTTGGAAAACCATTGGTAATAAAAAGATCTTGAAGTCCATCATTGTCAAAGTCGGCAAATAGTGGTGCCCAGCTCCAATCCGTTTCTTTGACATCGGCAAGCATGGCTATTTCCCCGAAAACTGGGAGTTTTGTTTCGGGGTTGATACCCAAGTCAATTTGCAATGTATTGCGGGTATATTGCTTTTCGTAATCGAATTTTTTGGTAAAGATTTCCTTTTGATAGTTGCTCGGCCCCTGAAACAATTTTTTACGTTTGTTATAATAGGGCTGCATTTCGGTGGTATAAAGCGCCATTTGTCCGTCGTTGTTCACATCGGCGATATCACTTCCCATGGAAGAGAGACTGAAATGTTTGAACATATCCCGCGCCCGGTTGGTGAAGGTTCCGTCTTGATTATTGATGTACAATAGGTCGTTGCTTAAAAAATCGTTGGCCACATAGATATCGGGCCAACCGTCGTCGTTAAAATCATTAATGATCGTGCTATGGCTATAGCCGTGGTAGCGTATACCTGCTTTCTCGGAAACGTTTATAAAGTGGGGCCTTTTCAAACTATCGTTCCATTGGTTTTCATAGAGCCGATCTTTGCTCAATGACGAGCCATCATCGTCTAAAGGTCTGAACTGGGTAGGGTCGATGCCTTCGATACGATTCACTCCAATGAACAGGTCTAGATCACCGTCGTTGTCATAATCGAAAAATTGGGCATGGGAGGAGTAGCTGTCATCCGCTATACCGTAGGCTTCTCCCATTTCCCTGAATTCAGGAATCCCTTCGGTAGTGTTCCCTTGATTTATGTAAAGCAGATTTTTACGCTGTGAACCTACTTTTCGAAAGGTATTGCATATGTAGATATCCAATTTGCCATCGGTGTTGATATCGATTACTGAAACTCCCGATGACCACTGCAGGGAATCGGTTTTTGTGATTTTAGAGACGGCCGATATATCTTCAAATCGAAGTTTGCCCTTGTTCAGAAAAAGAGTGTTGTCTACTTGATTGCCCGCTAAAAAAATATCATCCATGCCATCGCCGTTTAGATCGCCCAAAGCTACCCCGGCACCGTTATAAACGAATTCGTTATCAATGATATTGATGGAGTCGTTTTCGGAGAGTTGGTTGTTGAAGTCAAGGCCTGATGTTGACGTATCGATTTTTACGAAACGGGTAAAGTCTGCCGAATCGGTACAACTGGAACTTAAGATCAAGAGAAATATCCCAAGCTGGTAGCTGTGATGCTTCAAAAAAGGACAAATACGGTTCATGAATTTTCTTTATACATTGCTTTGGTTGAAATACGTGGCAAAGATGCGGGAACGGCTAGGAAGAAACAAAAAAAAGCTGCCTGGATGGCAGCTTTTTGAACAATTCTGTTAGTTGTTAATTACCACCCAGGGTTTTGCGTCAACACGCCAGGCTGTAAATCAAGTTGCGTCTGGGGTATCGGCAAATATTCGTTCTTTCCTGCGGTAAAATTACCACCTCCATAAGCGGACTGTAAAAATTGAACCTCATAATCGATGTATTCATTGATTACCTCGGCAGCTACCCCCCAACGGACCAGATCAAAAAATCGATGTCCTTCACCCGAAAGTTCCAGTTTACGTTCAAAACGTAGCGCTTCGGTAGCGGATGCTGCAGTGGCAAATTGTGCCGGGGAATATTCGGCGATTACATAATTTGCGGCATCAGTGCCGTCATCGTTCTTTACCCAGAATTCCGATTGGGCCGCTCTGGCCCTTACCTGATTGACATAAGTTCGTGCCTGTTCCAAATTGCCAAGTTCGATTTCGGCTTCGGCGGCCATCAATAGTACGTCCGCAAAACGGATAATGGTATAGTTCATTGTAGCGTAACCGCGGGTCCATGAACTGGCATCGGTATATACACCGTCTTGGTTTACATAGTAGACATACTTCTTTGGTGCATAAGGACCTCCATAGCTTTGTACCCGTATCCAAGATGCACCGGGAAAGGGCTGCCAGCCTAAATAGGGAATGCTTCTTCTTCCTATGGAAAAGTCGATACGTGGATCCAAAGGCCCGGAGTCTGCCGTAAACGGTTCATCTGCAGCGACCCCTTGATCGGTTACCAAGGCGTTTTCGGGAGCTCTATAGGATTTATCCAATAGCGGTAGACCCGCAGGGGTTGTCCTAAAAGAATTGGCCAGTTCAAAACTGGGTTGAAAGAAGCCACAGCAGTCACCTGGGCCTGCAGAGCCGGTTTGATAGGGATAGTTCAAATCGTCCCACCAATTGGCGTTTTGTACACTACCTGTTTCGTTCGAAGACTCCACATCCATAACTACTTCGGCATGGTTATCGTTATCGGCGTTGAAAATTTGTTGATAATCATCCAAGAGTTGATATTTAAGACCGTTAGAAGTCACCCCGTTGGCAATGACATCATCGAACCATGTCTTTGCCTCCGCATATTTTTGTTGGAATAATTTGGCCTTACCCATATAAGCTCCGGCTGCCCACTTATTCACCCTACCGGCATCGGTTACTTCGTCGAGGTTATCGTATGCAAACTGAAAATCCGCTTCGATTTGTGCCCAAGCATCCCCGTTGTTCGGTAGCTCTGCAATCTCTGTAGCAGATAAAGTTTCATCGAACACTACGATATTATTAAAATGTTTTTTCAAGTCAAAGTAAAAATGACCCCTTAACATTCTGGCCTGAGCCCGTAAACTGGCAGCCCTTTCGGCTGGTATCAAGTCAATCGATTTCTCAATCGTGGCCAATACGGCATTACACCTGCTTACACCTTCGTAGCGGGCGTTCCATAGATTGTTAAACCTATTATAAGTAGGGTCGTTCTGGAATCGCTGTATGGTGGCCAGTTCGGCATCATCTCCGGGGTCCGTACCTTTATTGGCGTCCCCGCCGAGAATAGATCCGGTAATCCAATGGTTCGGGGCTGCAGCACGGTCACCGTTCAAGCCTCCGTTAATCATGGAATAGGCACCGATCAAAAGCCCTTCGATACCGTCAAGCGTGCTTACCTGCGCATCCGCTAACGTACCTGTAGGAGCTACTTCTAAAAACTCGTCGCTACAGGAGACTCCCATTGCAACCAGCACGACCGTCAAGGCCACTATTTTTGTTCTAAGTACTGTTTTCATAATTTTTTTTAATTAAATATATGTTTTTTTATCGAATTAATAGCACAAGAGTATCATGAATCATTAAATTCCGATTTCAAAATTAATAAGATACTGCGGAGCTACCGGATAGTTTCCGACATCGACACCAAAACTGGTATCTACGGCGCCACCAACTTGTGGATCCTGACCGCTATAATTTGTAATCGTCCAAATATTGTTGGCCGCAAGACCGATCTTTAATCGGGTCAACCCAAGTTTCTCGGTCAATATACCCCGAAAATCATAAGAAAGGGCCAAACGCTGCAAACGCACATAACTGCCATCTTCGACATACCAAGAGTTGCCTACAGCATTGGTACTAAAGTTGGAAGCACTTTCCCAAATCGGTGCTTCAGCATTATTACCAAGTTCGGGAGTCCAAGAATTAAAAGCGGCGACCCCTTTGGCCGAGCCTTCGAATACCCCGTAGAAATCGGTATACCATTTAGACTGGTTCCAGATCTCGTTACCGAAAGACCCGAACCAATAGGTTTCGAACTCAATAGCCTTATACTTTAAATTTAGGGTAATACCACCGGTATAATCGGCTACGGGACTTCCAAGAAATTTACGGTCATCAGGGGTAATTACTCCATCTCCATCGACATCCTCATATCTGAAACGTCCCAAACCCTTACCATCCTGTTCAGGAGAATTCTCCACTTCGGCTTGCGTATTATAATATCCCACTACGTTGTAACCGAAGAAAGAAGAAAGCGACTGCCCGACAGCATTTCGTGTTGCGACAATATTTCGAAGCGCTGGACCATCAAAAAATTCTAGACCCGGGGCCAAAGAGACAATCTCATTTTTTAGGAACGAGTTGGTCATGCTCACTTCAAAGCTAAAGTCTTCGGTAAAGTTACCCCTTCCTATGATTTCAAAATCCAATCCCTTATTCGACATTTCGGCGATGTTGACCGATGGCGCAGCGGCATAATTACCAGTAACACCTGGCAAAGGCAATTGATAGAGTAAATCTTCCGTATCCTTTGTCCACCAATCCACAATAAATTCCAGTCTGTTGTTAAAGAAACTAGCATCTAAACCGATGTTCAAAGTGGTACTGGTTTCCCATTTCGCATCGGGGTTTCCGATACGGCTCAGGGCAAAACCTTCATCGGCACCGGAAGCCTGCCCCGTGGTCTGATAAAAGGTTCTATCCCTATTGGAGTTATATAAAGAAAATTGGTTGTTGGGATCTACGTTGTTGGAATTGCCCATTTGGCCCCAGCCTCCACGGAATTTGAGGTCCGTGATAAAATCTTGATTCTGCATAAAGGGTTCTGCAATGACCCGCCAAGCGCCAGAAACCGCTGGAAAAACACCATATCGATTATTTCCCCCAAAGCGTGAGGCACCATCGCGACGTAGTACGCCCGTGAGGTAGTATTTCTCGTCATAGTTATAA
>JAGXIC010000037.1 GCA_024635875.1 Pricia sp.
ATCAAAATAAGGTATCGTACTATTATTTTCCGTCAACGGCCTTCACTTCACCCTTAATCTTTAGGACTTTCGTAGGCGTACTGGCATTCGAGATTACAGTTATCGCCTTCCGGATAGGTCCGACACGGTTTGTATCGTACTTCACCTGAATTTCGCCCGTTTTACCCGGTAGAATTGGTTCTTCTGGTTTTTTTGGGATGGTACAGCCACAACTAGAGCTTACCTTACTGATAATCAAGGGTGCATTACCGGTGTTAGTGAACTCGAACGCCCGAACACCATCGGCGCCTTTGGCTATTTCCCCGTAATCAACGGTTTCTGATTTAAACTCGATTTTAGCGGCCTTTTCCTGTGCGGTAAGGGTAAATCCCATTAGGCCAACAAACAATACAAGTGCTATTTTTTTCATGATTTTGGTTTTAAAGGAAGTCCAAAATTAAATCTTTTCGCAGGAACCTCCAAAATACTTTGTTTGAAACCATCTGGGTTAAAAGAAAAACCCAAGACAAGTTCATTATCTGTTAACGTTGCTTATTTTTGTTTCGTATTTAAAATGGGGCAAAATTGCCATAACTTATCAACAATTATCAGTGGTTGGAAATCTAATTTTCCAAACTGCTGTCTATCTTCCAAAAATCGTTCCAAACCATGGATATACCCTCGAAATATGACGCCAGAAAAGCTGAAAATCACTGGTACGACTACTGGACGGAGCATGAATATTTTTATTCCGTACCTGACGAAAGAGAGCCCTATACCATCGTAATTCCACCCCCGAACGTTACGGGCGTGCTTCATATGGGGCATATGATGAATGCCACCCTGCAAGACGTTCTGATTCGTAGGGCCAGGCTTATGGGCAAAAATGCATGCTGGGTGCCGGGTATGGACCATGCCTCTATCGCGACGGAGGCGAAGGTTGTCGCTAAACTGAAAGCCGAAGGCATCGACAAATCCGATTTAAGCCGCGAGGAATTTCTCAAACATGCCTGGGAATGGACTGACGAATACGGCGGTGTTATTTTAGAACAGCTCAAAAAGCTTGGCTGCTCCTGCGATTGGCACCGTACCAAGTTTACTATGGATGACGATATGTACAAATCCGTTATCAAAGTTTTTGTCGACCTTTTCAATAAAGGATTGATTTACAGGGGCCATCGTATGGTAAATTGGGATCCAGAGGCACAGACCACCTTATCCGATGAGGAGGTCATTTATGAGGAAAAACAGGGATTACTCTACTATTTATCCTATCCTATTGAAGGCTCTAGCGAAAAAGTGACCATTGCCACGACACGGCCTGAAACGATTTTGGGCGATACCGCGATTTGTATCAATCCCAATGATGTCCGCTTTCGGCATTTGAAAGGTAAAAGCGCCATTGTTCCCATTTGTGGAAGGGTCGTGCCAATTATTGAGGATGGCTATGTAGACATGGAATTTGGTACTGGATGCCTAAAGATTACTCCTGCGCATGATGTCAACGATAAGGCCTTGGGCGAGAAGCACAATTTGGAGACTATCGATATTTTTAATGCGGATGCCACTTTGAATTCCTTTGGATTGCATTACGAAGGGAAGGACAGGTTCGTTGTCCGTAAGGAAATTACCGAGGAACTGGAAGAAAAGGGATTTTTGGTCAAAACGGAAAACTATGTCAATAAGGTAGGAACTTCCGAGCGCACAAAGGCGGTCATAGAGCCGCGATTGAGTGACCAATGGTTCCTAAAAATGGAAGAGCTCGCCCAACCTGCCCTTACCGCCGTGCTAGAAACGGAAGAAGTCAAGTTTTTCCCAAAAAAATTCGATAACACATATCGGCATTGGATGGAGAATATTCGGGATTGGAACATCTCGCGCCAGCTTTGGTGGGGGCAGCAGATTCCCGCTTACTACTACGGCGACGGTCAGGATGATTTTGTGGTTGCAGAGACAAAGGAGAAAGCCTTGAAAAAGGCGAACGAGAAGATAGCCGGGCAATCAACAGGTTCTTTCGATGGCAGCTCTTCTGACGTTCCTGGGGGAGCAACAGCCCTAGGTAATTCTGCGGCTCCAGGTATCACCGGCGCTATTCCAACGGTGCATGATGCAGACGCTGCGGGTTATCTGAAAAGAAAATCGGCAAAAATTCTAAAGCTTGAAGATTTAAGACAAGACGAAGATGCCCTAGACACTTGGTTCTCCTCTTGGCTATGGCCGATCAGTGTGTTCAACGGCATTCTAGATCCCGATAACAAAGAAATCAACTACTATTATCCGACTAACGATCTGGTCACCGGTCCCGACATCATCTTTTTTTGGGTTGCGCGTATGATTGTCTCTGGATACGAATTCCGGCATGAACGCCCCTTTCAGAATGTTTACTTTACGGGATTGGTGCGCGATAAGCAGCGGCGTAAAATGTCGAAATCCCTCGGCAATTCTCCCGATGCGCTCAAGCTCATCGAAGCCTATGGTGCCGATGGCGTCCGCGTTGGACTCTTGTTGAGCTCCGCCGCCGGCAATGACCTGATGTTCGACGAGGACCTCTGTCAGCAGGGTAAGAACTTTGCGAATAAAATCTGGAACGGTTTCCGATTGGTGAAAGGGTGGGAGGTAAGCAACCTGCCACAGCCCGAAGCCTCAAAACTGGGCATCGCTTGGTATACCGCCAAGTTCTATCAAACTTTGGCAGAAATCGAGGACCACTTTGGTAAATATCGTATTTCCGATGCCCTAATGGCAATTTACAAGCTAGTCTGGGACGATTATAGTTCTTGGCTGCTCGAAATCATAAAACCAGACTATCAAAAACCCATTGATAAAACGACCTATGAGGCCGTTATCCAACTTTTCGAGCAGAACCTGAAATTGTTGCATCCTTTTATGCCCTTTCTGACCGAAGAAGTCTGGCAGCATATCACAGAGCGGTCGCCCGCAGAAGCGCTGGTGGTTTCGGAGTGGCCAAAAGCCCAAAAAGTAGGTACCGATTTAATAAACGAATTTGAGTTTGCCTCGGAGGTCGTTTCCGGCGTTCGAAACATCCGAAAGGAAAAGAATATACCCATGAAGGAGGCCTTGGAGCTTTTTGTTTTGGATGAGGAAAAAAACGAAAAAAAATGGGATGTGGTTATCGGAAAACTGACGAATCTCTCGAAAATCTTATATGTAGATGCCTCGGTTGACGGTGCGCTATCCTTTCGGGTAAAGAGTAACGAATATTTTATTCCGATAAGCGGTGCCATCGACGTGGAGGCCGAAATAAAAAAAATCGAAGAGGAGCTGAAGTACACTAAAGGCTTCTTGAATTTCGTACAAAAAAAGCTCTCCAACGAACGCTTTGTCAACCATGCACCTGAGCAGGTAATCGACATGGAACGCAAAAAGCAGGCGGATGCGGAGGCAAAGATCGAGACTTTGGAGAAAAGTCTTGGTAGCCTAAAATAGGTTTAGATAAAAGCCTCGCCGTCGGTCAGGGTTGGTGGAACGCGTCGCAAACGGACACCAGAGGTGAATTTAACGATTTTATTTTCGGATTCGAAAAAGAATCCCATGTGATAGGGCAACAAAAAACAGATGGATTTTATATATTTATGTAAAACAAAATACCATGAAAAAATTATTTTCCCTAACATTGATTCTTGCTTTTATGCCTTTGGCATGCCAAGAAAAGAATAAACCCGAAATCCTTCCCGTCGAAATCCAGATAAAGACGGCTACACTTCCTGCACCTGAAGCGGACAGGGCGGGTGCAATGGTATACGGTTACGACGAAAATGGTGAAATGGCGGTATTGCGCGATGGAACCAATAATTTGGTCTGTTTGGCCGATAATCCTACAAAAGAAGGAATTAGTGTATCCTGTTACTCCAAAAAATTGGAACCATTTATGAAACGGGGGCGCGAACTAGCGGCTGAAGGCAAGGATGCCGAAGAAAGGGAGAAAATCAGAGGAGCAGAGGTCGAGTCTGGCGAATTGCAATTGCCCAAGGAGCCCAGTATGCTTTACGTCTATTATGGCACCGATGGGGCTTACGACAAAACAACGGGCGAACTGGGCGACGCACAGTACCGCTATGTCATCTACACCCCATTTGCCACCACGGAATCAACCGGACTGCCCGATAAGCCACATGAAAAGGGAATGCCTTGGCTAATGGATCCCGGCACCTTCAGGGCGCATATTATGGTCGGACCTTTTGAATGATTTTGGGAATCCAGAAATTAAAAAACGACCATGAGACCCTATATTCTTGCCGAAACCAATTGGAAAGCCCTAAAGGATGCCGAGATTGATTTGGCCGTTTTACCTTGGGGCGCGACCGAAGCCCATAACTACCATTTACCTTACGCCACTGACAATTATGAAGCAGATGCCCTTGCGGCGGAATCCGCCAGGATGGCTTGGGAAAAAGGCGGAAAGGTCATTGTTTTGCCGACACTCCCGTTTGGCGTAAATACCGGTCAATCCGATATTTACCTTGATATTAACTTGAACCCAAGTACCCAGTACGCAATTCTATCGGATATCATTGAGGTACTAAACCGACAGGGGATTTATAAATTATTGATTTTCAACAGTCATGGCGGAAATAATTTCAAGCCCATGGTAAGGGAAATCGGTCTTAAATTTCCAAAGATGTTTATCAGTTTTTGCTTTTGGGCACAGGCATTGAACAAAAAAGATTACTTTGAGGAAAAGGGCGACCATGCCGATGAGATGGAGACCAGTTTGATGTTGCATCTGCATCCCGATTTGGTACTTCCGAAGGATAAATGGGGCGACGGGGCATCCAAAGGTTACAAAATAAAATCCTTTTCGGAAGGATGGGTCTGGGCGGAGCGACAGTGGTCTAAGATAAGTGAGGATACGGGCGTTGGCAATCCCCATAAATCCACCAAAGAAAAAGGCGAACGATTTTTTACCGACGTCACACAAAAAATGGGAAATTTTATGTTCGAGCTTTGTCAGGCCGATTTGGATGATTTATATGAATAAAAGTCCATGCGTAAAATAAAAGGTCAAGATTAAATAAAAAAGTTTAGGGAGTTTATTAGTTTAGGAGTTTAATAAAAAAAGTTTATGAGTTTATGAAAAATAGATTTTTCGCTGCTCACGGACTATCTGACAATCACCAACGTGTGCAGGCTTATTTTAGGATTTGTAATTTTTCATTTCATCACCTCGTTCTTCACCAACTTCACATAGGCCTTCATCGCATCGTCTCGGCTCATATTATTTGCCTGGATCAGGGCATTGGCCTTGAAGGCATTTATAAGCGGGGTGCTACTTCCTGGATTGTCGTAATTTTTGTTCGCGATTTTGAAGTAGGCATAAAGTTTTAAGAGAAGATCGGCGGGCATGGGTTCGGTGTAGTTGTTTACGAACTCGACCGCCAGCGCAAAATTAGTATGTAATTTCTCGTTCTTCATCCTTTTTAACGACGACGGCAGCTATACAGGTTTTTGCGCCCGTTACATTTTGATTGAGTTTTACGGTTATCGCACAATCCAAAGGTAGGAATAAATCGACACGCGATCCGAATTTTATAAATCCGGCATCATCGCCTTGTTGTACGTTTTCACCTTCTTCGGCATAGTTTACGATACGCCGCGCCATAGCTCCCGCAATCTGACGGTAAAGAATATCGCCGAATTTCGGAGTTTTTATGACCACTGTGGTGCGTTCATTCTCAGTACTCGATTTGGGATGCCAAGCGACAAGATATTTCCCGGGATGGTATTTGGAGTATTTGACAGTTCCACTTGCCGGGTAACGGGTGACATGTACGTTGACCGGTGACATGAAAATGGAAACCTGCTTACGTTTTTCGTTGAAAAACTCAGTCTCTTCCACTTCTTCGATAACTACTACCTTGCCATCAACCGGTGCCAATATTTCATCGAAATTTTTTACAACTTTTCGGGTCGGATTACGAAAGAACTGTAATATGAGCACTAATAAAATCAAGGCTGCAATTTGAAGCCCCCAACGCAGCCATTCGATGTTAACATAGAATTGCGATACCAGTATTATAACGGATACGATAAAAAAGGTAATCAATATTATTTTTTGGCCTTCTCTATGAAACATGGGCGAAAATATTTAAGGTTAGATAAGCGAAAGGGGCGGCGAACACTAAACTGTCCAAACGATCAAGCATACCTCCGTGTCCCGGTAGAATGGCACCGCTGTCCTTTACTCCGGCACCTCTTTTTAATTTAGATTCTACCAAATCTCCCAAACCGCCGGAAACTACGATAATGGTGGCCAGAACAAGCCATTGCAACGGTGTGATTATAGGCTCGTACTTCGCCAGAAGATACGCTGTAGCCAAAGCAAATACCAATCCTCCCAAAGCACCTTCGATTGTCTTTTTAGGCGAAACCCTTGAAAACAATTTCGTTCGCCCGAACAAACGTCCGACGATATAGGCGAACGAATCGCTGACCCAAATGAGAAGGAAAATACCGATGATGAGAAATTTAACGAAGTCATCGTCGGTATATGGAATCATGGTTAAGAAAATGCAGCCGCCTCCGATATAGAATAAACCGATTATAAATTTCTGAAAGGTATTGAACAATTTCTCTTTTTTGGAAAAAAGATAGTACAAAAGAAGAAAATTAACGGTCAGTGTGCAGAATAAGAGTACATATACCAACCACATATCGGTTACGAAATAGATAAACGCCCACCAAAGGGCTAGATAGGCCATGTAAATATACCGCCCCTCCAATCCTACTAATTTCTTGTATTCATTGAGGCAGGCGAGCCCAAAAACCATAAAGAGAAAATCGAATGCGTCCGAGCTTAAAAAAACGGCGGAAAGGAGGAGTATAATATACACTGCCCCGGTAAGCGAACGCCTTAAAATTTCCCTCATGCCTCAGATGTTCTATTATAAATCTTCTAAAAGCAAAAGATACAAATTTTTGGAGCTACTGCCATAGGTCAAAAAGTCGTCGGAGTTCTCTTTGTTCGCTCGAAAGTGTTTTAATGTGGTGATATTCGCTGGAATGTTGTGACCATATTTCTTTTTAATAGTCTTTAGACCCTCTCCGATAGATTCCACCAGTTGACTGGTAGTGGCAAAAACGATAACATTATAGGGGAGTTCATTCAGCTTGTTGTCCATCAATTGGTTGGAACAGACCAAAATCGAACCGTTTTGGGCGATGAGGTGTTCGCAAGTAGTAAAGAAAACTTCACTCAGTTTGCTGTTATCGATAAATCTTACATTCTCTTTAGAAAATCTTTCCCGCAGTTTGGGGTCAAGCGCATAAAAGGAATGGTTTTGCCAATCGTTTTCCCCAATAATATTTCGAAGTGCCTGTGAGATTTCGGCAAACGAATCGCAATAGAGAAACTTGCCACCGTTCTTTTTAAAATGGATAGTAAATTTTTCGTCAACGGGTATGTTCAGATCGGGCATATGGGCGCCTCTGGTCTCCGCAGTCTCTTTGGAAATTTTCTTCTGTTTACCGCCACCGAATAGTTTGTCAAATAGCCCCATTAAATAATGTAAATCTCAGTGTAACTGTCCTTGATTAAAGAACAACGATAAATTTTATATTTTATTTTCTTTCGCCTCGTTCTCTAAAGTGTCTTCCTCAGCAGGTTTCGTAACATTTTCCTCTTTTTTATCGATTGTTTCTTGCCCCAGTTTATCGAATTCCTTATCAAAAGGCCGTTTGCCGAATATTTTTTCAAGGTCTTCTTTAAAGATAACCTCTTTGTCTAAGAGTCTTTCTGCCAAAGTAGTAAGCTTATCTTTATGTTTCGTCAGTACTTGGATGGCTCTTTCGTACTGTTCTTCGATTATTTTCGATATTTCGCCATCGATTTTCCGAGCCGTATCCTCACTATAAGGTTTCGAAAATCCGTAGGAATCCTGACCTGAGGAATCGTAATAGGTAAGGTTTCCTATTTCCTCATTAAGTCCATAAATGGTAACCATGGCTCGTGCCTGTTTGGTCACTTTTTCGAGATCGCTCAGGGCGCCGGTCGATATCTTGTCAAAAACCACCCTTTCTGCAGCCCTACCCCCCATGGTAGCGCACATTTCGCCTAACATCTGTTCAGGTCGAACAATCAAGCGTTCTTCGGGCAAATACCACGCAGCACCCAGTGACTGCCCTCGGGGTACTATCGTTACCTTCACAAGAGGTGAGGCATGTTCCAACATCCAGCTCACCGTAGCGTGGCCGGCCTCGTGATAGGCAATGGTTTCTTTCTCACCTACCGTGATAATTTTGTTCTTTTTCTCAAGTCCGCCTACGATTCTGTCC
>JAGXIC010000038.1 GCA_024635875.1 Pricia sp.
GTCATCGGTGCCGTTGTAAATGCCCCTTATTTGTTTTTTCCTATCTATCAATATGAAATTCGGGGTATGTATAAAATCCTGTAATCCGCCATCGCCTTGTTCCACAACGGCAAAATAACTTTTGCGTGCCAATTCATATATATGTTTTTTGCCGCCCGTCGCAATGTTCCATTTTGAATCTATAGCTCCTTTATTATCCGCATATTCACGTAATACTGGAACGCTGTCCATTTCCGGGGTCACCGAAATGGATAGGAGCATAACCTCGCTGTTATTCAAAAAGGTCTTTTGAAGTTTAATCATATTATCGGTCATAACAGGACAAATGCTCGGGCAGCGGGTAAAGAAGAAATCAACCACATAGATTTTGTCCCGATACTCATTTTGGGTTATTGTTTTTCCGTTTTGATTGATGAGTTCAAAATCGGAAACGGTATGGTTTTCATCTGTACCCTGCATACTTTTATCGACCAAAGCTGGATTGATATCCGAGGGATTATAAACAGGCAATTGCTTTTCCGACTTTTGATCGCAGGCCAAAATAAATACTGCAACCATGGTAAAAGCGTAATATTTTCCCTTTAGGAATTTTAGGCCCATTAGTCAGGTTGCTATTTTGTTACGCCCTAAAAACGCTTTCGCCTCACTTATTTCTGGCCTATCGTTATTGGAATTTTCGGCTAGCTTCACCAATTTTTCAAAATACATCCTTGCCTTTTCCCGATTTCCTGATTGCTTTGCAGCAAGCGCCGCCCCGTAGATACCATTAAACCTATTGGGATGCAGTTTCAGGTCGATTTCATAGGATTCCAAGGCCTTCTGAGGTTTATCTATCTCCAAAAACATATCACCTAAAAGTTCTCTTGCCGGCAATACTTCACCCGGAGTTACAGGGTGTTTGGCGGTATTTTCTTCCATATTGGTAGCTTCGGCCATGTAGGCGATCGCTTGCTTGGGATTGCCCTTTGCCATAGATATCCAAGCTTGCGATGCCTTGATTTGGATCAGCACCTGTTTCGCTTTGTATTCATCCTTTATAGTTACTAATTGTTCATGTAAGGATTGAAGCGTATCCGCCTCTTTTTCTGCGGATACAATATCCCCGGAACGAGCGGAGCCAATCGCCCTGGCAAAATGTACAATGGCTTTTTGCCAGGGAAATTGTTCCCAATCCAATTCCGATGCATGGGGCTTGATGTTGGCGGCTACGGCCCATTGCTTGTTTTCCAGGGCAATTCGCGCCGGGATGGCAGCAAACGGATATACCGCAGAAGCAATATCAGCTGGATTCACATCATACATGGTTTTCAAATATTTATATTGTTCGTTCGCTTTTACATTGTCCCCCTGTTGTAAATAGGCATAAACCAAATAATCGAGGGCATGGATTTCCTGGTTCCAATGCCCTGCCATTTGGCTCTCTTCTGCGTAACATCGGGCGGAAGATGCAGAATTTAAATTGGACCGGATCGACTCGTCCCAAAGTCCAAGGCGCGTAAAAATATGAGAGGGCATATGTTGGGCATGGGCCGAGGCCGGGGCAATTTCAGCGTACCTTCTTGCCGTACTTAACGCCTTTTCGGCAAGTTCGGGATAGTCATAATTGTGGATGAGGTAGTGTGCGATCCCCGGATGATCGGGATGGCCCGGAAAAAATCCTTCCAAGATCTTACCGGCTTTTAACTGGTTCGCATAGCTCTTATCTGTGGGGTCGGCCGTGGAATTTAACGCCAAAGCGTAAAAAACGGCCGCTTCGATATCTTCCTTGTTGTTATTATAAATGGTTTCCATTTTCTTTTCATATAACAAACTCCTTGTTTTATGGTCAACGGAATCCCAGTCTTTATAATAAGCCCCAATGGCATCTACATACTGTTGTTCCCGCTGCGTTTTGGTCAAGGTTTTCGCAATTTCAAGTGACTTTGAGCCCTTTTCCATTTCTTTTTTGGTCGGCGGGGACCAAAGGGAATGATACATACTCATGGCCACGCCCCAATAGGCCATGGCACATTCCGGGTCGGTATCGATTACTTTGGCAAAAGCTTTTTCCGCTTCCTTGTACTCGAAGGAATGCAACAGGGCAATGGCAAGATTGAAGGCTTGCTGGGTTTCATTATTGCATGACAATGGGAAGCTTATTTCGCCAAATTGCCCGTTGCCACAGAGTAGGAGCTCCCCTCTTGCAAGGTCGATAGATGCCAAATTTAGATCGGGGCTGGCCTTCTTGTTTTTACACCCGATATTTACTGTTAAAACTAAAAAACAAGCAAAAAGGAAGATGCTATTCAGTGGTTTCATCCCTCACATTTATTTGGAAGTTATCTTAAGTTGTGACCATTTATAGAGCTAGCCACTTTTAGTTGTTACTGTGCGACTAAAAAATATAGGCAAGATAATTGGAATCTAGAAAACCGAAAAATGGGATGTACGGAATGCCGGAAATCCTGTGTGGATCGCATTGTTCGTATACAATTGGCCAGAACAAGGAAAGATAGGTTTACACTATCCCCATCTAGGCTGGGCATCCAGATCGGAACCACATAGGGCACCCCCGGTTATTTCCTCGGTCACCAAAGCGTTGGCTGGGTGCAGGATGCCGATACTTGCATCACGGTACAGCCGTTCTATGCCGGACACAGGGAAAATGCCATATCCGCCCGAAATCTCGAATGCCGACCGGACGATCTCAAATGCCTTTTCAACGACATGCCGCTTGGCATTGATGATCTTGAGCGTCCACATGGCCCCATGGTCCACCCCGTTGGCCCAATCCATGGTTACCGCATCCAGATGCGCCCGTATGGCTTCAAGCTTCATATACATTTTGGCGATCTCGCTCTGTACAAAGGGATGGCTTTTCATCCCGTTGGGAAACGGCAAAGATTTTTTGTTCTGGATTTTGGAAAGGATAAGGTCGAAGGCATTTTCCGCAAGTCCGCAATAGACATTACCAAAACCCATAAGGGCCCATGCAAAAACTCCCAACAAATAGGCATCCGCACCTTTAAAGCCTGCTGGTAGCACCCTGACAATATATTTATCGGGAACGAAAACTCCGTTCAAAATAGTGTCATCGCTTCTTGTGGCCCGCATGCCCAAAACATTGTCCCAGGTCTGTTTGATCTCGAATCCTTCGGAATTTCTTGGCATAAAGGCATGGACGATCTTTGGATTTTGTGGATCGCTGTTATCCATTCCGTGCAGTCCCATAAAAGTCCAGACCGGTGAAAGACTGCCAAATTGTTTATGACCGGTAAACTTGTACCCGCCCTTTACCCTTTCCGCCTTGGTGGTGCTGTGGAGTACCGGGAGGTGGTTTCCGCTTTCGGCATGTCCAGCGGCAAAAATTCCCCCCTTGGCAGCTTCGGTCAAGATCCATTCCAGGGAAGTATCCCCTTGCCGCCATAGATCGGCTGCCAGGCCTATCCAATAGAGATGCATGTTCAGGCCAAGGGCCGTAGGAGCAGCATGATAGGCCAGTTCCCGTTGTTTTCGTCCTACTTCGTGCAGATTCATTCCATAGCCCCCAAAATCTTTTGGGAGGGGCATTGTCAGGTAGCCCACTTTTTTTAGCTCCTCAAAATCTTCTGTGAAAAATTGGTTTTCACGATCATATTTGGATGCTCTCTCGGCACATCCTTTAAAAACTTCATCAAGCCCTTCCAGCTTTTTGGACTTTTCCTTTACTTGTGGTTCCATGTTACTTTTGTTTTAAAAATGATTAAATTCATGTCCACGGACCTTCCATGGACCAACGGAGGCGAAGGTATTGGGAAACTTGCAACGGGAATTTACTCTAAGGTTTTAAAAATGTTCTGAAAAGTTATTTTAATGAAAGTGATATCCATAGCCTAACTTACGGCCATGCGATGGTGAAGCGGAGGATTTCCGTAGGCATCCTTAAATGTCCTAACGAAATGGGAGGTGTTTTTAAAACCGCTTTCAAAGGTTACGTCGTTAATGGCCTTATCCGTGGTCTCAATGAGGAATTTGGCGTATTCCAATCTTTTATGGATAAGCCATTTCCCAGGGTTTATCTTATAAATCTCATAAAAATCGGCCTTAAAGGAGGAAAGGCTTCGGGCACATAACCGCGCATACTCGGCCAAGCGTATATAGGGCAAAATTCACTATGTTTTGGCATCTATTTTTTTATTTTTCGGATAAGTTCGACTTGGTTACATAAGAAAAATGCCTTTTTGCAAACCCTACGTATTGTTCAAACAACGTTGTGGGTATGTAAAAAAGATGTATGTGCAGAAGATAAGGATATCCAATTCTTAACATCTTTTTTCGGTAAATTCGACAATACCATTTCCCATGGTCGCCCTTTTAATAGGGTTATATGGAAAATCTGTTTTAATCTACTGGTCCCTTAAGTTTCGGATGTTATTTACATGGAAAATTTAGCTGTTTCAAACCGCTAAAAATCAAGTACGAAGATAATTCGAATTTAAAAAGCATAAACAAAAGATGTATGGAATGTCGAGTATCTTGTGTGAATCGACATTAAACCCTTACAAGCGGCAATTTTTAAAGTGAAGATTGTTTTTACCTTCCATTGGAGGCCGTATTCAAATCAGATTATACTCGATCCGGATAGAAATCCGGATCGAGTATAACCCAAATGCCCTATACAGAGATAACCCCAAGTTGCCTCAAAAGACCCAACTCATCCATATTGGTCCAGCATTCCGCAACCCTGCCGTTCACAATCCGATCAATATCAATGGCGGTCACGATAAACTGCTTACCAGTGGGCGGAATACCCTTGAACTCCCCTTTGTGCGTACCGCTTGCGGTCCAGTGGGTCACTACCCTGTCCTCTTCCGCGATTTGGTCAATAATTGTGAATTGGATGTCGGGGAACGCTTCCCGTAATTGGGTGAACCATTGTTTAGCGCCCTCTGGTCCGTGGATTTCTTCATCGGGCGTATCGGCATGGACAATAAAATCACGGGAGACAACTTCCTCGATGTTTTCGTAATTACCCTTATTCCATATTTCCTCAATGGCCCCGCGGACCAAACTTTTATTTTGTTCGGATGCTGCGTTGTTTTCTTTGATCGTAACGGTCGTAACTTCTTTTTCTGTTTTCATGATGATAATTGTTTTGATTTAAACTTTCAAATATTCGTAAATGGGTCATTTAATGCTGTGTCTATTTTATGTTGCTTAACAGCCCTTATTTTTTAAACTTTAATTTATTTACCCTCGCAGCTACTTCTATACCCTGCTTCAGGCCTTCATCCATGGCAAAGCGGTAATGGATGCCCGCCAATAAACGGGAAAATGCGGCTTCTTTGGCATACGCTTCGAACGAATCGAAATGACGTGGCCCATAGGTATTGTCGAAACTATGATCGGTAAATTCGAAATCCTGTCCGAACTCATTTTCCAGTATGGCAGCACTGGCCCGGGAGATGACCGCATGAGCCGATGGGTATTCGGGAAACGGTGGGGTGGCCACGACTGGCTTCCATTCGGTATGGCCCAGTACATTTCGGATATAGGTTATTGGCCGCACCAGGTTATAATGAAACTTTGCCTTTACACTGGAGATACCGGCATCGTTCATTGCAATGGCATGTTTGCAGTACAAAACGGCCGCTTCCTGTAGGGAAAGATCTTTCAAGGCTATCATTTGGGTCACGAAATTGGCCGCATGGGAAACATCATCATGCACGGTTACTTCGTCAGGGCTGAGCAGTTCATACGCCCAGAATTTTGCGGTCAACGAATCTTCCTGGCTAAGGGATAAGGACATGGTATAGATTTCATTCACCGCATTATAGAAATCCGACCCTGGTTCTTCCGAATACGTGGGAGGAGGGGGCGGTTGTGTGGCATCGGCAAGACCGGGAATAAACGTGCGGTTGTCGCCCCAATACGGATAGACCGGTTCATCAAAAGGAAATTCTCCCGTGGATTCCCATTGCCCCGGCCCGATCGGGGGGACAAACGTATCGGAAAACGGATTTTTATAGGCCTCATGACCGCCATCGGTTTTGGACCATTCAAAAATGGACATGGCTATTTGCTTGCCGAAATCGGCGGACCGTTGCAAGATTTCTGCATCGGCATCCGTTTGAAATTTGCCGTAAAAATCTGCCTCCAATGAGTCAACGGACTTTAACAGTTCCGGGGTGGTATGGGGCAACAAATTTTTGAGCATAAATGCCAACGCTGCATTGGCGCTGGCCGGCCAATGGTATTTCTTTGCGTGCCGAACGACGGGGAATGTTAGGTCCCCATTGAGCTGCGGGGCAATGGATCGATAATCCTCCATACCGGGTACGATGGACTCATACATGGTAAGCCCCATATACGCATACGTACGGCCGGCAACATGGGGCAGTATACCCTCGGTACCGACAAATAGCTTCCGCTGCATATTTATCCATGCGGTGGCCACATCTGGAGGATATTTTTTGACGGGAGTGCCCAAAAAATCATCTGTTTGACAACCAACATTACTGAATAAAACTGTGCCGGACGCAAACAATATAATACCGACGGATAATACTTTTGAAATTTTCATGTCCTAATTTTTTTGATTCGACTTAAATTGTTCCAGTCCGCGGCCAAGTTCATTTTATTGAAATTTCAGGACAGGCATAAAAACCTACAAGTGCAATCCCGATATTTCAATAGCACTAAAAATGTTCGTATAAACCCATTGGGCAGAGCTATCAAGGCGCAAACCTGAAGACAAAATTATGAGGATAGTAAAAGAAAGGATTTGCTGAAAAGTCAAAAAACTTTGCTATGAAGCCAACACTATTTTTTCCGTGGTTGGAGCGTTTTTTGAATTTTAAACCTGCCGGGAGGAAGGCCATATTTATGCTTAAACACCCTGTTGTAGTGCGAGATGTTTTCGAAACCGCTTGCATAACAGATCTCCGCGATATTGCTATCAGTGGTTTCCAGTAAATAACGACTGTATTCCAGACGTTTTTTTAGTAGCCATTTACCGGGCGAGGTCCGGAAAATATTTTTAAATTCCTCCTTGAATGCCGATAGGCTCCTGCTGCACAGCCGGGCGAAATTTTCGTGGGACAGATTGCTCAAAAAATTAGCTTCCATAATTTCTTTGATCGAGGGCTTCGTCGATTGGCACAGCGAACTAAAAAAACATTTCAGCGACCTATGTTTGTTGTTGGAAAGAATATTCACCATCAGTTCCTCGAACTTTAATTTGAGGAGCGATTTGGGCGGAGGGGCAA
Organism: Pricia sp.; assembly: GCA_024635875.1. GTDB lineage: Bacteria > Bacteroidota > Bacteroidia > Flavobacteriales > Flavobacteriaceae > Pricia. The sequence continues at coordinate 7,227 of JAGXIC010000038.1, forward strand.
GCTGGGAAAAATAGGTGATCAACGATTGAAAATAAACTTCAAGAACGTCATCAATGGCCAGGGGGATGAGCGTATCGGTTTTTTCTTCGGCCCCCGCCCCGATCAACGATATCCTATGTTTTTGAAAAACGGACCTTATAAAATCATCCGGAACAAAGACCCGCAGCTCGCAAAAGTCCTCTTGAACAAGATGCCGGGCCGAAATAATGCTCCCCTTTTTGGAAAAGATGCATTCGCCCGCCCTGAAGATATATTCATCCTTGAGCGTTTTCAATACCATTGATCCTGAAATGGCATAGGCAAAGAAATTGTGGTGCCACCACAAATTGGTTTTGGATGCATCGTCTTCAACGGGGCACACGATTTCGACGAAAAGCAGGTCGTCCACCTCAAATTTTTTGAATATGTTGCTGTTCCCGATAAAATCCTGTATGTTGATCATGAGGGCATATTTAGAACCTATAAAATCTGTTTGGCTGATACTTAAACCGTGATTTCTTTTCATCTTCCAAAGAACCCGATCCAAAAAATTTATGCTTATCAGCCATTTGCTCCCTTTGACGAGCAGTTCGATCGCTTTTTGCTTTTTATCTTCCGGTATGTCCGAAATCGGTTCAATGACAAAATGATCAAGCGGTCATATTTAACAGTTCGACCGTATTGTTTACCTGGAATTTTTCGAACAACCTGCTTTTCGTATTCCGCACCGTGTTGTGGCTGATGTTGAGATACCACGCAATTTCTTTGGTGCTCAGGCCCTGTTTTACCAATGCTATTATTTCGCCTTCGCGCTTTGTAAGTGCCCGATGCCCCAGGGAAGGCTTGTATTCGTCGATTTTGATCATGGACCGTTCCTGTTTAAAGACCCTATTTGTATTGATTAAATGGTTTGGTGGTTTTGGATACTATTTTTGATTGTTTGGAAAATGGCCAAAAAAGCAGGCGCAAAATACTCAAATTTAAAAAGACCGATGCCAAGGGATGTATGAACTGCAGTTTTTTCGGTATGAATCGATATGAAAAGTTTACGAATGGTGCTTTTAGGAGGAAAAATCGTAATTCTTTATTTAAATCTACAATTTTCAAATGAAGGTAGAAAATAATTCCTGTAAGTCAATGGGATAGTGTCATTTTATCCAACCTGTCTTTCTTCGCCATTCGTCAATTTCATTTTTTCTTTAAAGTTGCGGTTTGCCTTCAGATACAGCTATTCTGTCGGTCAGGTAAGCTAAATTTACTGGGCGTGCTTTATTTTCAGTAACTGCATTTTCTAATAGTTTCACGCACTTCTCATAAAGTGGGGTTGTCCGATTGAATGTTGTATAATCAGCCATGTCGCTTCGCTGGCTGCTTTCGCATTCCTGTGTGGTAGTTTTTTAACTCTTTGATGTTAAAGTTACTGAAATGCCAGTCCTCAACGTATTTTGAATTTCAGCAACCTTATCCGTGTGAGCAACTAGCTTTCTTAATTCTTCGTCAGAAGCATCTCCTTTTAATTCGGAACTATACGTAATATTAAATCCAGGTTCTCCTTCAGCGGCAAATTCTCCCGACACTTCAACTAAAACATTCGTAACGTTAATTCCTTTTTTCTTCGCTTCCCTGTAAATATCATTGCAAAAGCAAGTTGCTAAAGAGAGCAACAGGAATTCTCCACCATTTATCGAAGACCCAAATCCTGTTGATTTACTTGGTATTGAAAGTTCTTGAACAGTTTCATTCGACTGTACGGTAACTATGTGTGAATCCAGACTGTTTTCGAGTTTAGTTAATATTTTCATCTGAATTTCGTTTTTTGTATAGGTTACCTCAGAATGGCACAATTTTGATTATATGAGATGTCTCGTGTTTCGGCACGAGCCTCTCCAAATAAGACCTGACTTTAGAAAATCCGCAGGATTATACAAGTGGGCACTGACCAAGCTATA